>NZ_BMHD01000002.1:0-300000 GCF_014640535.1 Cnuibacter physcomitrellae
TTAGTTATCCAAAAGGAATCCCAACCCCAGCCAAAGCTGAAGTACGGGGTAATTTGGCATTGAACATAGTGCACGCTGTTGAGTTCTCAAGGATCGGACGCACCCGACTTCAGGCCTTTCGGCTGTCGCTCCGGGGCAACTTCTCTACCTTACCACTTCGTTTTCGCCTGTCAAATCGATTGGCTTCTTCGGAGTGGGTTTCGATCCTACGACCCGAGACCGAGAGCTTCAAGAGCCATCTGGATTTCGGAGAGGATCTGGTCCCTCTTGAGGCCGGGGAGCTCTTCGGCTCTCCCGCACCTTTGGGGTGACGGGTAATGACTATACGCACGCCCCGAGACCCGCGCAAATCCACCGAGTCACCTCGGCGTGTCGCGCGGAATCTCAGGCCAGGCGCACTCCCGCGAGAGTGCGCTTGCCACGACGGATCACCGCGACGCCGCCCGCGAGCGCGGCACCCTCGAAGGTGGCCTGCTCGTCGTCGACCTTCGCGTTGTTCAGGTACACGCCACCCTGGGCGAGCGCGCGCCTGGCCTCGCCGAGGCTCTGCGCGAGTCCGGAGTCGACGAGCGCCTGGACGACGGTGGTCGACTCGGTGGCCTCCGTGCCGGGGAGCTCCCCCACTGCGGCCGCGAGCGTGTCGGCGTCGAGCGCCGTGAGATCGCCCTGCCCGAAGAGCGCCTGCGACGCGGCGATCGCCGCGTCCGTGGCCTCGACCCCGTGGACCAGGGCCGTCACGTCGTACGCGAGGGCGCGCTGGGCCTCACGACGGAACGGCGCCTCGACCGTGGCCTGCTCGAGCCGCTCGATCTCGGCACGATCCCGGAACGTGAACACCTTGAGGCGGGGGATCACGTCGGCGTCATCGGTGTTGAGCCAGAACTGGTAGAACGCGTACGGGCTCGTGAGCCGAGCATCCAGCCAGACGGCGTTGCCCTCGCTCTTGCCGAACTTCGTCCCGTCGGAATTGGTGATGAGCGGGGTGCCGATGGCGTGCACGCTCACCCCCTCGGCGCGGTGGATCAGGTCGGTGCCGCTCGTGAGATTGCCCCACTGATCGCTTCCCCCGGTCTGCAGCACGCAGCCGTACGACCGGTAGAGCTCGAGGTAGTCCATCCCCTGCAGGATCTGGTAGCTGAACTCGGTGTAGCTGATGCCCGCATCGGAGTTCAGCCGCGCGGACACGGCGTCCTTCTTGAGCATCGTGCCCACACGGAAGTACTTCCCGATGTCGCGGAGGAAGTCGATGGCCGAGAGCGGCTCGGTCCAGTCGAGGTTGTTGACCATCCGGGCCGCGTTCTCGCCCTCGAAGCTGAGGTACCGCTCGATCTGTCCTCGCAGGTAGCCCACCCACTCGGCCACAGTCTCGCGCGTGTTGAGAGTGCGCTCGGCCGTCGGCCGGGGATCGCCGATCAGCCCGGTCGATCCGCCGACGAGTCCGAGCGGCTTGTGGCCGGCCAGCTGCAGCCGCCTCATCGTGAGGATCTGGACCAGGTTGCCGAGGTGCAGGCTCGGGGCCGTGGGGTCGAAGCCGCAGTAGTACGTGATGGGAGGACCGGCGAGCAGCTCCTTGAGAGCGGCGGCGTCGGTGGAGACGTGGATGAGTCCGCGCCAGACGAGTTCGTCCCAGATGTCGTCGAACGACTCGTCGTTGTGCTGCGCGGACAGGGTCGTCGTGGCACTGTCCATCACGCCTCCGAGCGTATCAGCGCTGCACGCCCCGATCCGCGCGGACGGATCGCAGCGACGGATGGACCTTGTACGGCGAGACCGTCGGCTCGTCCCGCAGGGCGAACCTCCACCGGAACGGATCGGCCCCGCCTGGGCCGCTGACGCCGGTCCGCAGCGTCTCCTCGTAGCCGGAGGCCGGAACGGAGGGCAGCTCCAGGTGGAAGGGCGGACGGTCGACGTCCGCGCCGTTGTCGGCCATCGAGATCCCCAGCGCCACGACGAGCCGGGCCGGTCCGCGGGCGAGGTCGCGCGCGGAGACCTTCTCGCCTCTCCGGTTGCGAGCCAGGTCCTCCCCCGCCACCACCTCGCCCGCCCGCAGCAGCACGGCGGAGGCGGAGCCCTCCGGCGAGCACACCACGTTGGCGCAGGTGTGCATGCCGTAGGTGAAGTACGTGTACAGCGTGCCGGGACGGCCGAACATCACCGAGTTGCGCGGTGTCCGGCCCCGATGGGCATGCGAGCCAGGGTCCTCCCCCGTCCCGAGATACGCCTCGACCTCCGTGATCCGGAGCGAGACGAGTCCCGCTGGTGAGTCGTGGCTGAGCACGGCTCCCAGCAGCGCCGGCGCGACCACGACGGCGGAGGCGGCGAGGTCGACGGGCATCCGGGTCAGAACAGCTTCACGCCGAGCGAGAGCGACACCACGATCGCCGCGACGACGATCGCGGCGGCCACGCCGATCAGCGTCCAGACCGCCCACGAGGGAAGGGGCCGGCGCCAGAACCCCGGGTCGCCGGGATCGCGTGGGGGCTTCGACGTGCTCATCCGAGCCTCCCTTCCCCGTGCGAGAGCGCCGCGGCGAGCGTGCGGATGCGCGCGGTGAGGTTCGCCAGCTGCTCCCGGACCCGCTCGGGCGCCGTGCCGGCCGCCCCGGCCCGGCTCGCCACCGAGCCCTCGATCGTCAGCACCTCGCGCACCGCCGGGGTGAGGTGCGGCGAGAGCGCGGCGTACTGCTCGTCGGTGAGCTCGTCGAGCTCGAGCCCGTGCATCTCGGCGAAGCGCACCAGCGCCCCCGTGATCTCGTGAGCGTCGCGGAACGTCACGTGCTGCTTCACCAGCCACTCGGCGACGTCGGTCGCCAGCGAATAGCCCTGCGGAGCCAGCTCGGCCATCCGCTCGGTGTGGAACTCCATCGTCGCGACCATGCCGGTGAAGGCGGGCAGCAGGACCTCGAGCGTCTTGATCGAGTCGAAGACCGGCTCCTTGTCCTCCTGGAGGTCTCGGTTGTACGCCAGAGGCAGACCCTTGAGCGTCGCCAGCAGGCCGGTGAGGTTGCCGATCACCCTGCCGGCCTTGCCGCGCGCGAGCTCGGCGATGTCGGGGTTCTTCTTCTGCGGCATGATCGACGAGCCCGTGGAGTACGAGTCGGAGAGCGTGACGAAGCCGAACTCCTTGGTGTTCCAGAGGATGATCTCCTCGGCGAACCGGGAGAGGTCGATGCCCACCTGCGCGCAGACGTACGCGAACTCGGCGACCAGGTCGCGCGATGCGGTGCCGTCGATCGAGTTCTCGACGACCGCAGAGAAGCCGAGCTCGGCGGCGATCGCGCCCGGGTCGAGGCCGAGGGTGTTGCCCGCCAGCGCACCCGAGCCGTAGGGCGAGGCATCCGCCCGCGCGTCCCAGTCGCGGAGACGCTCGAGATCGCGCACGATCGGCCAGCAGTGCGCGAGCAGCTGGTGCGCGAGGAGCACCGGCTGCGCGTGCTGCAGATGGGTGCGGCCGGGCATGATCGCGGTCAGGTGATCGCCCGCCTGGGCGGCGATCGCGTCGACCAGGTCGACGAGCAGGGTCGAGAGCGTGCGAGCGTGGTCGCGGAGGAGCATCCGGACCAGGGTGGCGATCTGGTCGTTGCGGCTGCGCCCCGCCCGCAGTCGACCGCCCAGCTCGGCGCCGGCGATGTCGATGAGGCCGCGCTCGAGGGCGGAGTGGACGTCCTCGTCCTCGGGGAGCGGACGGAACGTGCCGTCGTCGACCGCCGTCGAGAGCGCGTCGAGCGCGGAGAGCATGCCCTCGAGCTCGTCGTCGCTGAGATACCCCGCCCGGGCGAGCGCCCGCGCGTGGGCTCGAGACCCCGCGATGTCGTACTGCGCGAGCTGCCAGTCGAAGTGCGTCGAGCGGCTGAGCTCGATCAGCTCCGGTGCCGGCCCGCCCTTGAAGCGACCGCCCCAGAGGGCGCCGGCCTCTCCGGACCGGTTGGCGACCTCGCTCATGCGGCCGCTCCCGCCCCCTCGAGCAGCCAGACCAGCAGCGCCTTCTGCGCGTGGAGGCGGTTCTCCGCCTCGTCCCAGATGACGCTCTGCGGGCCGTCGATGACGTCGGCCGTGACCTCGAACCCGCGGTCGGCGGGGAGGCAGTGGAGGAACAGCGCGTCCTCCTTCGCCGCGGCCATCAGCTCGCCGTCGACGGTGAAGGCGCCGAAGGTCGCGACCCGCTCCGCCTTCTCGTCCTCCTTGCCCATCGACACCCACGTGTCGGTCACGACGACGTCGACGCCCGACGCCGCGTCGACCGGGTCGGAGACGACGCGGACGGAACCGCCGGTCTCCGCCGCGCGGCGTTCGGCGTCGGCGATCACCTCGGCCGTCGGGGCGTAGCTCGCCGGGCAGCCGATCGTGACGTGCATGCCCGCGGTCGCTCCCGCCAGGAGGTACGACTGGGCCATGTTGCTGCGGCCGTCGCCGAGGAAGGCGACCTTCAAGCCGGCGAGATCGCCGCGGTGCTCACGGATGGTCAGCAGGTCGGCGAGCAGCTGGCAGGGGTGGAAGTCGTCGGAGAGCGCGTTGACCACCGGCACCCGGGTGCCGAGCGCCATCTCCTCGAGCCCCGACTGCGCATAGGTGCGCCAGACGATCGCCGCGACCTGGCGCTCGAGCACCCGCGCGGTGTCGGAGGCCGTCTCCTTGCCGCCGAGCTGACTCGACGCGGTGCTGATGATCAGCGGGCTGCCGCCGAGATCGGCGATGCCCACCGCGAACGACACCCGGGTGCGGGTGGACGACTTGTCGAAGATGACCGCCACCGTCTGCGGTCCCTCGAGCGGGCGGGCCTGGAATCGGTCCGCCTTCAAGCGCTCCGCCAGGTCGAGGATCTCGGCCTGCTCGGCAGGGGTGATGTCGTCGTCGCGGAGGAAGTGCCGTGTCATGCGTCGCCTTCGGGTGTCTCGTCGAAAGGTTCAGGATAGCGGTCGGCTACGCGCGCTCGACGGCGGCGAGGGCCGCGGCGAACCGGGTCGCGAAGGCCGCCACCTCGTCGTCGCCGATGATGAGGGGCGGTGCGATCCGGATGCTCGAGTCGTTGGCGGCGTTGACGATGAGGCCCTCGGCGAGCGCCGCCGCGTTGACCTCGTTGGCCACGGGCTCGGTCAGGCCCACGCCGATGAGCAGTCCCCGACCGCGGATCTCCTCCACGAGCGGGGAGCCGATCGCGGCGATCGCCTCGCGGATCTCGGCCCCCCGGCGCGCAGCGTTGGCCACGAGACCGGAGTCCTCGATCTCGGTGAGCACGGCGTTGGCGGTCGCCGCGGCGAGCGGGTTGCCCCCGAAGGTGGACCCGTGCTGTCCGCGCTGGAAGAGGTCGGACGCGTGGCCGAACGTGACCAGGGCGCCGATCGGGAACCCGCCGGCGATGCCCTTGGCGATGGTCACCGCATCCGGCACGACGCCGTCGTGCATGTAGGCGAACCACTCCCCCGTACGGCCCACCCCGGTCTGGATCTCGTCGACGATGAGGAGCGCCCCGTGCTGCTCGGTGAGCTCACGCGCGCGGACGAGGAAGCCCGGCGGGAGGTCGACGACCCCGGCCTCGCCCTTCACCGGCTCGACGAAGAGCGCCGCGACGGTGTCGTCGATCGCCGCCTCGAGGGCTTCGATCGTCGTGTCGATGTGCTCGACGTTGCCGGGCAGGGGCTCGAACGCCTCGCGCATCGGCGGCTTGCCCGTGAGGGCGAGGGCGCCCATCGTGCGTCCGTGGAACGAGTTGGTGAGCGCGAGGACCCGGCGACGGCGGCCGTCGCCGACGTTGAGGCGGGCGAGCTTGAACGCCGCCTCGTTCGCCTCGGCGCCGGAGTTGCAGAAGTAGGCGCGCCCGGAGTCACCCGCGCCGGTGAGGCGGCAGAGCCGCTCGGCGAGCTCGAGCTGCGGCGGCGTGGAGAAGTAGTTCGAGACGTGTGCGAGGGTCGCCGCCTGACGCGACACCGCCTCCACGAACACCGGATGCGCGTGCCCCAGCGAATTCACGGCGATGCCGGCGAGGAAGTCGAGGTACTCGCGGCCGTCGACGTCCCACACACGCGCTCCCTCACCTCGCACCAGGAAGAGCTGCGGCGCGCCGAGGGTTCGCATCATGCGGTCGGCAAAGCGCTCTCTCCAGTGGGCGGCGAGTGCGTCGGTGTCGTCGTGGGTCACGATCTCCTCCGGTCAGTGGGCGGCGGCGGGCACGACCTCGGTGCCGACACCGCCTGGGGTGAACACCTCGAGCAGCACGGAGTGCGGCTCGCGGCCGTCGATGATCGCCGCCTTGGCGACGCCCGCGTCGACGGCGTCGAGGCAGGCCGCCATCTTCGGGATCATCCCCGACTCGAGCGTCGGCAGCAGGGCGCGCAGCTCCTCGCTGTCGATGACCGAGACCAGCGAGTCGCGGTTCGGCCAGTCGGCGTAGAGCCCGGCGATGTCGGTGAGGATGACGAGCTTCGCGGCGCCGAGAGCGGCGGCGAGAGCACCGGCGGCCGCGTCGGCGTTGACGTTGAGCACCTGGCCGGGCTCGTCGATGTCGGGGGCGATGGACGAGACCACGGGGATCCGGCCGGCGTCGAGCTGGGCGAGCACCGCCTCCGGATTCACCCCGACGACGTCGCCGACCAGTCCGATGTCGACCTGCTCGCCGTCGACCTCGATCGTGCGTCGGCGTCCCTCGAACAGCCCCGCGTCCTCACCGGAGAGGGCCGCGGCGAGCGGACCGTGCTCGTTGATGTGGCTGACGATGTCGCGGCTGATCTGCCCGGTGAGCACCATGCGGACGACCTCCATGGCCTCCGGGCTGGTGACGCGGTATCCCCCGCGGAACTCGCTCTGGATGCCGAGCCGGTCGAGCATCCGCGTGATCTGCGGACCGCCGCCGTGCACCACGACGGGCCGGATGCCGGCGTACCGGAGGTAGACCATGTCCTCGGCGAACGTCCGCTGCAGGTCGGGATCGACCATCGCGTTCCCACCGAACTTCACGACGATGACCTGGCCGTGGAACCGCTTCAGCCACGGCAGCGACTCGATGAGGGTCTCGGCCTTGACGTGCGCGAGTCCGGTGTCGGCGGCGGGGTTCGTGATCATCAGCTGGCGTACGCGCTGTTCTCGTGCACGTAGTCGTGCGTGAGGTCGTTGGTGAAGATCGTCGCGGTGGCGTCGCCGGCCTTGAGGTCGATGAGCACGTGCACCGCGCGGGGCGTGAGGTCGACGAGGTCGCGGCTCTCGTACGGCTCGCCGGTGCGGCAGATCATGACGCCGTTCATCGACACGTCGACCGCGTACGGGTCGAACCGCGCCGCGGTCGTCCCGAGCGCGGCGAGCACCCGACCCCAGTTGGGGTCGTTGCCGAACACGGCGGCCTTGAAGAGGTTGCTGCGCGACACCGCGCGCCCCGCCTCGACCGCTTCGTCCTCGCTGGCGGCGTTCACGACCTCGATGGCGATGTCGTGGCTCGCGCCCTCCGCATCCGCCTGCAGCTGCAGGGCGAGGTCGCGGCACAGCTCGGTCAGCGCGCGCGTGAAGTCGGCCTCGTCGGGCACGACACCGGAGGCCGCGGAGGCCAGGAGCGTCACCGTGTCGTTCGTCGACATGCACCCGTCGGAGTCGAGGCGGTCGAACGTCACCCGCGTCGCGGCGCGGAGAGCGCGGTCCAGTGCGTCGGACGCAAGGTCGGCGTCGGTCGTCAGGACGACGAGCATGGTCGCCAGCCCCGGAGCGAGCATCCCCGCGCCCTTGGCCATGCCGCCGATCGTCCAACCCTCGGGCGAGGTGTGCACGGCCTCCTTGGGCTTCGTGTCGGTGGTCATGATGGCGATCGCCGCGTCGGCCCCGCCGTCTGCGCGGAGCGCCGCGGCCGCGAGCGGCACTCCCCCGACGACGGCGTCGCGGAAGGCCTGGTCGCCGACGCCGATGAGGCCGGTCGAGCACACGATGACGTCGCCCGCCGACACCTCGACCGCCTCGCCGACCGCCTCGGCGGTGGCGTGGGTGGTCTGGAAGCCGAACGACCCCGTGTAGCAGTTGGCGCCGCCGGAGTTGAGGACCACCGCCGAGACCCTGCCGTCGGTGATGACCTGCTCCGACCACAGGATCGGGTTGGCCTTGCACCGGTTGGACGTGAAGACCGCCGCGGCCGCGTTCGACGGGCCCCGGTTGACGACGAGGGCGAGATCGGGCGACCCGCTCGACTTGATGCCGGCGCGGATGCCGGACGCCTCGAACCCGGCGGGGGCGGTGACGCTCACGGGGCGACTCCGTTCACGGGAAGGCCGAGGGTCTCCGGGAGACCGAGGGCGAGGTTGGTGGACTGGATCGCGGCACCCGCGGTGCCCTTGACGAGGTTGTCGAGGACCGTGACGGTGACGACGCGCTCGGCGTCCTCGTCGATGGCGAGCCCGATGAGGGCCGTGTTGGCGCCGAGAGCGTCGCTGACGTTCGGGAACCGGCCCTCGGGCAGCAGGTGCACGAACGGCTCGTCGGCGTAGGCCAGCTCCCACGCGCTGCGGACGTCGGCCGCGCCGACGCCGGGCGCGAGACGCGCGGTGCTCGTGGCCAGGATGCCGCGCGCCATCGGCACGAGCACGGGCGTGAACGACACGGAGACGCCCTCCCCGCCCGCGAGAGTGAGGTTCTGCACGATCTCGGGCACGTGGCGGTGGACTCCCCCGACGCCGTACGCGTGCGCGCTTCCGAGCAGCTCGCTCGCGAGCAGATCGGTCCGCAGCGACTTGCCCGCGCCGGACGGCCCCACGGCGAGGACCGCCACGAGATCGGCCGCCCGGATGACCCCGGCCCGGATGCCCGGGGCGAGGGCGAGCGACACCGCGGTCACGTTGCAGCCGGGGACGGCGATGCGGTTCACCCCGGCGAGCGCGTCACGCTGCTTGCCCCCGGATCCGAGGATGAGCTCGGGCAGGCCGTACGGCCATGAGCCGAACCACTCGCTCCGATAGAAGCGCTCCCAGTCCGCGCCGCTCGTCAAGCGGTGATCGGCCCCGCAGTCGACCACGAGTCGAGCATCCGACAGCGCGTCGGCGAGCTCGCCCGACTTGCCGTGCGGAAGCGCGAGGAAGACCACGTCGTGACCGCGGAGGTTCTCGACCGTCGTGTCGACGAGCGTCAGCCCGGCGTAGGAGCGCAGGTGCGGATGCGCGGCCAGAAGCGGCTGGCCGGCGTTCGCGTGCGCGGTGACGGTGCGCACCTCGAACTCGGGATGCGAGGCGAGCAGCCTGAGGATCTCTCCCCCGGCATAGCCGCTCGCGCCGGCGATCGCGACGGAGTAGGTCATGGGTCCAATCTATCTGCCGCCCGCGACGCCCGCGGGCGGCCTCGTCCCGTCACTCGCGGACGGCGGCTCCGTGCTCCTCGGCGGCGCGCGCGGCGCCGGCGAGCTTGGCCTCGCTGGCCTCGGCCGCCGTCAGCGTGCGGTCGTTCGCCCGGAAGCGGAGCGCGAACGTGAGGGACTTCGTCCCCTCCGGAAGGCCGGCGCCGCGGTAGTCGTCGACCAGCTCGATCGACTCGAGGAGCTCGCCGGCACCCGCGGAGACGGATCGCTCGACATCGCCCGCGGGGACGTCGACCGCGACGACGAGCGAGAGGTCCTGGGTGGCGGCGGGGTACCCGCTGATCGGATGCACGTCCGCGAGCGGTCTCGCCGCGGCGAACAGCGCATCCCAGTCGAGCTCGACGACCGCGACCACACGGGGCAGGTCGAGCTCCGCCGTGAGCGCGGGCAGCGCCTCGCCGGCGAAGCCGACGGAGCGCTCCTCGCCGTCGCGCACCGCGAACACCTCGGCGGTGCGCCCCGGGTGGAGGGACGCGTGGGTCCCTTGCGCGATCCGCACCTCCACGTCGAGAGCCTGCGCGATCGTCCGCACCGCGTCGAGCGCGTCGGCGATGCCCGCGGGCACCGCCGGGCGGCCCGGGCGGCGCTCGAGGGCGTCGCCGAGGAAGAGCGCGGCGACGTGACGCGGCTGCGGCGGGATGCTCCGGTGCAGCTCGTCGAGCACGGCCTCCTCGGGCAGCTCGGCGCCCGCCGGGAGCGACGCGACGCCGTACGCGACGCCCTCGAGCGGCTGGAAGACCAGCCCGACCTCGAACAGCGCGAGGTCGGTCATCCCGCGCGAGACGTTGCGACGGGCGACGTCGAGGAGCCCCGGGACGAGCGCGGTGCGGAGGAACGGCGCGGCCGGATCGAGCGGGTTGGCCACGCGGACGGCAGGGACGGCCGCTCCCGTCGCCGACCCGAAGGACCGCGTCTGCTGCTCGGACGAGAACGGGTACGCCAGCACCTCGGTGAGGCCGGCGGCCGCCAGCGAGTCGCCGGTGCGCCGACGGGCGCGCTGTCCGGCGGTGAGGCCCCGGCCGGGAGGAGCGACGGGGAGCACCGAGGGGATGCGGTCGTAGCCGACGATGCGCGCGACCTCCTCGGCGAGGGTCGCCTTGTCGGTGAGGTCGGGACGCCAGGACGGCGGCGTGACGACGAGCACGTCGTCCTCGCGCTCCACGGCGGAGCCGATGCGGCGCAGGGAGTCGACGATCTCGTCGTCGGTGAACTCGGCGCCGATGAGCTCCGGCACGTATCCGATCGGCAGGTGGATAGCCGCCGGGTCGGCATGGGCGACGTGCACCGAGCCCAGCGCATCCGCCTGGCCGCCGCCGAGCTGCTCCAGCAGCTCCACGACGCGCGCCGCGGCCGCCTCGGCGACCTTCGGGTCGACCGAGCGCTCGAAGCGCTTGGACGCCTCGCTCGGCAGCTTGTGGCGACGAGCCGTCCGCGCGATGGACACCGGGTCGAAGTTCGCCGCCTCGACGAGGACGTCCTTCGTGGTCGAGGAGATCTCGGTCTCGGCGCCGCCCATGACGCCGGCGAGGCCGATGGCGCCGCGGTCGTCGGCGATCACGAGGTCCTCGGTGTGGAGCGTCCTGGTCTGGCCGTCGAGGGTCACGAGAGTCTCGCCCGACGCGGCGCGGCGCACGACGATGCCGCCCTGCAGCTCGTCGAGGTCGTACGCGTGGATGGGCTGCCCGTACTCGAGCATCACGTAGTTCGTGATGTCGACCACGAGCGAGATCGAGCGGATGCCGGCCAGCTTCAGCCGGGTGACCAGCCACGGAGGAGAGGGCCGGGTGGCGTCGACCCCGCGGACCACGCGGGTGATGAAGACGGACGCGCCGACACGCCCGCGGATCGGGGCCTCGTCGACGATCGCCACCGGGAACCCGGACGCCGGCGCCGGCGTCACACGGTCGACCGGGTCGCGGAAGGCCGCGCCCGTCGAGTGCGAGTACTCGCGGGCGATGCCGCGGATCGAGAACGCATAGCCGCGGTCGGGGGTGACGTTGACCTCGACGGCCGAGTCGTCGAGACCCAGCAGGGCGATCGCATCCGTCCCGACCTCGGGGTCGAGCCCCAGGGTGACCAGGCGCAGGATGCCCTCGTGCTCGTCGCTCAGCCCCAGCTCGCGGGCGGACGCGATCATGCCGTCGGAGACGTGACCGTACGTCTTGCGGGCGGCGATGGCGAAGCCGCCGGGCAGGACGGCGCCCGGGAGCGTCACGACGACCTTGTCGCCCACGACGAAGTTCCGGGCGCCGCAGACGATGCCACGGACGTCGTCGCCGCCGTCGGCGGCGCGGTGGCCCTCGGGCGCGACGCGCACCTGGCACCAGCGGATGGTCTTGCCGTTCTTCTGCGGCTCCTCGGTGAAGTCGAGCACCTCGCCGACGACGACCGGGCCGCTCACCTCGAAGTGGTGCGAGCCCTCCTCCTCGAGGCCGACCTTGACCAGGGCGGCGTGGATGTCGTCGATCGAGGCGCCCTCGGGGAGGTCGACGTACTCTGCGAGCCAGCTGACGGGGATGCGCATGTCAGACCACCATTCCGAACTGCTGACTGAACCGGACGTCGCCCTCGACCATGTCGCGCATGTCGTTCAGGTCGTTGCGGAACTGGAGGGTGCGCTCGATGCCCATGCCGAACGCGAAGCCCGAGTACTCGTCGGGGTCGATGCCCGCCGAGCGGAGCACGTTGGGGTTGACCATGCCGCAGCCGCCCCACTCCACCCAGCGCGCACCGCCCTTGGCGTTCGGCTGCCAGACGTCCATCTCGGCGCTCGGCTCGGTGAACGGGAAGTAGTTCGGACGCAGGCGGATGCGCGCCTCGTCGCCGAACATCTGCCGCGCGAAGTGCTCCAGGGTGCCGCGCAGGTGGGCCATGGTGAGACCGCGGTCGACCGCGATGCCCTCCACCTGGCTGAACACGGGCGTGTGGGTCGCGTCGAGCTCGTCGGTGCGGTAGACCCGCCCGGGCGCGATCACGTACACCGGCAGGTCGCGCTCGAGCAGCGAGCGCACCTGCACCGGCGAGGTGTGGGTGCGCAGCACGAGGTGCGACGACGGCGGGTCGATGAAGAAGGTGTCCTGCATCGCTCGAGCAGGGTGGTCCTCGTCGAAGTTGAGGGCGTCGAAGTTGAACCACTCGCTCTCGACCTCGGGGCCCTCGGCGACCTCCCACCCCATCCCGACGAAGATGTCGGCGATGGTCTCCTGCAGGAGGGTGAGCGGATGGCGGGCACCCAGCCGGCGCCGCGGGGCGACGGCGGTCACGTCGACCGCCTCCGCCTCGAGTCGTCGCTGCTCCTCGAGCGTCGCGACCTCGGCCTCGCGCTCGGCGAAGGCCTGGTTCACCCGCGCGCGCGCCTGTCCCACGAGCTTGCCCGCGGCGGCCTTCTGGTCGCCGGGCAGGGACTTGATCCGGCCGTTCAGCGCGGCCAGGGGCGAGGACTCGCCGATGTGAGCCGCCTTGGCGGCACGGAGCGTGGCCGAGTCGGTCGCGCCGGACAGCGCCGCGAGAGCGGCGTCGACCGCCTCCGCGACCTCGGCTTCCGAAATGGCGTGGGCATCAGACACGAGGACCGATTCTAGTCGCCCGCGGCGACCGGCTCGATCAGGAGCGGTGGGCGAACGCGCTCTCGTACAGGCACACCGAGGCGGCGGTCGCCAGGTTCAGCGACTCGGCCTGCCCGTAGATGGGCAGCGACACGACGCGGTCGACCAGCGTGAGATGCTCGTCGGTCATGCCCCGGGCCTCGTTCCCGAAGACCCAGGCGGTGGGCTGCGCGAGCACGCCCTCGCGCCGGATCGAGAGGAGGTCGTCGCCCTTGATGTCGGCCGCGAGACTGACCAGACCCGCAGCCGAGGCCCTCGCGAGCACATCCGACAACGTGGCCTCGATGGCGACGGGGAGGTGGAACAGCGACCCCGTGGTGGATCGGACGACCTTGGGGTTGTACAGGTCGACGCTCCGGCCGGTGAGGATCACGGCGTCGGCGCCTGCCGCATCCGCCGCCCGGATGATGGTGCCCGCGTTGCCCGGGTCGCGCACCTCCTCGAGGACGGCGATGAGCCTGGGTTCCCGCGCGAAGATCTCCTTCACGGCGGTCGGGAACTGCCTGCACACCGCGACGAAGCCCTGGGGGGTCACGGTGTCGGCCATCGCGTCGAGCACCTGCTCGGTCACGAACTCCACCTCGATGCCGTTCGCCTCGGCGAGGGCGCCGATCGCCTCGTGACGCTCGAGCGCCGTGGGGGTGACGAACAGGTCGACGACGAGCTCGGGATCGAAGCTCAGGACCTCGCGGACGGACTGCGGTCCCTCCACGAGGAAGAGCCCGGTCTCAGACCGGGCTCCTCTCTTGGCGAGCTTCGCCACAGCCCGGACGCGCGGTGAACGCGGATTGTCCAGCATGAGGCGAGGCTACAGGCGACGTGACCTACGCAGCGGTCTTCGGCGCCGACGTGTCGGCGGGAAGGGCGGCACGGGCGCTCTCGACCAGCGCAGCGAACGTCGCGGGCTCGTTCACGGCTAGCTCGGCGAGGATGCGGCGGTCGACCTCGATGCCGGCCAGGGCCAGACCCTGGATGAAGCGGTTGTAGGTGAGGCCGTTCTGACGCGACGCGGCGTTGATGCGCTGGATCCAGAGGCGACGGAAGTCGCCCTTGCGCGCACGGCGGTCACGGTAGGAGTAGACGAGGGAGTGGGTGACCTGCTCCTTCGCCTTGCGGTACAGGCGCGACCGCTGACCGCGGTAGCCCTCGGCGCGCTCGAGTACGACGCGACGCTTCTTGGCGGCGTTGACCGCCCTCTTCACTCTTGCCATCTGACTCTTCCTTCAGGTCGTCTCGTCGGCGCTGATCAGCGGCCGAGAAGCTTCTTCACGGTCTTGGCGTCGGCCGGGGACAGGACCTGGTCCTGGTTGAGGCGCGCCTTGCGGCCGGGGGCCTTCACCTCGAGGTTGTGGCGCATGCCGGCCTGCTGCTTCATGATCTTGCCGCTACCGGTGATCTTGAAGCGCTTCTTCGACCCGGAGTGGGTCTTGTTCTTGGGCATCGGGGTTTCTCCTTGTGTGTGGGTCAGTTGCCGGCCGGCTCGGCCGGTGCAGACTCCTCCGACGCGCTCTCGCGCGGCGGGCGGGTCTCACGCTTCGCATGGGCTTCGGCCTTGGCCTCCGCCTTGTTCTTCAACGGGCCGATGACCATGACCATGTTGCGGCCGTCGATGGTGGGGTTCGACTCCACCTGACCGAACTCGGCGACGTCCTCGGCGAAACGCTGAAGCAGACGCACGCCCTGCTCGGGACGGGACTGCTCGCGGCCGCGGAAGAGGATCATCGCCTTGACCTTGTCGCCCGCCTTGAGGAAGCCCTCGGCGCGCTTGCGCTTGGTCTCGTAGTCGTGCACGTCGATCTTCAGGCGGAAGCGCACCTCTTTGAGGATGGTGTTCGCCTGGTTGCGGCGGGCCTCCTTGGCCTTCTGCGCGGCTTCGTACTTGAACTTTCCGTAGTCCATGATCTTCGCGACCGGGGGCTTGGAGTTCGGTGCCACCTCGACGAGGTCGAGGTCCGCCTCCTGGGCAAGCCGAAGCGCGACGTCGATGCTGACGACGCCGACCTGCTCGCCACCGGGACCCACGAGGCGGACCTCGGGGACTCGGATACGGTCGTTGGTACGGGGATCGCTGATGCGTAGCTCCTTAGTTCGTTCGTGTCGAGCGCCCGATCCGGGGCTCGCGAAGGCGGAGCTGCTCACCGTGCGGCATGAGACACGCCGACACACCACGCACCCTGTCTGCTCGTCCGCCGGCCGGGGCCGTCGTCACGAGCGGAGTGCATTCGACCCGGTAACCTGTTGAAGCGGTATGCGCGGGTGGGAGAATCTCCACTTTCGGGCCGAGGGCGAGCCTCAGCCGCATAGAGTCTAGCAGACACTCCGTCCCAGCAGTGAGGAACCCGATGAGCGACGCCCACGACCACGCGATTGACGACGAGACGCTGGAGGCCGAGGCGCTCCGCGACATCGCGGAGGTCCCGGCGATCGAGGTCATCACGACCACCGCGGTGCACCTCATGAGCGCCGCCGCCGTCAAGTGCGGGCTCGCCGACGATCCCTCGCTCGAGACCGACCTCGACGAGGCCCGCAAGCTGATCACCGCCCTCGCCGGCCTGGTGACAGCCTCGGCGCCGTTCCTCGGCGATCAGCACGCGAGGAGCCTCCGCGACGGGCTCCGGTCCCTGCAGCTCGCGTTCCGCGAGGCGTCCCCCATCCCGGACGCCCCCGGCGAGGGCCCCGGCGAGAAGTACACCGGCCCGGTGTCGTAGTCGCGTCAGCGGAGCCTGACGGCCATCGAGTCGACGGCGCCGGCGATCACCTCGTCGGCCGCCCACGACTCCTGGAGGCGTCCGAGCAGCGCGGTCAGCGCGGCGGCGTCGAGGCCCGGCACGAGCGAGAGCTCGACCACCACCTCGGGTGCCGCGAGCCGCGCATTCGGATCACCGGCGGCGAGGGCGATCGCGGTCACGCTCGCCTCCCCCGCCACCGAGGAGCGGAAGGCCGCGAGGACCTCGGGCGACTCGACGGCGGGGCTCCACGGGGTGTCCTGCGCGATCGCCCAGAGCGCCGGACGACGCACGGCGAACTCGGTCGGCGACGCCGGATCGAGCACCAGGACGTCGGTCCGCTCCGCCGCGGCCGCGAGTGCCGCGCGTCGGGAGGCGACGGGGATCGGCCGAGCCGCGGGGTTCCACCGCGCCAGCGCCTCGACGCTGCTGAACACCGGCAGGACCGTGCGTCCATCCGGACCGGCGACGGTGACGAGGGAGAGCTCCTGCGTCTTGTCGACGCGTAGCCCCTCGGCCGTGTGCCCCTCCTCGCCGGCATGGGCGACCAGTGGGACCAGGAGGCGCGCGGTCCGCACGGCGTCGACCACGTCGGCCTGTCCGGCACGGCCCTCGCGGAACGCCGTCAGCGCCCCGATCAGCGCGGCCGACGCCGCACCGTCGTCGCGCTCGTAGCCGTGGGACTCGAAGTGGCGCCCCTTCCAGGGCTGCCCGGCGGAGTCGGCCAGCCGCGGGTCGTGGTCAGCGGCCGGCGACATCCAGCGCCTCAGCCAGCGTGAACGCACCCGAGTACAGCGCTCGGCCGACGATGGCGCCCTCGAGGCCGGCCGGCACCAGCTCGCGCAGGGCGACCAGGTCGTCGAGGCTCGAGATGCCGCCGGAGGCGACGACCGGACGCTCGGTGCGCGCCATCACCTGGCGCAGCAGGTCGACGTTGGGGCCCTGGAGCGTGCCGTCCTTCGTCACGTCGGTGACGACGTAGCGAGCGCAGCCGGCGTCCTCGAGCCGGGCGAGGACGTCCCACAGATCGCCGCCCTCCTCGGTCCAGCCGCGGGCGGCGAGCGTCGTGCCGCGCACGTCGAGACCGACGGCCACCGCCTCGCCGTACTGAGCGATGACGCTGGCCGCCCACTCGGGGTTCTCCAGGGCCGCTGTCCCGAGGTTCACGCGCTTCGCCCCGCTGTCGAGAGCGGTCTCGAGGCTCCTGTCGTCGCGGATGCCTCCCGACACCTCGACCGACACGTCCTTCGCCTCGCGGATGATCCGCTTGATCAGCGCGAGGTTGCTCCCCCGCCCGAACGCCGCGTCGAGGTCGACGAGGTGGATCCACTCCGCACCCTGCTCGGCCCAGTCGACCGCGGCGTCGACGGGATCGCCGTGGAAGGTCTCCGTGCCCGCCTCGCCCTGCGTCAGCCGCACGGCCTTGCCGTCGGCGACGTCGACCGCGGGCAGCAGGGTCAGCGCGGGCGCGGTGGTGAACTCTGTCATGGTGCTGGTGCTCTCCTCGGGTGGCGGACGACGGTCAGCGCAGACTGCCGATCCAGTTCGACAGCAGGCGGATGCCCGCCTCACCCGACTTCTCGGGGTGGAACTGGGTCGCGCTCAGCGGACCGTTCTCGACCGCGGCGATGAAGGGCTCCCCGTGGGTCGCCCAGGTGACGATCGGGTGCGCGCGGCGGCCGTCGTCGTCCATCTCCCACTCGCGAGCGGCGTACGAGTGGACGAAGTAGAAGCGCTCGTCGTGGAGACCGTCGAACAGGACCGAGTCGACGGGCGAGTCGATCGTGTTCCATCCCATGTGCGGGACGACGTCGGCCTCCAGCAGCTCGACCGTGCCGGGCCACTCCCCCAGCCCCTCCGTCTCGACGCCGCGCTCGATGCCGTTGCCGAACATCACCTGCATGCCCACGCAGATGCCGAGCACCGGTCGGCCGCCGGCGAGCCTGCGGTCGATGAGCTCGTCACCGCGGACGGCCCGAAGCTGCGTCATCACCGCGTCGAACGCCCCGACGCCCGGGACGAGCAGGCCGTCCGCCGCCATGATCGTCGCGCGATCGGAGGTCAGCGTCACCTCGGCTCCGGCGCGCTCGAGCGCCTTGACCGCGGAGTGGACGTTGCCGCTCCCGTACTCGAGGACGGCGACCGAGGGACGGCCCGTCACAGGGCGCCCTTGGTGGACGGGATGCCCGTCACCAGCGGGTCGTACGACTTGGCCTGACGGAACGCGCGGGCGAAGGCCTTGAACTCCGCCTCGGCGATGTGGTGCGGGTCGCGTCCGGCCAGGAGCGTCAGGTGCACGGTGAGACCGGCGTTGAACGTGATGGCCTCCATCACGTGCCGGACCATCGAGCCGGTGAAGTGCCCACCGATCAGGTGGAACTCGAACCCCGCGGGCTCGCCGGTGTGCACGAGGTAGGGCCGGTTCGAGATGTCGACCACGGCCTGCGCCAGGGCGTCGTCGAGCGGCACGAGGGCGTCGCCGAAGCGGGAGATGCCCGCCTTGTCGCCGAGCGCCTGCTTGATGGCCGTGCCGAGCGTGATGCCGATGTCCTCCACGGTGTGGTGGACGTCGATGTCGATGTCACCTGTGGCACGGACCCTCAGATCGGTGAGGGAGTGCTTGGCGAACGCCGTCAGCATGTGGTCGAAGAACGGGACCGAGGTCTCGAGATCGGCCACTCCGGTGCCGTCGAGGTCGAGCTCGAGGTCGATGCTCGACTCGCTGGTCTCCCGGTGGATGCTCGCGGTGCGGGGGGAGGACGCCATGGCGACCATCCTACCGAGCCGTGTACTCGGCCATGGCGTCGAGGAACGCGGTGGTCTCCGCCTCCGTGCCGGCGCTGACCCGGAGGTGGTTCGGGATGCCGAGGTTGCGGATGATGATGCCGCGCGCGAGCAGCCACTCGAAGAGCGCCTCGGGGTCGTCGACACCGCCGAACAGGACGAAGTTGGACGCGGTCGGCCAGACCTCGTAGCCGAGCTCGCCGAGCCGCTCAACGATCCGATCGCGCTGGCGCTTGATGTCGTCGACCATCGCGAGCATCTCCGGCGTGTGGTCGAGGGCGGCCACTGCGGCCGCCTGCGTCAGCGCCGAGAGGTGGTACGGCAGGCGCACCAGCCTCAGCGCATCCGCCACCGCCGGGTCGGCCGCCAGGTAGCCCAGACGAGCGCCGGCGAAGGCGAACGCCTTGCTCATCGTGCGCGACACGAGGAGTCGCTGACGTCCGGGGAGGAGGCTCAGCGCGTTCGGCGTCCCGGCGGGGGCGAACTCCTCGTAGGCCTCGTCGACCACGACGACACCGCGCGCCGCCTCGTAGGCGGCCTCGATGGTCTCGAGCGGCAGCGGGGTGCCGGTGGGGTTGTTGGGCGCGCAGAAGAAGACGAGGTCGGGATCGGTCTGCTCGATCCATCGCACGGCGGTCTCGGGCGAGATCTGGTAGCCGGGGTCGCGTTCGCCCTCGACCCACTCCGTCCCGGTGGAGGAGGCGATGATCGAGTGCATCGAGTAGGTGGGCGGGAACCCCAGCACCCTGCGGCCCGGGCCGCCGAACGCCTGGAGGATGTGCTGGAGGACCTCGTTGGAGCCGTTCGCCGCCCAGATGTTGGCCTCGGTGAGCCCGTGACCGAGGTAGCGGGCCAGCGCCTGGCGGAGCTCGGTGAACTCGCGATCCGGATACCGGTTGATCGTGAGGAGCGACGCGGCGATCCGTTCGATGATGTCGCGGGCGACGTCCTCCGGGATCGGATGCGTGTTCTCGTTGACGTTCAGCTCGACCGGCACGTGGAGCTGAGGTGCGCCGTACGGCTGGCGGCCGCGCAGATCGTCGCGGAGAGGCAGTGCATCGAGCGGAGTGGTCACCCCCCGAATCCTACCGATCGGACGGATCCTCCCGACCGCGCGGGACCGCTCAGTCGGCGTACTGCTGGGGCACGGCCAGCTTCTGACCGGGCTGCACCTCGGAGCCGACCAGCCCGTTGAGGTTCTGGATGGACGCGATGACCTCACGCGGATCGGCGCCCGGCGCGAGGTCTTCGGCGATCGCCCACAGGCTCTGACCCGCGTGGACCGTCACGTAGGAGAACTCGCCGGAGCCGGACGAGTCGGTCGCGGTGGCGGAGCCGCCGCCGAACAGGGCGAGGAGACCGAAGGTCAGGGCGAGGCCGAGACCGAGGACGGAGGCCAGCACGACCTGCCCTCTGCGCGTGATGCGCAGACGAGTGCGCGTGACGGGTGCTGCTGCGGTTGCGGTGGTGCTCATCGGTGCCTCCTCGTGGAGATCGTCGCGGCGACCGGCCGGGGCCGCCGCGACGAAGCTGTGTTCCGAATATACGTTCTACTCTTCGAACCGTCAAGATCCGATGCGATCGAAGACATCCCGCGACACGCTCGAACACGCGTGCGTTCTCGAGTCGTTCTCGGATACAGTTTCGATCGACAGGTGAAGTGAATCACCCGCCACCGACATCGAAGCGCAGACCACCGACATCGGCCCCGGGAGAGGGGCGGGAACGACGGAACGAGGATCCAGTGGGCACCGAGAACGGCCGTACCAGGCGACGCAAGAGCCTGAGCGACAAGCAGCTCGCCATCCTCGAGGTGATCCAGCGGTCGGTCTCCACCCGGGGCTATCCGCCGAGCATGCGCGAGATCGGCGACGCCGTCGGCCTCGCGTCGCTGTCGAGCGTGACGCACCAGCTCAACCAGCTCGAGCTGAGCGGGTACCTGCGCCGCGACCCGAACCGCCCGAGGGCGATGGAGGTCCTCATCGACGTGCCCGGGAGCGAGGGCTCCGACGTCGACACCGCACCCCCCGTCGGCGACGCCACGCTCGTCCCCCTGGTCGGGCGGATCGCCGCGGGAATCCCCATCACGGCGGAGCAGCAGGTCGACGAGGTCTTCCCGCTCCCCCGCCAGCTCGTCGGCAACGGCGAGCTGTTCATGCTCAAGGTCGTCGGTGAGTCGATGATCGACGCGGCCATCTGCGATGGGGACTGGGTCGTCGTGCGACAGCAGAACACCGCCGAGAACGGCGACATCGTCGCGGCGATGCTCGACGAGGAGGCCACCGTCAAGGTCTTCCGCCAGCGCGACGGGCACACCTGGCTGCTCCCCCGCAACAGCGCCTTCGAGCCGATCCTCGGCGACTACGCGACCGTGCTCGGCAAGGTCGTGGCGGTGCTGCGCGCGGTCTGACCGCGACGGCACCGCCACGACGGCGGAGCCTCCGCTCAGCGGGTGAAGGCCGCCAGGCGCTCCTCGAACTCCGGGTTGATGAGCGCCTTCACGTGGGTGCCGGCCTCCTCGTACTCGGTACTCAGGACGATGTTCCGCTCGTGGAGCATGGTCACGACGTCGCCGCGCTCGTACGGGACGAGCAGGTCGACCTCGATGCTCGGCATGGGGATCCGCCGGGCGATCGCGTCGCGCAGCTCGGCGATGCCCTCGCCGGTGCGCGCCGAGACGAACAGGGCGCCCGGCTCGAGACCGCGGAGCACCAGTCGGTCATCCTCGGAGAGCAGGTCGCTCTTGTTGAAGACGATCATCTCCGGCACGTCGCGGGCGCCCGCGTCGCCGACGACGTCGCGGACCGTCGCGATCTGGCTCGCCGGATCGGGGTGCGACCCGTCGACGACATGCACCAGCAGGTCGGCGTCGGCCACCTCCTCCAGCGTCGAGCGGAACGCCTCCACGAGCTGGTGGGGCAGCTGGCGGACGAACCCGACGGTGTCGGTGAGCGTGTAGGGCCTGCCGTCATCGGTCGCCGTGCGGCGCACGGTGGCGTCGAGGGTCGCGAACAGCGCGTTCTCGACCAGGACTCCGGCGTGCGTGATGCGGTTGAGCAACGAGGACTTGCCCGCGTTGGTGTAGCCCGCGATCGCGACCGACGGCACCGCGTTGCGCTTGCGGTTGGCGCGCTTGGCCTCGCGGGCGGGCTTCATGCCCGCGATCTGCCGGCGCAGCTTCGCCATGCGGCTGTGGATGCGGCGACGGTCGAGCTCGATCTTCGTCTCACCCGGACCGCGCGAGCCCATCCCGGCGCCCGCGCTTCCCACCTGGCCACCGGCCTGACGGGACATCGACTCACCCCATCCGCGCAGACGCGGGAGGAGGTACTCGAGCTGTGCGAGCTCGACCTGGGCCTTGCCCTCGCGGCTCTTCGCGTGCTGGCTGAAGATGTCGAGGATCACGGCCGTCCGGTCGATCACCTTCACCTTCACCACGTCCTCGAGCGCGCGCCGCTGGCTCGGGGCGAGCTCGGTGTCGGCGATCACGGTGTCGGCGCCGAGCGCCGCGACGATGCCCGCCAGCTCCTCGGCCTTGCCTCGACCGAAGTACGTGCTCGGATCGGGGTGCGGCCGGCGCTGCAGGAGCCCGTCGAGCACCACGGCGCCCGCGGTCTCGGCCAGCGCCGCCAGCTCGTGCAGCGAGTTCTCGGCGTCGTCGAGGCTGCCCTGCGAGTAGACGCCGATGATCACGACGTTCTCAAGCCGCAGCTGCCGGTACTCGACCTCGGTGACGTCCTGGAGCTCGGTCGACAGACCCGACACGCGCCGGAGCGCCTGCCTGTCCTCGCGATCGAACTGCTCGCCGTCGTACTGGCTGCCCCCTGCGGTCTCGGTGCCCTGGAGGGCCTGGGCCGAGCCGCCGAAGCGGGCGTACGTCGCTGCCGAGTCTCCGGCGGCGAGCACGCGGGCGACGGCGTCGTCGTCTCTGCTTCGGTCTTCTGTGGTGGATGGGGTCATCGGCATAAAGAATAGTCTCCTGGTTTGCTAGATTTCCCTCTCATGGAGGGCGAGCACTACTTCTCGACGCGACCGTCGGGGGAAGCGGCTCTGCGCGACCTCGACGTCACGCTGGCGGGGACGCGGGTCAGACTGACGACCGCGTCGGGGATCTTCAGTCCGGATCGCATCGACACGGGCACGCAGGTGCTGTTGGCGTCGGTGCCGACGCCCCCGCCCAGCGGGAACCTGCTCGACATCGGATGCGGCTGGGGACCGATAGCGCTCACGCTCGCCCTGGAGTCACCGCATTCGACGGTGTGGGCGGTCGATGTGAACGAGAGGGCGCTCGATCTCGTCCGGCGTAATGCTGAATCACTTCATCTCACCAATGTGAACGCCGTCCGACCCGAGGATGTTCCCGACTCGGTGCGATTCACCACGATCTGGTCGAACCCGCCCATCCGCGTGGGCAAGAACGAGCTCCACGACCTGCTCCGCCGGTGGATGCCGCGCATCGACGACGGCGGCGACGCCTGGCTCGTCGTACAGAAGAACCTCGGCGCCGATTCGCTGCTGCGCTGGATGGAGACGGAGTTCGGCGACCTGGCGTTCCAGCGCACGACCACCAACAAGGGCTTCCGCGTGCTGCACGCCCGGCGCAGGCCCCCTCGGGCGGACTAGGACCGCGATGCGGTCAGGCGATCGACAGGTCGCCCTCGAACACCAGCTCGGCCGGACCGGACAGGGCCACGTGCTCGCCGTCCTCCGCGGGGAACATGCGCACTCCGACCGTGCCACCCGGCACGTCGACCCGCCACTCGTTCGGAGCCCCCGCTCCCGCCCAGTGCCGTACGGCGAGTGCGGCGGCCGCAGCACCCGTTCCGCAGGAGAGCGTCTCCCCGCTTCCCCGCTCGTGCACGCGCATCCGGATGCGACCCACGCCGTCGCGGACCAGCGGCTCGCGCGGGACGACGAACTCGACGTTCGCACCCTCCACCGGCGCGGGGTCGAGGTGCGGGATCACCGTGAGGTCGGCGGCCTCGAGCTCGGCGTCGTCGGCGAGAGCGACCACGACGTGCGGGTTGCCGACGTCGATGCCGAGTCCCGGACGCGCCACCGGCACCTCACGGGCGCTGACGAGCGTCTCGTCCGGCTCCAGCCGCCACCGCCCGAGGTCCACTTGGAAGCCGGTGCCGCTGCGGATCACGTCGCGCACGCCCGCGCGTGTGCCGATCGGCAGGGTCCGGCCGGGGACGAGCTCGACGACGCCGTTCTCGATCAGGTACCGGACGAAGACCCGGATGCCATTGCCGCACATCTCGGCGATCGACCCATCGGCGTTCCGGTAGTCCATGAACCACTCGGCGGCCGGGTCCTCCGCCAGCGCGGCACCACCCGCCGCAATGTTCTCGGAACGGACGGCGCGCAGGACGCCGTCGGCGCCGATCCCGAACCGGCGGTCGCAGAGGGCCGCCACCTGGCTCGGCGAGAGATCGTGGTGGCCGTCGGGATCGAGGAACAGCACGAAGTCGTTGCCCGTGCCCTGGCCCTTGGTGAAGCGGAGGTCGACGGACATGCCGATCAGTCTACGGCCGCACGGACCAGGCCCTGCACGACGTCGCGGGTCGCCGCGCCGTCGCGGGGGTCGAGGTCGACCGCGTCCTCGTACCGCCGGAACCAGCTGACCTGCCGGCGCGCGTAACGCCTGGTCAGCGCCTGAGTGGCGGTGACCGCCTCGTCACGCGTGAGGACGCCGTCGAGCTGGTCGAGGGCCTGGGCGTAGCCGATCGCCCGCGTGGCCGTCGAGCCGTCGCGGAGCCCATGCGCGGCAAGCAGGGCGACCTCGTCGAGCAGACCCGACGACCACATCCGCTCGACGCGGCGGTCGAGCCGCTCGACGAGATCGGCGCGGTCGATGCCGAGTCGGATCACCGTCGTGGGACGCCAGGGCGCCGCCTCGGCGGGCAGACGCCCCGAGACCGGCTCGCCTGTCACCGTCGCGACCTCCAGGGCCCGGACGAGCCGCCGCCCGTTGTGCGGTCCGATCGCCTCGGCCGACGCTCGATCCAGGCTCACCAGGTCGCGGTAGAGCGCCCCGGGGCCCCTCTCGTCGAGCTCCTTCTCCAGTCGCGCCCGCACGGCCTCGTCGCGGGCGGGGAACTCGAAGGGGAAGAGCACGCTGGAGACGTACAGCCCCGATCCGCCGACCAGGACGGGGACCGCTCCGCGGGCCACGATGGCGTCGATGTCGGCGCGGGCGTGCCGCTGATACGCGGCCACCGAGGCCTCGTCGACGACGTCCAGCACGTCGAGCTGGTGATGCGGGTGCCCTCGTCGCTCCTCGAGGGCGAGCTTCGCCGTCCCGATGTCCATGCCGCGATAGAGCTGCATGGCATCGGCGTTGACGATCTCGGCCCGCCGTCCCGCCTCGGCGAGGGTGTCGGCGATCGCCAGCGAGAGGTCGGACTTGCCTGTTCCCGTCGCTCCGACAACGGCGAGCACGCGGCCGTCGCCGCCCACGCTCACCCCTGGCGCTCGGACGCCGTGCGCAGGTCGTCTGAGGGGCTGTAGATCGGCGAGGTCGCCACTCGGAGCGTGGGCAGACCCAGCGACACGGGGCCCGCGGAGGCGCCGGACGCGCCGTGGGACGGCACCGCGCAGCTCTCGGCCTGGGCGCGGTCCCATGCGTCGCCCGCCCGGGTCGCACGGACGTCGAGCGTCGCGCCGTCGGGGCCGGCGATCAGGTAAAACGGGGTCGCGCGCGACACACGGACGGTCACGACATCGCCCGGCCGGGGCCGCGCCGAGCCCGACGGCACGTCGAAGTGCACCAGACGCGAGTCGCGCGCCCGGCCGCTCATCCGGTGCGTCTCGTCGTCTCGTCGGCCCTCGCCGTTCGCCACGAGCACCTCCACCTCGCGTCCGATCAGGCGGTCGTTCTCCTCCTGGCTGATGCGCTCCTGCAGCGCGATCAGACGCTCGTAGCGCTCCTGCACCACCTCGCGCGGAACCTGCTCGTCGTACTCCGCCGCGGGCGTGCCGGGCCGGATCGAGTACTGGAACGTGAACGCCGAGGCGAACCTGGCCTCCTCGACCACGCGCAGGGTGTCCTCGAAGTCGGCGTCGGTCTCGCCCGGGAATCCGACGATGATGTCGGTGCTGATCGCCGCGTCCGGGATGCGGTGACGGACCCGCTCGAGGATGCCCAGGAACTTCGCCGACCGGTAGGACCGGCGCATGGCGCGCAGGATGCGGTCGGAGCCGGACTGGAGGGGCATGTGGAGCTGAGGCATGACCGACGGGGTCTCGGCCATCGCGTCGATCACGTCGTCGGTGAACGCCGCGGGATGAGGGCTCGTGAAGCGGATCCGCTCGAGACCCTCGATCGCCCCGGCCGCGCGGAGGAGCTTGCCGAAGGCGAGACGGTCGCCGAACTCGACACCGTACGAGTTGACGTTCTGTCCGAGCAGCGTGACCTCGATGGCGCCGTCATCGACGAGCGACTGCACCTCGGCCAGCACGTCACCCGGCCGGCGGTCCTTCTCCTTGCCGCGGAGCGACGGCACGATGCAGAAGGTGCACGTGTTATTGCAGCCGACCGAGATCGACACCCATCCGCTGTAGGTCGAGTCGCGCTTGGTCGGCAGCGTCGACGGGAAGACCTCGAGGGACTCCAGGATCTCGAGCTCGGCCGCATCGTTGTGCCGCGCCCGCTCGAGCAGCGCGGGGAGCGAGCCCATGTTGTGAGTGCCGAAGACGACGTCGACCCAGGGCGCCTTCTCGAGGATGACGCCCTTGTCCTTCTGCGCGAGGCAGCCGCCGACGGCGATCTGCATTCCCTCGTGCCCGCGCTTGACCGCGGCGAGATGACCCAGGTTGCCATAGAGCTTGTTGTCGGCGTTCTCGCGGACGGCGCAGGTGTTGATCACCACGACGTCCGGCTCGACGCCGTCGGCCCTCACGTAGCCGGCGGCCTCGAGCGACCCGCTGAGCCGTTCGGAGTCGTGCACGTTCATCTGGCAGCCGTAGGTGCGCACCTCGTAGGTGCGGGCACGCCCCTCGGTGTCGAGGGCGGCCGACGACGGCGAGATGGTGGTCGCGCCGGCGGCCGTTCGGGGATCGCTGAGAATGGTCATGAGGCGACCAGTCTACGAACTCGAGGCGGTCAGACGAACCGCGGCCCGCGACGCTCGTTCCGCGTCGCCATCGCCACGCGAGTCGCCTCGCGCACGACCGGGGACGGGTACCCCCTCCGCGCCAGGAAACCCATGAGACGGCGCTCGGCCGTGTCGTCGTCGTAGGACGACAACTGGCGCACGCGCTTGAGAGCGGCCGCCTCGGCGAGCTCGCGCTCCTCCTCGTCGTCGACGACCGAGAGCGCATCGGTGATGCACTCCTGCGGGATGCGGCGGGCGGACAGCTCGCGGGAGATGACGGCGCGGCTCTTGTTGTGACGCGATCGGAGACGCTCGACGAGGACCTCGGCGAGCATCCGATCGTCGACGTAGCCGAGCTCGCGATAACGGCTCACGAGCACCTCGGCCTCGTCGGGCTCGGCCCCCTGGGCGATGAGGAGGTCGACGGTCTCGGCCGCGGAGAGCTGGCGCCGCCCGAGAGCGCGGATCACCGTGTCGCTCACCCGGGCGAGGCGCTCCTCATCGGTCTCCGGGGTCTCGACGGGACCGGCCTCGACGCCGTGCGCGGCGGCAGTGCGCTCGCGGCGCACGGCGTCGAGGCTGATGATGTCGTTCATCGCGCTGGTCAGGCGCCCTTCTTCGAGGCCATCTTCGCCTGGAGCGACTCGACGGGGGCCGGGGCCTCAGCCTTCGCCCCGCCGATGCCGAGCTTGGCGAGGATCTTCGTCTCGATCTCGGCGGCGATGTCGGTGTTCTCGGAGAGGAACCGGCGGGCGTTCTCCTTGCCCTGACCCAGCTGGTCGCCGTCGTAGGTGTACCAGGCACCGGACTTGCGGACGATCTCGTGCTCGACGCCGAAGTCGATCAGGCTGCCCTCGCGGGAGATGCCGACGCCGTACAGGATGTCGAACTCGGCCTGCTTGAAGGGCGGCGCCATCTTGTTCTTGACGACCTTCACGCGGGTGCGGTTGCCGACGGCCTCGGTGCCCTCCTTGAGGGTCTCGATGCGACGGATGTCGAGCCGGACCGACGCGTAGAACTTCAGCGCCTTGCCGCCCGCGGTGGTCTCGGGGCTGCCGAAGAACACGCCGACCTTCTCGCGGAGCTGGTTGATGAAGATCATCGTGGTGTTGGTCTGGTTGAGCGCACCCGTGAGCTTGCGGAGGGCCTGCGACATCAGCCGGGCCTGGAGGCCCACGTGGGCGTCGCCCATCTCGCCCTCGATCTCGGCGCGGGGCACGAGAGCGGCCACGGAGTCGATCACGATGAGGTCGATCGAGCCGGAGCGGACGAGCATGTCGGCGATCTCGAGGGCCTGCTCACCGGTGTCGGGCTGCGAGACCAGAAGGGAGTCGATGTCGACTCCGAGCTTCTGGGCGTAGTCGGGGTCGAGCGCGTGCTCGGCATCGATGAACGCGGCGATGCCTCCCGCGCGCTGGGCGTTCGCGATGGCGTGGAGCGTCAGCGTGGTCTTACCCGACGACTCCGGGCCGTAGATCTCGACGATGCGGCCGCGGGGGATGCCGCCGATGCCGAGGGCGACGTCGAGGGCGATGGACCCCGTGGGCACGACCTCGACGGGCGCACGCTCGTCGCTGCCGAGGCGCATCACCGAGCCCTTGCCGAACTGACGGTCGATCTGGGCGAGGGCGGTCTCGAGGGCCTTCTCGCGGTTGGCTTCGGTGGGCATGTCTGCTCCTTCTGCTGGTGCGGCCCGCGCCGCGGTGGTGTGCCCATAGGCTGTCGTTTCCCGCTCGAACCACGAGACGGGCGACAGGGCGTCACGGGAGTGTCGAACCCTTCACACGGTACGGATGGCCACCGACATCGTCGCTGTCCGGTCGCATTCTGTGTAGAACGTGTTCGATTCTCTCGATGTGCAGGAGCCTACGCGCGTTCGAAACTGTCTTCGACTGCGACACGCCGCCTCGCAGACATGACGAGAGCCCCGGGTGCTCTCGCATCCGGGGCTCTCGTGGTCTGTCGGGGCGCCTGCTCAGCGCTTGGGCTCGGGCCGACCCGCTCCGTGCCAGTGCGACCGCGGCACGTCGGCCGCCTTGCACAGCGCCAGCCACACCTCTCGCGGCGTGCGCCCGGCTCGGAGCGCCTCCTCCGCCGTGCGCTCGCCGAGGTCGGAGATGACGAGGTCGTTGGTGACGACCGCGCCGTACCCGCGCCCGAACTCGTCGTCGACGGCGCGTCGGAACTCGCTCAGTCGCATGAGCTCACACGCCCTCGGCCGGCGGCCGTGGCGTCACCCGTCACCGTGCAACGAGATCGGCGTCGAAATCCGCCACGAAGTCGTCGGGCACGGTGTCGGGGATGGGCTCGAGGCCCTCCAGCACCGCGAGACGCTCGCCGACCTCCCGCATGATCACGGAGATCGGGGTGTCGAGCGCATCGGCGACCGAGGCGAGGATCTCGCTCGACGCCTCCTTCTGACCGCGCTCGACCTCGCTGAGGTAACCGAGCGCGACGCTGGCCTTGCTCGCCACCTGGCGGAGCGTACGGCCCTTCTGCAGGCGGAAGTCCCGAAGCACGTCGCCGATTTCCTGACGAACTAGAATCACTGGACCCTCCTCGCGTGTCACGTCACCGTCTCTGAAGTGGTGCTGAACCTCTCCGGGGAGTGATTCGTAGCAAAGACTCTAGACGACGGGTACTGATGTTTTGTTGTGAACGACATCACCTGTAACCAGATCGACACACCGGGCATTCCCGGCCTCAGGCGGTGAGCAGCTCTTCGAGCAGGGCGAGCGCCCGCTCGGTCGTCTGACGTCGGATCGACTCGCGGTCGCCGTCGAACCGCTCGGCCACGGCGCGCACGTCGGACCCGATCGCGATGCCGATGAAGACCGTGCCGGGCGGCTGGCCGTCCTGCGGATCGGGCCCGGCCGCGCCGGTGGTCGACAACCCGATCGCGGCCGCCTCCCCCTCGATCTGGAGGGCGTCGCGCACGCCGCTCGCCATCTGCATCGCGACATCGGGATGGACCGCCCCGTGCGCGGCGAGGGTCTCCGCGGCCACGCCGAGGAGGGTGTGCTTCACCGGCGTCGCGTAGGCGACGACGCCGCCCCGGAACACGGCGGAGGCACCCGGCACCGAGACGATCTCGGCGGCGAGCATCCCGCCGGTCAGGGACTCGGCGACCGCGAGGCTGGTGTGCGACGCCGTGAGCATCTCCACGATGCGCCGCGCGGCGCTCATCGCTGAGCGGGACGGCGGTTGAGCCGCTGGTCCTGCACGATGTAGTCGATCCCGGTCACCACCGTCAGCACGAGGGCGATCGCCATGAGGACCCAGTTGACCCAGTACATCCAGTCGCCGAGGACGTTCGGCAACGGGACGAGCGCGAACGAGATCGCGAAGGACTGGAACAGCGTCTTGAGCTTGCCGCCGCGGGACGCCGGGACGACACGATCGCTCAGCACCAGGAAGCGCCAGACCGTGATCCCGATCTCGCGGACGAGGATCACGATCGTGACCCACCACCACAGCTCGCCCAGGATCGACAGACCCACGAGAGCGGCCCCGGTCAGCACCTTGTCGGCGATCGGGTCGAGCAGCTTCCCGAGGTCGGTGACGAGGTCGTACTTCCGGGCGATGTGACCGTCGATGCCGTCGGTGGCGATCGCGACGATGAAGAGCGCCGCGGCGGCCCAGCGGAGCGGGCCGTCCTGTCCGTTGTCGACGAGCAGCATGATCAGGAAGACCGGCGCCAACAGGATGCGCACGATCGTGATCACGTTCGGCACGTTGAGATTGCTGGGCTTCGACGCCGGGGTCAGAGCCCCACCCGCACTGGTCACGTCTTACTCCCTGCCGGTCAGCTGCCAGGCATCCTCGTCGGAGGAGGCCTCCTCCTCAGGGTATAGCCCCGCGTCGAAGCTCGACACCGGGTCGCGACCATCGGAACCGCTGGGACCGCCTCCGCTCGAACCGGACGGACCCGAGGGAGCGGGGCCGCCACCACCCCGCAGCATCGCGAGCACCTCGGGGAGCTGCTCCGGTGTCACCAGCACGTCGCGCGCCTTCGACCCCTCCGAGGGCCCGACGATCTCGCGGGACTCGAGGAGGTCCATGAGGCGCCCGGCCTTGGCGAAGCCGACCTTGAGCTTGCGCTGCAGCATCGAGGTCGACCCGAACTGGCTGTTGACGATGAGCTCGGCCGCCTGGAGCAGGAGGTCGAGGTCGTCGCCGATGTCGGAGTCGATCTGCTTCTTCTCGGCGACCGCCGTGACGTCGTCGCGGTACTCGGGACGCGCCTGACGGGTGACGTGCTGGACGACGCCCGCGATCTCGCTCTCGGACACCCAGGCGCCCTGGACACGGATGGGCTTCGAGGCGCCCATCGGCAGGAACAGCCCGTCGCCCTGGCCGATCAGCTTGTCGGCCCCGGGCTGGTCGAGGATGACGCGGGAGTCGGTGACGCTCGTCACCGCGAAGGCGAGGCGGGAGGGCACGTTCGCCTTGATGAGACCCGTGACGACGTCGACGCTCGGCCGCTGGGTCGCGAGCACGAGGTGGATGCCCGAGGCCCGGGCGAGCTGCGTGATGCGGACGATCGAGTCCTCGACGTCGCGGGGAGCGACCATCATCAGGTCGGCGAGCTCGTCGACCACCACGAGGAGGTACGGGTAGGGCTTCAGCACCCGCTGGCTCGCGGGCGGAAGCGTGATCTCGTCGTTGATGACGGCGCGGTTGAAGTCGTCGATGTGCCGGAAGCCGAAGCTCTCGAGGTCGTCGTACCGCATGTCCATCTCCTTCACCACCCAGGAGAGGGCCTCGGCGGCCTTCTTCGGGTTGGTGATGATGGGCGTGATGAGGTGCGGGACACCCTGGTAGGCCGTGAGCTCGACGCGCTTGGGGTCGATGAGCACCATGCGCACCTCGCTGGGCTTCGCACGCATGAGCAGCGACGTGACCATCGAGTTGATGAAGCTCGACTTGCCGGACCCGGTGGAGCCGGCCACCAGGAGGTGAGGCATCTTCGCGAGGTTCGCGAGCACGAACTTGCCCTCGACGTCCTTGCCGACGCCGATGGTCATCGGGTGCGGGTCGTTCATCGCCTTGGCCGAGCGGAGAACGTCGCCGAGCACCACGGTCTCGCGGTCGGTGTTCGGGATCTCGACGCCGATCGCGCTCTTGCCGGGGATGGGCGAGAGGATGCGCACCTCGTTCGACGCGACCGCGTAGGAGAGGTTCTTCGACAGGGCCGTCACACGCTCGACCTTGACGCCGGGGCCCAGCTCGATCTCGTACCGGGTGACGGTCGGACCGCGCGAGAACCCGGTGACCGTCGCGTCGACCGAGAACTGCTGCAGCACGTCGGTGATCGCGCGCACCACGTCGTCGTTGACCGCGGACCGCGCCTTGGCCGGGGCGCCCGACTCGAGCGACGCCACGCTGGGCAGCCGGTAGTCGGCGGCGGAGGTGTCGGGGGCGGGCGAGAGCTCGCCCGTGTTCGCGAGCGACTCGGGCAGCTCGACCGGGATCGTGGCACCGGAGAACGCGGGCAGCGCATCCGACCCGGAGTCGTCGAGGAGGCTCGTCGCCGACGGCCGCCCGGGGAGGATCTCGCCCGTGACCCGCTTGATCGCCTGCTCGGCGGCAGCGAGGTCGCCGAAGACGACGTCGTCGAAGCTGCCCTGGCCGTAGGACTCGGTGGCGATCTCGGCGGCGGAGTCGTAGGGCTCCTCGGCCGCGGGCGTCCTGTCCTCGATCGTGGGACGGATGAGCGGGGTGTCGAACGCCGGATCCTCCTCGCGACCGCTGGAGTTGCGACGCCACCACGGGAGCTCGCCCTCGGCGGACTCGTCGCCCTCGTCGTCGGTCGCGCCGCGCTTGCCGCGCTTCGGCTTCCGGGCCGTCGCCTCGTCGACCGCCGGCTCCTCGTCGGTGGGCGCAGTGGCGCCGAAGAGGTAGGCGTACAGCTCGCGGAGCCGCCGCCCGACGCGGTTCGGCGGGGTCTTGGTGAGGATGAACAGCGACAGCAGGAGGAGGGCGCTCAGGAGGACGGTCGCACCGATCGGCGTGATCACGGCCGCGAGGGGTGCGCCGACCAGCCAGCCGATGACGCCGCCGGCGACGGCGAGGCCCTCGATGCCGGCCGCGGGATCGGGCCGGCCGCCCCAGATGTGGCAGATGCCGGACGTCGTCACGATGAGCAGGCCCAGGCCGATCCCGATCCGGCCGTTGTCGTTCACCGAGGCGGGATGGCGGAAGAGCCAGAACGCCACCAGCAGGAGCACGACGGGCAGGGCGTAGGAGACACGGCCGAACAGCCCGCCGAACGACCAGGCGTTCAGCACGGCGGCGACCGCGTTGGAGGCGAGGAACCACTCCACCACCGCGCCGATCACGGCGAGCAGCACGAACAGGAAGGGCAGGCCGTCGCGGCGCTCGTCCTTCTCCAGCTTCTCCGGGCCGAAGGCCCGAGCCGCACCGCCGACCAGGTGCGCGAGGCCCATCCAGCCGGAGACCAGCGGGTTCGGCCGCTCCTCGGCGGCGGGGAACTTCAGCGTCTTCTGGGCGGTCGTGGTGCGCTTCGACGAGGACGCGCGAGTGCTCGCGGCCGTGCCTCCGCGCGTCGAGCCGGCGCGGGAGCGCGTCGTCGACTTGCTGCTCGTGGCCATGGTCTCACGCTACCCGGGAGGGGTCGAGAAGCCCGGTCATGGCGGCCGGGTGTCGAGACCCGGCCGCCTGATCGGGGGTGTGCAGGAGTCCGAGCGGTCAGGCCTCGATGACGAGCGGCACGATCATCGGACGGCGGCGCAGCTTCGTGTTGACCCAGCGGCCGATGGTGCGCCGCACCACCTGCTGCAGCGCATAGGTGTCGCGGGTGCCGTTCTCGACCGCCTCCGAGAGCGCCGCGGCGATCTTCGGCTTGACCCCGTCGAAGACAGACTCGTCCTCGGCGAAGCCCTTGGCGTGGATCTCCGGACCGACGATGACCCGGCCGGTCTGCGCCTCCACCACGACGATGATGGAGATGAACCCCTCCTCGCCGAGGATCCGGCGATCCTTGAGGTCGGCATCGGTGATTTCGCCCACGCTGGAGCCGTCGACGTAGACGAAGCCGAGGTCGTACTGGCCGACCACCGTCGCCACACCGTCTCGGAGGTCGACCACGGTGCCGTCGTCGCCGAGGATCGTGTGGGACTCGGGCACGCCGGTCGCGATCGCCAGCGCCGCGTTCGCGAACAGATGACGGTACTCACCGTGCACCGGCATGACGTTCTTCGGCTTCAGGATGTTGTAGCAGTACAGGAGCTCGCCGGCGGCCGCGTGACCGGAGACGTGCACCTTGGCGTTGCCCTTGTGCACCACGGTGGCGCCGAGCTTCGTGAGTCCGTTGATGACGCGGTAGACGGCGTTCTCGTTGCCCGGGATGAGGCTCGAGGCGAGGATCACGGTGTCGCCCTCCCCCACCTCGATCTGGTGCTCCAGGTTCGCCATGCGACTGAGCACGGCCATCGGCTCGCCCTGCGACCCGGTCGACATGTAGACGATGCGGTCGTCGGGGATGTCGCCGGCCTTCTTGAAGTCGATCAGGACGCCCTCGGGCACCTTGAGGTAGCCGAGCTCGGCCGCGATGGTCATGTTGCGCACCATCGAGCGGCCGAGGAGCGCGACCCGGCGACCGTGGGCGTGGGCGGCGTCGAGCACCTGCTGCACGCGGTGCACGTGGCTGGAGAAGCTCGCCACGATGACGCGACGGGGTGCCCGCTCGATGATCGACTCGAGCACCGGGCCGATGTCCTTCTCGAGCGGCGTGAAGCCGGGCACGTCGGCGTTGGTGGAGTCGACGAGGAACAGGTCGACCCCCTCCTCGCCGAGGCGGGCGAACGAGCGGAGATCGGTCAGCCGGCCGTCGAGCGGCAGCTGGTCCATCTTGAAGTCGCCGGTGTGCAGCACGACGCCGGCGGGCGTCTTGATGGCGACGGCCAGCGCATCCGGGATCGAGTGGTTGACCGCCACGAACTCGCACTCGAACGGGCCGAGCTGCTCCGTCTGGCCCTCGCGCACGTCGAGCGTGTAGGGCGTGATGCGATGCTCCTTGAGCTTCGCCTCGGTGAGGGCCAGCGTCAGCGGCGAGCCGATGATGGGGATGTCCTCGCGCAGCTTGAGCAGGTACGGGACGGCTCCGATGTGGTCCTCGTGCCCGTGGGTGAGCACGATGCCCACGACGTCGTCGAGACGATCGCGCACGACGCTGAAGTCGGGGAGGATCAGGTCGACGCCGGGCTGGTTCTCCTCGGGGAACAGCACGCCGCAGTCGACGATGAGCAGCTTGCCCTCGTACTCGAACACGGTCATGTTGCGGCCGATCTCGCCGAGACCGCCCACGGGGACGATGCGGAGGGTGCCCGGTGCGAGGGCGGGGGGATCGACGATGGTGCTCTTCATGGGCCTCCTAGGGCGTTCGAGCGATGGATGCGGGCGGCACGCCTAACGGGTGGTGCCGGCCACCTTGGGCAGCGCGCCACCGGCGGCTGCGTTGCGATCGGGGCGGAACCTCGACAGGTCGAGGCCCGGGATGGAGCGGACGAGGTCGATCTCGTTCTCGATGTCGGCGGCCTCCCACTCCTCGGGGCCGACGAGCGGCAGCCTCACGCGGGGGCTGGCGATGCGGCCGAGGCCGTGCAGGACGTACTTCGCCGCCACCGTGCCGGGCACATGCGTCATCACGGCGCGGACGAGCGGTTCGAGCGCCTGGTGCATCGCGGTGGCCGCCGGGAGGTCGCCGCGGTTCACCGCGTCGACGATGGTGCGATAGGCCCCGGGGACGATGTTGGCCGTGACGCCGATGAGCCCGGTCGCACCGATCGCCAGGTGCGGCAGCACGTTGGCGTCGTCGCCGGAGAAGTACATCAGGTCGGTCTGGTTCATCACGCGGCTGACCTCGCTGAAGTCGCCCTTCGCATCCTTCACGGCGAGGATGTTCGGGTGCTTCGCCAGGCGCAGCAGGGTCTCGTACCGGATGGGCACGCCGGTGCGGCCGGGGATGTCGTAGAGGATGACCGGGAGGTCGGTGGCATCGGCGATCATGCGGAAGTGCGTGAGGATGCCGGCCTGGGTGGGCTTGTTGTAGTACGGGGTGACGACGAGGTTGCCGTCGGCGCCCGCCTTCTCGCTCTGCTGCGCGAGCTGCATGGCGTGGGCGGTCTCGTTGGAGCCGCCCCCGGTGATGATCTTGGCGCGCCCGGAGGAGACCGACTTCGTGACCTCGACGAGCTTGAGCTTCTCGGGGTCGGTGAGCGTCGACGTCTCGCCCGTCGTCCCCGACACGACGATGCCGTCGGCGCCGTTCGAGATCAGGTCGTCGGTGAGCCGCTCGACGCCCGGCCAGTCGACCTCGCCGTCGGCGGTGAAGGGCGTGACCATGGCGACGAGCACCTGGCCGAACGGATTCTCCTGTGCAGACACGTCCACCAGGCTATCGGTTCGCAGCGCTCAGAAGCCCAGGCGGCCCAGCTGCTTGGGGTCGCGCTGCCAGTCCTTCGCCACCTTCACGCGGATGTCGAGGTACACCTGCGAGCCGACCAGCTGCTCGATCTCGCCGCGGGCGCGCCTGCCCACGGCCGACAGGCGTGACCCGCCCGGGCCGATGATGATGCCCTTCTGGCTGTCGCGCTCGACGAAGAGGTTCGCGTAGATCTCGAGCAGGTCGCGGTCGTCGCGCCGCTGCATGTCGTCGATCGTGACGGCGATCGAGTGCGGCAGCTCGTCGCGCACGCCCTCGAGCGCCGCCTCGCGGATGAGCTCCGCGATCCGCTCCTCCTCCGACTCGTCGGTCACCGCGTCGTCGGGGTAGAGCGCCTGCTCCGACTCGGGCAGGAGGCCGATGAGCTCCTCGACGAGCACGTCGAGCTGGATGCGGTCGACCGCCGAGACCGGCACTACGGCATCCCAGTCGCGCAGCTGCGAGATCGCCAACAGCTGCTCGCCGACGGCCTGCTTAGAGGCGTCGTCGATCTTGGTCACGATCGCGACCTTCTTGGCACGCGGGAACGAGTCGAGCTGCTGGTTGATGAAGCGGTCGCCCGGGCCGATCCTCTCGTCAGCGGGAACGCAGAAGCCCACTACGTCGACGTCGCCCAGGGTCGACTCGACGAGGGCGTTGAGCCGCTCCCCGAGCAGGGTGCGCGGCCGGTGCATCCCCGGGGTGTCGACGATCACGAGCTGACCGGCCGGCGCGTTCACGATGCCGCGGATGGCCCGACGCGTCGTCTGCGGCTTCGCGCTGGTGATCGCGATCTTCTCGCCCACCAGCGCGTTGGTCAGCGTCGACTTGCCCACGTTGGGTCGTCCGACGAACGAGACGAATCCGCTCCTCACGCCGCACCCTCCTTCTGCTCGATCCGGTCGTCCGGTCTGGTCCTGCTCTTCTTCGACTGCTCGGCCGTCGGCTCCTCGTCGGACCCGTCCGCCCGGCGGGCGACCACGCTGACGAGCTGCTTGCGGCGCCCCTCCACCCGGTCGGCGGTGAGCACGAGCCCGGCGACCTCCACGGTCGACCCGGTCACGGGCAGCCTGCCGAGGAGCTTCGCCACCAGCCCGCCGACGGTGTCGACGTCGTCGTCGTCGAGCTCGAGGCCGAACAGCTCCCCCAGCTCGTCGACGGGGAGCCGGGCGCTCACCCGGTACGCGCCGTCGCCGAGCTCGGTCACGTCGTCGGTGTCGTGGTCGTACTCGTCGGAGATGTCGCCCACGAGCTCCTCGATGAGATCCTCGAGGGTCACGAGCCCCGCGATGCCCCCGTACTCGTCGACGACCATCGCCAGGTGGTTCGACTGCGCCTGCATCTGACGGAGCGTGTCGTCGACCTTCTTCGACTCGGGCACGAAGACGGCGGGGCGCATCAGCGACTCGACGCGGGCGGAGTCGATCGTCTCCGGCCGCTCGTAGCTGAGCCTGGCCGCGTCGCGCAGGTAGAGCACCCCCACGACGTCGTCGGCGTCGTCGCCCACCACGACCGGCATGCGGGAGACGCCGCGGCTGAGGAAGAGCCCGAGGGCGTGCCCGACCGTCTCGGTGCTCCCCACCGTCACCATGTCGGTGCGCGGGATCATGACCTCGCGCACCACGGTGTCGTTGAACTCGATGATCGAGTGGATCAGCTCGCGGTCGTCCTCCTCGAGCACGGCCAGTTCGGTGGCCTCGTCGACCATGCTGAGCAGCTGCTCCTCCGACGCGAACGTGCCCGACCCCGGTCGGCCCGGGGTGACGCGGTCGCCGATCGCGACCAGCGCGTGGGCGATCGGACCCAGGATCACGCGCACGACGTGCACGGGCAGGGCCGCCCAGCGGAGCACCTCGCGTGGCCGCACGCGGCCCACGCTGCGCGGGCTCGATCCGACCAGAACGAAGGAGACCGCCGTCATGATGAGCGCCGAGAGCAGCAGCGCGAGCCACAGCACGTCGATGCCGAACGACAGCGCGATGGTGACGAACACGGCCGCGGTCATCTCCGAGACGACGCGGGCGAAGTTCACGGCGTTCAGGTGCGCATCCGTCTGCTCAGCGATGGCCCGCAGGGAGCGCTTCGGCCGCGAGGTCGCCGCCAGCTCGAGGATATCGGCACGGGAGAGGGAGAGGATGGCCGCGTCGGCCGCCGCGAGCAGACCGCCGAAGCCGGCGAGGAGCAGCGCGACGAGGAGGAACGCGACGATGCTCATCGTCGGCGGCGCTCCACGAGGGCGAAGCCGACCAGGATGTCGCGCTGGATGCCGAACATCTCGCGCTCCTCATCCGGCTCGGCGTGGTCGAAGCCGAGCAGGTGGAGGATGCCGTGCGTCGTCAGGAGCAGCAGCTCCTCCAGCGTGGAGTGCCCCGCGGCCTCCGCCTGCACCTCGGCCACCTGCGGGCAGAGCACGATGTCGCCCAGGAGTCCGGGCGGGGTGGGCGACTCCTCCGTGCCGGGGCGCAGTTCGTCCATGGGGAAGCTCAGCACGTCGGTCGGGCCGGGCTCGTCCATCCACTGCACGTGGAGCTGCTCCATGGCGCCCTCGTCGACCAGCACGATCGCGAGGTCGGCGTCGGCGTGCACGTGCATCTGCTCGAGCGCGAACGCGGCCAGGCGCAGGATCGCGGCCTCGTCGACCTCGACCTGCGACTCGTTGTTGATCTCGATCGTCATCTCTACCGCCTGCTCGCCCTGTAGCGCCGATCGCGCTCGCTGACCTGACCCCCGCCGGCCCCGCGGGCGGCGTCGTCGCGCTGCCGCTTGGCCATCTGCTCCTGGTCGTACTTCGTGTACGCGTCGACGATGCGGCCCACCAGGGTGTGACGCACCACGTCGTCGCTCGTGAGCGTGGCGAAGTGGATGTCGTCGACCCGGTCGAGGATGCGCGAGACGACCTGGAGGCCGCTGATCCCCATCGGCAGGTCGACCTGCGTGATGTCGCCGGTGACGACCATCTTCGAGTTGAACCCGAGACGGGTGAGGAACATCTTCATCTGCTCGGGCGTGGTGTTCTGCGCCTCATCGAGCACGATGAAGGAGTCGTTCAGCGTGCGACCGCGCATGTACGCCAGCGGCGCCACCTCGATCGTGCCCGCCGCCAGCAGCTTGGGGACGATCTCCGGGTCCATCATCTCGTTGAGCGCGTCGTACAGCGGCCGCAGGTAGGGGTCGATCTTGTCGGTGAGGGTGCCCGGCAGGTAGCCCAGCCGCTCCCCCGCCTCCACGGCGGGACGCGTGAGGATGATGCGGTTGACCTCCTTGCGCTGGAGGGCCTGGACCGCCTTCGCCATGGCGAGGTACGTCTTGCCGGTACCGGCAGGGCCGATGCCGAACACGATCGTGTTGTGGTCGATCGCGTCGACGTACTGCTTCTGCCCCATCGTCTTGGGCCGGATGCTCTTGCCCCGGGCCGTGAGGATGGCCTGGCTCAACAGCTCGGCCGGGCCCACCCCGCCTCGGTCGCGTTCGAGGATGCGGGCGGAGCTCGAGACCTCGACAGGGGTGAGCTCCTGGCCGTTGCGGACCATCTGCAGCAGCTCCTCCACGAGGCGCTGGGCATCGGCCACCTGATCGGGCTCGCCGCTGATCGTGATGTCGTTGCCCCTCACGTGCACCTCGACGAGCGGGTACTGACGCTCGAGCGTGGTGAGCAGGCGGTCCTGCGGGCCGAGCAGACGCACCATCTCGATGCCGTCCACGTGCAGGCGCGCCTCGGTGCGCGCCTGGCTGGCTGCGGTGTCGTCAGCCGGTCGTTCCAAGTGAATCCTCCTTCGCGCCGCCTGCCAGCACGTGAGCGTGCACGTGGAAGACGGTCTGCCCCGCCTCGGGGCCGGTGTTGAACACGAGACGGAAGTCGCCGTCGGCGAGGTCTCGTGCGATCTTGTGGGCGAACGCGACCATCTCGGCGAGGAGGGCCGGATCTCCGGCGGCCAGCTCGACGACGTCGCGGTACTGCTCTGTCTTCGGGACGACGAGCACGTGCACCGGCGCCTGGGGCGCGATGTCGTGGAATGCGATGAGGTGCTCGTCCTCGGCGACGACCGACGCGGGGATCTCACGGCGGATGATGCGCGTGAAGATCGAGGGCTCTGCCTGGTCGTGGGTGGTCGCGTCGGTCATGAGTCCATCCTAGGTTTCGCCGCCGACGAGCGGACGGGCCGATCGGATCCCGGCCGCCGTGATCGCTGCGGGCGCAACGCGGGGGCGATCACCAGCGCCCGAGGGCCACCGCGAGCGCCGCGATGGCCGCGGGGCCCGCGGTCGAGGTCCGCAGGACCTCGGGGCCGAGCCGGACGGGGGTGGCGCCGGCCTGCTGCAGACGGTCGAGCTCGACGGGCGAGAGGCCGCCCTCGGGGCCGACGACGAGGACGACGTCGCGGAGATCCTCACCGTCGGCGCGATCCTCCTCGCGCGGCCACTCCGACAGACGCGCGGACGCGCTGGGCTCGAGGACGAGCATGCGGCTGCGCGTCGCGAGCCCGACCAGGTCGGCGGTGGACGCGAGGGATCCCACCTCCGGCACCCAGGGCCGGATCGCCTGCTTGGCGGCCTCGCGCACGATCGAGCGCCAGCGCTCCTCGCCCTTCGCCACCTTCGGGCCGGACCACCGCGAGACCGAGCGCTCCGCCTGCCACGGCACCACCGCATCCGCCCCCAGTTCCGTGGCGGCCTGGATGGCGAGCTCGTCGCGGTCGCCCTTCGCGAGCGCCTGCACGAGCGTCAGCCGCACGGCGGGCGGATCGGTCCGCCGCACGCCGTCGACGGCGATCACCACCCGCTTCGGCTCGACGGACGTGACCGTTCCCGACACGACGAGGCCACGGCCGTCGCCGAGGCTCGTCGACTCCCCCACGCGCATCCGGTTGACCGTCGCCGCATGGCGGGCCTCGTCGCCGGTGAGCTCGACCTCGTCGCCGACCGCGTGCGGCACAGCGGCGAGGTCGTCGCGGAGGAACAGCGAGCTCATGCGCCTCAGCCCAGGAAGCGGTCGCGGAGCTTCGAGAACAGGCCCTGCTGGAACTGCGTGAGCGACGGCTTCTGGCCCTTGTGGGACGCGGCGAGCTGGCGGATGAGGTCCTTCTGCTTGCCGTCGAGCTTCGTGGGGGTGAGCACGTGCACGCCGACCCTGAGGTCGCCGCGGCCCGCGCCGCGCAGGTGCGTGATGCCGCGCCCCTTCACGGTGAGCACGTCACCGCTCTGGACGCCGGGGCGCAGCTCGAGCTCGATGTCGCCGTCGAGCGCCTGCACCGTCGTGGTGGTGCCGAGGACCGCATCCCACATCTGCACCTCGAGGGTGCAGAGCAGGTCGTCGTCGGCACGGCTGAAGACGTCGTGGTGGCGCACCTTGATCTCGAGGTACACGTCGCCCTGGGGGCCGCCCGCCGGGCCGACCTCGCCCTGGCCTGGCAGCTGCAGGCGGAGCCCCGACTCGACGCCGGCGGGGATGTCGACGGGGATCGTGCGACGAGCGCGGACGCGGCCCTGGCCCTGGCAGGTGTTGCAGGGGTAGGGGATGACCGTGCCGTAGCCGCGACAGGTACCGCAGGGGGCGCTCGTCACGACGTTGCCGAGCAGCGAGCGGACCGTGCGCTGGATCTGGCCCGAGCCGCGGCAGACGTCGCAGGTCACCGGCTGGGTGCCCGGCTGGCAGCAGCTGCCCTGACAGGTCTCGCACACCACGGCGGTGTCGACCTCGATGTCGCGATGGGTGCCGAACACCACCTCGCCGAGGTCGACCTCGACACGCAGCAGCGCATCCTGACCCCGCTCTGCCCGGGAACGCGGCCCGCGCTGAGCGCCGGTCGCGCCACCGAAGAAGGTCTCGAAGATGTCGCCGAACCCGCCGAAGCCTCCGGCGCCCTGACCGAACCCGGGCTGGGGGCCCCGGTCGTAGTCGCGTCGAGCGCCGGGGTCGCTCAGCACGTCGTAGGCGTGCGTGACCTGCTTGAACTTCTCCTGCGCCTCCGGGCTCGGGTTGACGTCGGGGTGCAGCTCGCGGGCGAGCTTGCGGTAGGCCTTCTTGATCTCGTCGGGCGTCGCCTCGCGGGAGACGCCGAGGACGTCGTAGTGGTCAGCCACCAGGGGCTACTCCTTCGTGTGGATCGGATCCGGACGGCGGCAGGCGCAGGACGGCACGGGCCGTCAGGCCTCGCCGAGGAGACGGGTGAGGTACCGCGCGACGGCGCGCACGGCCGAGATGTTGCTCGAGTAGTCCATACGGAGCGGCCCCAGAACGCCCAGACGCGAGACGGCCGAGCCGCTGCCGCTGTAGCCGCTGGCGAGCACCGAGGTCTCACCGAGGCCGAACGACTCGTTCTCGCGGCCGATGCTCACCGAGACGCCGCGCTGGTCGGCCTCCATCTCGCTGAACAGACGCAGGAGCGTCACCTGCTCCTCCACCGCCTCGAGCACGGGGAGGATGCTGCCGCGGAAGTCCTCCTCGGTGCGCACCAGGTTCGCGGCGCCGGCGATGATGAGCTTCTCCTGCCGGTTGGCGGCGAACTGCTCCTGGAGGGTCGCGAGGATGCTCGACTCCACGCCGTCGCGGGCGTCGGCCGCGGCGAGCACGTCGAGGGCGGCGGCGGCGTCGAGGAGCCCACGATCGACGACCACGCTGTTGACCACGGCACGGAAGTCGGCGAGCGTGCTCGCATCGACGTCGGCGGGCGTCTCGATGACGCGCTGCTCGACCTGCCCCGAGTCGAAGATCGCGACGGACATCAGGCGCCTCGGCGCCAGCGAGACGAGCTCGACGTGACGGACCCTGGCCTGGTGCCGCGACGGGTACTGCACGAGAGCCACCTGGTGGGTGAGCTGCGAGAGCAGGCGGACCGTGCGGGCGAGCACGTCGTCGAGGTCGGCGGAGGCCCCGAGGAAGGCCTCGATGGCGTGCCGCTGGGCGGACGAGAGCGGACGGAGCTCGGACAGGTGGTCGACGAAGAGGCGGTACCCCTTGTCGGTGGGCACGCGCCCGGAGGACGTGTGCGGAGCCGCGATGAGCTCCTCCTCCTCCAGCTGCGCCATGTCGTTGCGGATGGTCGCCGCCGAGACCCCGAAGGAGTGGCGCTCGACGATCGTCTTCGAGCCGACGGGCTCGCGGTTGGCCACGTAGTCCTGCACGATGACCCTGAGGACCTCGAGGCTGCGTTCGGACACCATGCCGGACCTCCTCTCACCGCCCGCGCCGACGAGCGTTCCGACCGGCGCTGCGGTCCTGGCACTCGGACCGCTGGACTGCCAATCCTACCGCGCCTGAGTCGGAGTCGTCCCCCGACATCCTGAGCAACGGTCATTGCCGCGGGGCCGAGGTGCCGCTATCTTGGCACCCGACAGAGGCATGTGTCTCCAAGCGAAAGGCCCAGACGTGACCGACCCCAACAACCCCTACGACCCCAACGCCGGTCAGCCCACGCCTCCCCCGCAGGGCGGATACCAGCAGCCCCCGCAGCAGCCCGGCTACCAGCAGCCTCAGCAGCCCGGCTACCAGCAGCCCGGGTACCAGCAGCCTCAGCAGCCCGGGTACCAGCAGCCGTACGGCGCCGCTCCCGCCGCGGCCCCGCTCAGCCCGGCCGAGGACAAGCAGTGGGCGTTCCTCGCGCAGCTCGGCGGCATCCTCGGCTGGATCCCGCCGCTCATCATCTGGCTCATCTTCAAGGACCGCGGCCCCCTCACCAACCAGGAGGGCAAGGAGTCGCTGAACTTCCAGATCACCGTCGCGATCTTCGTGGTCGGCCTCTACATCATCGGCACGATCACGGCCTTCATCTTCATCGGCTTCCTGTTCTACTTCCTCGCGTGGGCGGTGCAGATCGTCGGCCTCATCTTCGCGATCATCGCGGGTGTGAAGGTGAACCAGGGCGGCACCTACCGCTACTTCTTCAACTTCCGCTTCATCAAGTAGTCCGTTCGACTCGTCGAACCACGAGAGGGCGCCCCTCCGGAGCTTCCGGAAGGGCGCCTTCTCGCTGTCCGGCGTCCCTCCGCCGTGCCAACTCCGGACATTCGGTGCGACACGCCGCGGCAGATCCGGAGTCAGCTCAGATCAGGACGAATCTCCGGAGTTGGCTCAACCCGGGCCCGGCCGGGGCGGGGTCAGGTGAGGCGGCGGACGACGGCGTCGGCGAGGAGGCGGCCGCGGCGGGTGAGGGTGAGGGTGCCGGCGAAGGCGGCGGCGGGGTCGACGAGGCCGTCGGCGAGGAGGCCCGCCACCTCGCGACGCGCGGTCGGGAGCAACGACGACAGGGCGATCCCCTCGCGCACCCGTGTGAGCAGCAGGATGCGCTCGAGCTCGGCGGACGCGGCGCCGATCCGCTCGCGACCGGCGGCGGGCGACACCCCCTCCGCGATGCGCGACGCGTACGCCGACGGGTGCTTCACGTTCCACCAGCGCGTGGCGCCGACGTGGCTGTGCGCACCGGGACCGACACCCCACCAGTCGTGGCCGAGCCAGTAGCCGAGGTTGTGCCGCGAGCGCGTCCCGGTGGACCGCGACCAGTTGCTCACCTCGTACCACTCGTACCCGTGGGCGGCGAAGGCGTCGTCGGCGAGCTCGTACATGTCGGCCTGCAGGTCGTCGTCGGGCTCGGGGACCGATCCCGTGCGGATCTGCCGGGCGAGCCGGGTGCCCTGCTCGACGATGAGCGCGTACGCGGAGACGTGGTCCGGCCCGTTCTCGAGGACCGCGTCGACCGAGCGGCGCCAGTCGTCGAGGGTCTCCCCCGGCGCCCCGTAGATGAGGTCGAGCGAGACCTGCAGCCCCGCCGCGCGCGCCCAACGCACCACGTGCGGGATGCGCTCCGGGTCGTGGGTGCGATCGAGCGTCGCGAGCACCGACGGCACCGCCGACTGCATCCCGAAGCTCACGCGGGTGAAGCCCCCCTCCGCCAGCTCGGCGAGGTAGCGCTCGTCGACGGAGTCGGGGTTCGCCTCGGTCGTGACCTCGGCGCCCTCGGCGAGACCGGCGACCTCGCGAGCCGTGCCGAGCATCCGCACCAGGTCGGCGGCGGGCAGCATCGTCGGGGTGCCGCCGCCGAGGAACACCGTCGAGAAGGGGCGCGAGACGACGCCCGAGGCATCGAGCACGTCGGCGGCGAACCGCAGCTCGGCGGACGCCTGCGACGCGTAGTCGGACGGACGCGCGCCCTTCAACTCGCCCGAGGTGTACGTGTTGAAGTCGCAGTAGCCGCAGCGCACTCGGCAGAAGGGGACGTGCACGTAGAGGCCGAGGTCGCGCGACGACGAGAGCTCGGCGTCGGCGAGGGGCAGGAGTCCGTCGGGCGGCGCCGGGTCTCCGAGGGGAAGCGCTCCGGCCACGGCCCTCAGGCCCCGCTGGCGGGTGAGAGGGCTCGGAGGTAGCGGCGCGTGATGCCGGCCTGCATGAAGCGGACGAGCGGGGCCGCGAGCCGGTAGTACCAGGTGGACGGACGCGAGAAGGCGCGCACCACGAGCCAGACCGAGTCGTCCTGGTAGTGCTCGACCACGAAGGACTCCTCGCCGCTGGCCGGATGCCCGGGCAGGGTGCCGTAGGCGAAGCCGACCCGTCCGGGCTCGGCCACCTCGTAGACGACGCGCACCGGCGCGGTGAAGGACCGCCCGAACGCCCGCACCGTGAGGTCGGCGGTGGCGCCGGCGGCGACCTGCGGCGTGCCGTCCGCCTCGTACGTCTGCTCCGGATGCGCGACCCGCGTCCCGACGGCCGTCCCGGCCGCGTCGTAGAGCAGGCCCGCGTAGTCGGTGTCGCTCGGGGCGGGCAGCTGGATGTTGCGCACCTCGAGGCCGGCGCCGCGCTGCACGCCCCAGGCGAGGAGCTTTGACGAGGCAGCGGCGAAGCGGGCGTCGCCGCTGCCCAGCCGCACCCGGCGCTCGACGGGCCGGAACCCGGCGGGCGGATACGCGAGGAGGTCGTCGGCCTTCGTCGCTCCGACGGCGGCGTACGTGAGCGGCACCCCCGCGGAGGTGCGGCGCACGGGTCGCGCCGTCTCGGCGCTCACTTCTTGTCCTTCTTCTCGACGTCGCCGGAGAGGGCGGCGATGAACGCCTCCTGGGGGACCTCGACCCGGCCCACCATCTTCATGCGCTTCTTGCCCTCCTTCTGCTTCTCGAGGAGCTTGCGCTTGCGGGAGATGTCGCCGCCGTAGCACTTCGCGAGGACGTCCTTGCGCATGGCGCGGATGGACTCGCGGGCGATGATGCGGGCGCCGATCGCCGCCTGGATGGGGACCTCGAACTGCTGCCGAGGGATCAGCTCGCGGAGCCGGCTCGTCATCAGCACGCCGTAGGCGTAGGCCTTGTCGCGGTGCACGATCGCGCTGAACGCGTCGACTCGCTCGCCCTGGAGGAGGATGTCGACCTTCACGAGGTCGGCCTCCTGCTCACCCGCGGGCTCGTAGTCGAGGGAGGCGTAGCCCGCCGTCTTGGACTTCAGCTGGTCGAAGAAGTCGAACACGATCTCGCCGAGCGGCATCGTGTACTTGATCTCGACGCGGTCTTCACCGAGGTAGTCCATGCCCTGCAGGGTGCCGCGGCGGCTCTGGCAGAGCTCCATGATCACGCCGACGTAGTCCTTCGGCGCCAGGATCGCGGCGTTCACGACGGGCTCGGACACGCTCGCGATCTTGCCCGCGGGGAACTCGCTCGGGTTGGTGACCTCGATCTCCTTCTTGTCCTCCGTCGTGACGTGGTAGATCACGCTCGGAGCCGTGGCGATGAGGTCGAGGCCGAACTCGCGCTCGAGGCGCTCGCTGATGATCTCGAGGTGGAGGAGGCCGAGGAATCCGCAGCGGAAGCCGAACCCCAGAGCGACCGAGGTCTCGGGCTCGTAGGCGAGCGCCGCATCCGACAGCTTGAGCTTGTCGAGCGCCTCGCGCAGCAGCGGGTAGTCGCTGCCGTCGATCGGGTAGAGGCCCGAGAACACCATCGGCAGCGGCTCGGTGTAGCCGGGCAGCGCCTGTGTGGCGGGCTTCGCGGCGGTGGTCACCGTGTCGCCGACCTTCGACTGACGGACGTCCTTCACACCGGTGATGAGGTAGCCCACCTCGCCGACGCCCAAGCCCTTGCTCGGCGTGGGCTCCGGGCTCGACACCCCGATCTCGAGGATCTCGTGGGTCGCCTTCGTCGACATCATCTGGATGCGCTCGCGCGGCTTCAGCTCGCCGTCGATCATCCGGACGTAGGTGATGACACCGCGGTAGGCGTCGTAGACCGAGTCGAAGATCATGGCGCGGGCCGCCGCATCCGCCTCGCCCACCGGGGCGGGGATGAGCTCGACCACGCGGTCGAGGAGCTCCTCGACGCCGACGCCGGTCTTGCCTGAGACACGGAGCACGTCGGCCGGGTCGCCGCCGATGAGGTTCGCGAGCTCGGCGGCGTACTTCTCCGGCTCGGCCGCAGGGAGGTCGATCTTGTTGAGCACCGGGATGATCTGGAGGTCGTTCTCGAGCGCCAGGTAGAGGTTCGCGAGGGTCTGCGCCTCGATGCCCTGCGCGGCGTCGACCAGGAGGATCGCGCCCTCGCACGCGGCGAGCGAGCGGCTGACCTCGTAGGTGAAGTCGACGTGGCCCGGGGTGTCGATCATGTTCAGCGCGAAGGTCTCGCCGCCGACCGACCAGGGCATGCGCACGGCCTGGCTCTTGATGGTGATGCCGCGCTCGCGCTCGATGTCCATGCGGTCGAGGTACTGGGCGCGCATGTCGCGATCGGAGACGACGCCCGTGATCTGCAGCATGCGGTCGGCGAGGGTGGACTTCCCGTGGTCGATGTGCGCGATGATGCAGAAGTTGCGGATCTGCGCGGGGTTCGTCGACGCGGGCTCGAGCGGCTTCAGCGCTGTAGGGCTCACGCTTTCCTTACTGGTCGGGAAGGATTCCCTCTGGTCGGGAAGGATTTCCGGGGACGACCTATTGTGCCATGTATGGCCATCCTCCTCACCGGCGCGACCGGATACATCGGTTCCCATGTCCTCCAGATCCTCCGTGCGCAGGGCCGCGACGTCGTCGCCCTCGTCCGCGACGAGTCGAAGGCGCGCCAGGTCGAGGCGGCCGGCGCCACCGCCGCGATCGGGACCATCGGCGACCGCGGCCTCGTCGAGCAGCTCGCCACCGACAGCGACGGCGTGATCCAGCTCGCCGCCCCCGGCGACGGTTCGGATGCGGAGGTCACCGAGACCTTCGTCGACGCGGTCCTCGCGGGCCTGGAGGGCAGCGACAAGCCCTTCGTGCACACCTCGGGCATCTGGGTCTACGGATCGAACGCCGACATCTCGGAGACGTCTCCGCTCGACCCGCCCGCGCTCACCGCGTGGCGCGTCCCTCTCGACGAGCGCGTGCAGAAGGCGGAGGGCGTGAAGACCACCGTCATCGCCCCCGGCATCGTCTACGGCCACGGCGGCGGCATCCCCGCACTCGTCGCGGGCGCCGACCAGGTCGATGGCGCGCTGCAGCTCATCGGCTCGGGCGACCAGCACTGGACCACCGTCTTCGTCGACGACCTCGCGGAGCTCTACGTCCTCGCCTTCGACCTCGCCGAGGGAGGATCCCGGTACATCGGCGCGGGCGGCGACAACCCGACCGTGCACGAGCTCGGCGTGGCCGCAGCGACCGCAGCCGGCCTGGAGGGCCGGGTCGTCCCGACCACGATCGACGAGGTGCATGCGAAGCTCGGCGTACCCTTCGGCGACGCCCTGCTGCTCGACCAGCAGGCGCGGGGCACGTCGGCCCGCATCGACCTCGGCTGGGAGCCGAACGGCCCCACGCTCGTCGAGGAGCTGCGCAGCGGGTCCTACACGGGCTGAGCCCGGCACGACACTGCTCCGGCGCCGCGGTCAGCGCCGGCGGAACACCTCGCGCGGCACCCGCGCGGGAGGGACGAACCGGCCCGTCGACTCGACCTCGTGGACCAGCGCGACCAGGCGCTCGTTCACCGGGGTCGGCAGGCCGACCGCCCTGCCTTCGGCGACGACCGCCCCGTTGAGGTGGTCGATCTCGGTGGGCTGACCACGGCGGATGCTCTGCAGCGTCGAACCGGGATTGGGCGTCGACCCCATCCGCCGTGCCATCTGCTGAGGGAGGATCTCCGCCCAGCGCAGGGGCGCCATCGAGAACACGGTGAGCAGTCCCTCGCCGAGCCCGGACATCGGCTCGAAGCGGACGCCGCGCGCCCGGGCGACGACCACCGCCTCGCGCATCGACGCGGTCATCACCTGTCTCAGCACGGGCACCCGCACCACGTCCTGCACGCTCATCCCCGTGATGGCGGGCAGCGCGTTGACCTGGTTGACGATGAGCTTCGTCCACTGGGCGCCCACGAGGTTCGTCGTCGTCGTGACGGGCACGGCGGCGCCGAGCGCGCTCGCGACCCGCGCCAGGGCCTCGGCATCGCGGTCGGCGTCCACCGGCCCGAGGATGGTCGGTCCGGGGGTGGTGATCGCCACACGCCCGGGCGAGAGGAACGAGGCCGCGTAGAGCGCCAGCCCGCCGAGCACCGCGGACTCGGGCAGCGCGGCAGCGACGCGCTCGGCCCCGCCGAGACCGTTCTGCACCACGAGCACATCGGTGCCCCGGAGCGCCGAGGCGTTCTCGGCGACGGCACGATCGGCGTCCTGCGCCTTCACGGCGATGATCGCGAGGTCCGGGCGCTCGTCCAGGGCCTCCCGCACCGCCACCCGGGCCCGGTGGTCGCCCCATCCGCCCGTCAGCAGGAGCCCGTCTCGCCGGATGGCCTCGCGGTGCTCTCCGCGGGCGGTGACCACGACGTCCCGTCCAGCGCGGTCGAGGGCGGCGGCCAGGGTCCCGCCGACCGCTCCGGCGCCGATCACCGCGACGGTCATCGCGCGACCTCGGGTCGCGTGGACTCGGGTCGCGCGGCCTCGGTCCGCGCCGCTTCAGCAGGCGCCGCGGTGGCCGACGCCGCGGCGACCGGCGCCGTGGGGGCCGTCGCCGGCTGCGGCGGGTCGGGCAGCCTGCTCAGCCCTTCGACGAGGTCGGCCTCCGATGCGGCGACGCACACCCTGATCCAGCCCTCGCCCATCCGCCCGAAGGCGCTGCCCGGCGCGACCGCGACCCGCCGCTCGATCAGGAAGCGTTCGGCCCAGGCGGCGACATCGCCCTCCGTCGCGTACGACAGGTCGACCCAGAGGTAGAAGGCGCCGGATGGCTCGAGGTAGCGGATGCCGCGCTCCCGCAGGAGCGTCGTCGCCACGTCGAGGTTCTCGCGGTAGTGGACCGCGGCGCGGTCGACGTGCTCCTGGTCGCCGGTGAGCGCGGCGACCACCGCGATCTGGGCCGGGGTGTTGATGCAGCTCACGATCGCCTCCTGCGCCGACCGCAGCAGCGGCGCGAAGCCCGGAGGCGTGACGAGCCACCCCACGCGCGCGCCGGTCAAGGCGTACGTCTTCGACGCGGAGAACACCGCGAGCACCCTCTCGTCGTCGCCGAGGCCCAGCATGCTCGTGTGCGGCACCCCGTAGGTGAAGCGCTCGTACACCTCGTCGCTGATCACCCACAGGTCGTGCTCGCGGGCGAAGGACAGGATGCGCTCCATCGTCTCGCGCGGGAAGATCGCGCCGAGCGGGTTGGACGGCGAGTTGACGATGATGGCCCGCGTCCGATCGGTGAGGAGACGGGCGAGCTCGTCGAGGTCGGGGGCGAAGCCGCGGTCGGGATGGAGCGGGTACGGCACGGGCTCGGCCGACAGCAGGTGGGCGTTCATGGTGAAGGTCGTGTAGCCCGGGTCGGGCACCAGCACCTCGTCACCCGCGTCGAGCACCAGGTTCATCGCCAGGTGCAGGGCCCCGGTCGCGCCGTTCGTCACCCACACCCGCTCCCGGTCGACCTCGACGCCGTGGCGCGCCCTCAGGTCGTCGCGGATCGCGTCGCGCAGGGGCACGATGCCGCCGTTGGGCGTGTAGTCGGTCTGATCGGCCGTCCAGGCGGCTGCGGCCGCCTCCAGGATGTGGGGGGCCACCTCCACGTCGGGCTCGCCGACGGCGAGGTACACGACGTCGTCGAGCGAGTGTGCGAGCTCGAAGACGCGTCGGATGCCGGACGGGGGAACGGTGTCGGTATGGGACGCGAGACGCGGCATAGTCATCCACGCTACTCCGTCCGATTGTCGTGCCTCCGACGACCTGGTAATGTTGTCTGTTGGCTTACGCATCCGCAGGTTTTCGAAGGATGCGAACAGCGGCCGCGCGACGCGCGACGCGCCTCGAACGGCCGCACCGCATCCATCCGAAGAAGACACAAGAGGTTATTCCCCGTGGCAAACATCAAGTCGCAGATCAAGCGCATCGGCACCAACAAGAAGGCGCAGGAGCGCAACAAGGCCGTCAAGAGCGAGCTCAAGACCGCCCTCCGCACCACCCGCGCCGCGGTCACCGCCGGCGACAAGGCCAAGGCCGAGGCGTCGTACGCCGTGGCCGCGAAGAAGCTCGACAAGGCCGTGAGCAAGGGCGTCATCCACAAGAACCAGGCGTCGAACCGCAAGTCGGCCATCGCCAAGCAGGTCGCCGCTCTCTGAGCCGCACCGCTCACCTGACGAAGCCCCGCCTCGGCGGGGCTTCGTCATTTCTCGGCAGTACTGCACGCCCCGCCTCGACGGGGCTTCGTCGTCTCCGCTGTGCGCGCCACGATCGCGGTCGCGGACTACGGTCGAGGCATGAGGGAGTCCGACACCGAGCCGTTCCGCGCGATCCGAGATGCGGAGCTCTCGCTCCTGACGTCCGAGACGCGGCGGGACGCCACCAGGACGGCCGCTCTGCTCGCCGACGGCTTCGTCGAGATCGGGCGGTCGGGTCGGCGCTGGACGGCACCGGAGATCGTCGCGGCCCTGGCCGAGGAGCCCGAGAGGCCCGCTCCGACGACGTCGGACTGGCTCTTCAATCGCGTCGCGGCGGACCTCGTGCTCGTGACCTACGTCATCCGGAGCGACGGGAGCGAGAGCAGGCACTCGTCGCTCTGGCGGACGGACGGACCGGTGCTGGTGTTCCACCAGGGCACGGTGGTCGCGTCGTGACACGGACCACCGGACGGTGCGCCGTCAGGGACGGGCGCCGCGGGCGGCGATCGTTGCGACGACGGTCTCGAGGGCGTAGACCGGATCGCGCGAGGCGCCCTTGACGTTCTCGTCGGCGGCGGCGAGCGCCAGGATGACCTGGCCGAGCCCCTCGCTGGTCCAGCCGGAGAGGTCACGGCGGGCGCGGTCGATCTGCCAGGGGGCGAGGCCGAGCTGGCCCGCCAGCTGACCGGACCCGCCGCGAGTGCCTGCGACCTTCGCCATCGTCCGGATCTTCATCGCGAACGCGGCGACGATCGGCACCGGATCGGCCCCGGAGGCGAGGGCGTGCCTGAGCAGCGCCATCGCCTCGCCGTACCGGCCCGCGATCGCGGCGTCAGCCACCGAGAACGCGTTGGTCTCGACCCGCCCGGCGTAGTAGCGCTCGACGGTCGCCTCGGTGATCTCGTCGCTCGCATCGGCGATGAGCTGCGAGCAGGCGCTGGACAGCTCGGCGAGGTCGTCGGTGAAGGCGGAGACGAGCGCGCGCACGGCGCCGGGGGTCACGCGTTTGCCCGCCGCCTTGAACTCGGCCACGGCGAACTCGTAGCGCTCGGTGTCCTTCTTCAGCTCGGCGCAGACGATCTCGATCGCCGTGCCCGAGGCGGCGCGGATCCCCTCGAGGAGCTTCTTGCCCCGCACGCCGCCCGCGTGCCGGATGACGACGTAGGTGTCGTCGGCCGGTGAGGCGAGGTAGTCGAGGGCCTCCTCGAGGAACGCATCGGAGGACTTCTCGGCGGCGGACACGCGGATGAGCCGCGGCTCCTGGAAGAGCGACGGGCTGGCCAGCGTCAGCAGCTCGCCCGGGGCGTACGACGCCGCGTCGATGTCGTTCACCTCGAGGCTCGGATCCTCGGCCCGGAGCAGGTCGCGCAGGATGCGGCCCGCCCGATCGGCGAGGAACCCCTCGGACCCGGTGATGAGCACGACCGGGGCTGGACGGACCTCGCTCCAGCTCAGCTGCGGGATGGCCGACTTCGGCGACTTCGCCGAGCCCCGCGCGGGCGCGGGGCGTGACCGACTCGTCGCCATGGTGCCCTCCTCGTCGCTCTCCGGCGCCGTGGTCGAACGCCTCCTGAAGCCTACCCGCGACGTCCGACGCGGCCCCGCGGGGGGGGCGACCGGGACGCCTCCGCTGCAGGAGGTGCCCGCTCGGACCACATCGTGATCCGGCCGGACGAGCCCGCGACGAGGATGAGCCCGTCGAGATCGGTGCGGAACGCCGTCGTCCCGATCCCGTCGAGGATGCCGAGCAGTCTCTGCGTCGGATGCCCATAGTCGTTGCCCGCGCCGACCGAGATCAGACCGACGCTCGCCCTGACCTCCCGATACAGAGCCTCGCTCTGGTCGGCGGAGCCGTGGTGCGACACCTTCACCACGTCGACGACGGGGAGCGGGCCCGCGGCGCGGAGGCGGTCTTGAGCAGACTCGCTCAGATCCCCGAGGAACAGCATCCGCAGCGCCCCGGTCACGAGGAGCGTCACGCTCGCGTCGTTGCCCTCGGTGCGCGACCCCTCCGGTGGCCAGAGCACGTCCCAGCGCAGGGAGCCCAGGGTGCCGTGCATCCCTCTCCACGTGGGAAGGATCTGCGCACCTGCACGGCCGAGCACCCCGCGGAGGCGCGCTCCCCTGCCGCTCGGGTCGGGCCCGACCAGGACCTCGTCGACCCGCCCCGCGAGCGCAGAGGCCCCGCCGACGTGATCGTGGTCGTAGTGGGTGAGCACGGCGAGGTCGAGACGGGAGACGCCGAGCCTGGCGAGGCACGCCTCGAGGAGCGCCGGATCGGGCCCGGCGTCGATCAGCGCGAAGCGGCCGGCGCTCCGGACCACCAGTGCGTCGCCCTGGCCGATGTCGCACGCCGCGACGACCCAGTCGCCGGGGATCGAGACGGAGCGCGCGACCGTCCGGCCGACGCCGATCGCCACTGCGGCCAGCACCATGACGAGGGAGCCCGAGAGCAGCACGACGCCCAGCCGTGGTCGCCGCGTCAGGAGAACGGCGCCCACCAGGGCGGCGGCGCAGCAGAGGGCGACCAGCGGCGCGACGACCGCCGGGCTGCCCTCCGGCCGGATCACAGCGCCGGGCAGCGACGCGAACGTGCGTGCCACGGCGGCGATCCAGGCGGAGCCGAGCCACGGGAGCCACCCGGCGACCGCGGCGAGAGGAGGTGCGAGCGGGGCGAGGACGCAGACGATCGACCCCGTGATCGTCGTGAACGCGGCCGCAGGCTCGGCGAGGAGGTTCGCCGGGACGGCATAGAGCGCGATGCTCGGGTCGAGGAGGAACAGGAGCGGCTGGCACGCCACCTGCGCCGAGACGGGCACGGCGATCACCGTGGCGAGCGGTCGCGGCATGACGCGGGCCAGCAGCGACGCGGTAGGGGCGGACACGACGAGGAGCCCGCCCGTCGCCGCCACGGAGAGCGCGAAGCCCGCGCTAGCGGCGAGGCCAGGATCGGCGGCCAGCAGGAGGACGACGGCCAGCGCGAGCGCCGAGAGGCCCTGGCGCGATCTCCCCAGCGCACTGGAGATCAGCACGACCGCCGCCATCACGGCGGCGCGCAGGACGCTCGGCTGGGGCGTCACCAGCACGACGAACGTGGCCAGGAGGAGCCCACCGACGACGAGTCGAGAACGGAGCCCCGCCCCCGCGACCGCCGCGAGCGCGACACCCGCACCGACGACGATGGCGCAGTTCGCCCCGGAGACGGCCGTGAGATGGGTGAGGCCGGTGTCGAGCATCGCCTGGCGGAGATCCTCGGGCAGCTCGCTGTCGTCCCCCACCACCAGGCCGGTCAGGAGGTCGCCACCATCGGCGGGGAGACCGTCGGCCACGTCGCGGAACGCCGACCGCACCGTCTGCGCCCACCCGAGCCACCAGGGCGGAGCCGCGACGACCTCGAGCGGCCCGTCGGCGACGAGCAGCGCATCCCGCGTGTCGCCGGAGGATCTCGGGACGAGGGAGGAGTCGAACCGGAGGCGTTGGCCGAGCGCATGTGCTCGTGGGTCATCGACCTCGGCGAGCACGGTCACCGGCATCGCCGCCCGGACGACCGACCCGCCGCGCTCCATGGACTCCAGCGTCGCCGAGAACCGCACCGCGACCGCGGGCTGCCCACCGGCGTCACCCTCGGCGGGTCCCGGGGCCTCGGACCCGGCGTGGCTCCGCCTCTCGACGAAGGACGTGATCTCGACCGTCGCGACGCCGTGCCGGGCGCCGGAGCCGCTTTCCAGAGCAGGTGGACTGCGGAGCGGCGCCGTGGCCAGGACGACCCCCACGACGAGCGCCGCGGCCGCCACGGCGACGACGAGCGCGCCCCAGAGACCGGCCGAGGTCCTCCGGCGCAGGAGCAGCGCGACCACGACGAGCACGATGATGATGCTCCAGAGAGCGACCCCCAGGGGAAGCGCGCACGCCGGCCACAGGGCGGTCAGCGCGCCCGCTCCCCACGCGCATCCGGCGGCCGGGACGAGTCGCACGACCTCACACCCTCACGAGGTCGCGGAGACCGTCGAGCGTCTTGTCGCCGATGCCCGGCACCTCGAGGAGGTCGTCGACGCTCGAGAAGGGACCGTGCTCCTCGCGATAGTCGATGATGCGCTGGGCGGTCGCCGGCCCGATGCGGGGCAGCTCGTCGAGCTCGGCCGCCGTGGCCCGGTTGAGATCGACGGGCCCCGAGGCGCTGCCGCCGGCGGCCGCGCCCTCCGCCGGCCCGGGCGGCGGCGCCTCCCCCTGGGCCAGCACACGGAGCTGCTCTCCGTCGGCGACCGGACGGGCCAGGTTGACGCTGGCGTGGTCGGCCTCCGCCGCGAAGCCCCCGGCCGCCGCGATCGCATCGACCACCCGGGCCCCACGCGACAGCCTGTAGAGGCCCGGCGTCACGACGGAGCCGAGCACGTGGACCAGCAGCGCCTCCCCGGCTGCACCATCGGCCTCTCCGCCGACAGCACCGACTCCACCGGGCTGACCGGGCTCACCGGGCTGACCGGGCTCCCCACCCGACGGCGCGCGGCCCGTCGCCGACGGCACCACGACTCCCGTGGACCCGGCCGGGCTCGCCGCGCTCACGAGGACGGTGACGACGAGGGCGACGATCACGAGCACGATCGCAGCGCCCACGCCGATCCTCAGCGAGCGCGGACGCGCCTCGGGGAGCTCGGCGGACGGAGCGGGGCCTGGGTCGAGATCGGACATGGCGCCACGGTAGATCGCGCGCTCGACGCGGGGCCGGGCTCGAGCGGATCTGTGGAGAAGCCGTCGTCTCGGCGGGCCTGTGACGTGAGGCTCAGGGTACTCCCCCACGACGCCGCGGATGCACCCGCCCCCGCAGGACTGCACCTCCGGTGGTGTCCCTAGACTGATCCGATGGCGACCCTCAGCGACGTGGCCTCGATGGCGGGGGTGTCGATCTCGGCCGTCTCCCGCGTGCTGTCGGGTGCCGCGGACGCCCGCGTCAGCGATGCCACCCGCCAGCGCATCCACGACGCCGCCCGCGAGCTGCGCTACCAGCCGAACTACGCGGCACGAGCCCTGAAGCTCTCGCGCACGGAGGTCGTGGCCCTCGTCGTGCCCGATCTCACGAACGCGATCGTGAGCGAGCTGATGCACGGGGTGGAGGACGAGGGGTACGAGCGCGGGTACATGGTCCTGCTCGCCCGCGCCGAGCGCGAGCTGGAGCAGTACGCCCTGCCGCGCCTGATCGGCGAGGGCCGGATCGACGGAGCCCTGGTGCAGGCGGCGGATGCGATGCTCCCCGACGAGCTCCGCGAGCAGATCGACAGCGGGCTCCCCGTCGTCTACGTCAACTCCAACCACCCTGACGACGGCGGTTTCGTCGACCTGGAGGACGAGCTCGGCGTGGCCGTCGCCACCCGCCACCTGATCGACCTCGGGCACGAGCGGCTGGCCTTCGTCGGCGGACTCGCGTCCTCGGTGACCGGCAGACGCCGGGTGGCGGGGTTCCGCTCGGAGATGGCGTCCTCGGGCCTCACGGTGGACGATGCGCTCGTGACCGATCTCGGGTACGAGCTGGAGGCCGGTCGCGCCGCCGTCCGACAGCTCCTCGCGCAGCGCACCAGACCCACAGGGATCGTGGTGGCGAACATCAACGCGGGCTTCGGGGTGCTCCTCGAGCTTCGCAGCCAGGGCATCGAGGTGCCCCAGGACGTCTCGGTCGTGGCCCTCCACGACGCCTGGACCGCGGACAGCACGTGGCCGCCGCTGACCACGGTGAAGATGCCGCGCTACGAGCTGGGCCGGGCGGCGATGGCAGCGCTCTACGAGCGCATCCACGGCGGCACCGTGCCTCGGATCGTCGTCACGGATCCGCCGCCCCGCCTGATCGTGCGGGAGTCCACGGCCGCGCTCGAGCGCTGACCCGCGCTGACGAGACGGCGAGGCGGCGATGCCTCGGCGACGACGAATGCTCCTACGTCCGCCTGCTCAAACGTTTGACTTCGACGATCGCGCGGGGATAACGTGTCACGCGAACAGACGGGGAGACCCGTCACCAGCACACCCCAGACCGGGAGCGTCGATGAAGACACCAGGAGCACTCACGGCAGGAGCCGCACGATGAAGCGCGTCGCGTCGGTCATCGGCCTCCCCGAGGCGAACCGCGAGGCGTACGAGGCGTACCACTCGGCCGTCTGGCCCGAGGTCCTCGATCGCTTGGCCGCCAGCCACGTGCACAACTACTCGATCTACCGCTTCGGCGAGCTGCTGTTCTCCTACTTCGAGTACACCGGCGACGACTACGACGCCGACATGGCGGCCATCGCCGCCGACGAGCCCACCCGCCGGTGGTGGGCCGTGCAGGAACCGCTCCAGCGACCACTCGACACCCGCGCCGACGGCGAGTGGTGGCAGGAGATCCCCGAGGTCTTCCACACCGACTGACCGCGAGGCACCCGCCTCGCGAGCTCCCCCACCATCCACGACCGAACGGTTCCTCTGCAGATGACCACCCTCACCGGGGTCGACGTGTTCGACGTCCGCTTCCCCACCTCCCTCAGCCTCGACGGCTCGGACGCCATGAACAAGGACGCCGACTACTCGGCCGCCTACGTGGTCCTGAGGACGGACGACGACCTCCGCGGCTACGGGTTCACCTTCACGATCGGCCGTGGGAACGACGTGGTGACCGAGATGTCCCGCCAGCGGGCGCTGCCCCTGATCGGTCGCGACGTGGACGAGATCGTCGGCGACCTCGGGCGCGTCTACCGGGAGCTCGCGTCGGACTCCCAGCTGCGCTGGCTCGGACCGGAGAAGGGGGTGGAGCACCTCGCCCTGGCGGCCGTGATGAACGCCGTGTGGGACATGGCGGCCCGGCGCGCGGGCAAGCCGCTCTGGCGGCTGCTGGCCGACATGACCCCTGAGGAGCTCGTCGACGTCGCCGACCTCCGCTACCTCTCCGACGCCCTCACCCGCGAGGAGGCGCTCCAGATCCTCACCGACATGGCGCCCACCCGCGCCGCGCGCATCGCCGAGCTGGAGCATCGCGGCGGCTACCCCTGTTACACCACCAGCGCCGGCTGGCTGGGCTACACCGACGACAAGCTGCGCCGGCTGCTGCAGGAGTCGGTCGACGAGGGGTACCGGCATCTGAAGCTGAAGGTCGGAGCGGACCTCGAGGACGACATCCGACGCTGCGGGATCGCCCGCGAGGTCATCGGCTGGGATGCGCATCTCATGATCGACGCGAACCAGGTCTGGGACGTGCCCCAGGCCATCGAGTGGGTGAACCGCCTGGCCGAGTTCAAGCCGCTCTGGATCGAGGAGCCGACGAGCCCCGACGACGTGCTGGGCCACGCCGCGGTGCGCAGGGCCGTGGCCCCCATCGGCGTCGCCACCGGCGAGCACGGGATGAACCGGGTGCTGTTCAAGCAGATGTTCCAGGCCGAGGCGATCGACTACTGCCAGCTCGACTCGGCGCGCCTGGCGAGCATCAACGAGATCCTCGCGGTGTACCTCATGGCCAGGAAGTTCGACGTCCCGGTGTGCCCGCACGCGGGTGGCGTGGGGCTCTGCGAGCTCGTGCAGCACCTGTCGATCTTCGACTTCGTCGCCGTCTCCGGATCGCTGGAGGGGCGGGTGACCGAGTACGTCGACCACCTGCACGAGCACTTCACCGACCCCTGCATCGTGGTCGACGGCAACTACGTCCTGCCGTCCCTCCCGGGCTACTCCGCCGAGATGCACGCGGAGTCGATCGCGGAGTTCTCCTTCCCCGCCGGCGGCTACTGGGCCACGACTCGTTCCGGGGAACGGCCGCTCGAGTCGGCGGGCGCCGGCGCCCAGGCGTGAGGACCCGTCGCTGAGGGGCTCGCTCCCCGCGGAAGCTAGGCGGGCCCTCCTCAGCCGAGCGGCTTGGTGACGATGTTGACCAGACGCGGCGGGCGGCAGACGACCGTGACGATCTCGCGATCGCCCACGGAGCGCACCACTCCGGGGAGCGTCCGGGCCAGGGCCTCGAGCTCGGCGGCGCCGATCTTCGGCGAGACCTCGACGCGGTCGCGCACCTTGCCGTCGACCTGGATCACCGCCGTCACCGCGTCCTCGGTGAGGAGCGATGGGTCGGCCTTGCGCCATCCGTAGTTGGCGACCGAGGGCTCGTAGCCCAGTCGCTCCCACATGTCCTCGGCGGTGTACGGCGCGAAGAGGCTGAGGCCCAGGGCGATGGTCTCGACGGCCTCGCGGACGGCCGGGTCGCCTGCGCCGGGGCCCGAGTCGATGGCCTTGCGGGCGGCGTTCGTCAGCTCCATGATGCGGGCCACCACGACGTTGAACTTGAACGCCTCGATCAGACCGGGAGCCTCCGCGAGGAAGCGGTGCGTCACTTTGCGCAGCGCGCGGTCGCCGTCGCGCCAGTTCACCTCGGGCGCGCTCGTGACCTCGCCGGACAGGCGCCAGGCGCGAGCGAGGAACTTCGCCGACCCCGCGGGCGACACGTCGGCCCAGTCGATGTCGTCCTCCGGCGGACCGGCGAACGCCATCGTCAGGCGCACGGCGTCGACGCCGTGCTCGTCGAGCTGGTCGGAGAGCCGGACCAGGTTGCCCTTGGACTTCGACATCGCCGATCCGTCCATCAGCACCATGCCCTGGTTGAGCAGCGCGCTGAACGGCTCGGTGAAGGGCACGTAGCCGAGGTCGAACAGGACCTTGGTAATGAAGCGCGCATAGAGCAGGTGCAGGATCGCGTGCGTCACGCCGCCGACGTACTGGTCGACGGGGGCCCACTTCTCGACCTCCTTCGGGTCGAACGGCTGGGTGTCGTCGTTCGGCGAGAGGAAGCGGAGGAAGTACCACGAGCTGTCGACGAAGGTGTCCATCGTGTCGGGGTCGCGGCGGGCCGGGGTCCCGTCGACGGGGTTCGGCACGTTCACCCAGTCCTCGGCCGCGCCGAGGGGCGACGACCCCTTCGGCGTGAGGTTGAGGCCCTCCGTGGGAGGCAGCACGACGGGGAGCTGGTCCTCGGGCACCGGATGCTCGGAGCCGTCCTCCCCGTGGATGATCGGGATGGGCGTGCCCCAGTAGCGCTGACGCGAGATGAGCCAGTCGCGAAGGCGGTAGTTCTTCGCCGGACGCCCGGTCCCCGCCTGCTCCAGCAGCTCGATGATGCGGCGGATGGCGTTCGACTTCGACAGGCCGTCGAGCGGCCCGGAGTTGATCAGCCGCCCCTCGCCGGTGAGCGCGGTCCCGGTCGACTTGGGATCGAGCGGGGGCAGCTCGTCGAGGTTGTCGAGGTCGATGACGGGGATGACGCCGGTGACGGGCTGGTTCGTGTCGACCACCACGCGCACGGGCAGGTCGAAGGCCCGGGCGAAGTCGAGGTCGCGCTGGTCGTGGGCGGGGACCGCCATGACCGCGCCGTGTCCGTAGTCGGCGAGCACGTAGTCGGCCGCCCAGATCGGGATGCGCTCCTTCGTGACCGGGTTGATCGCCCAGCGCTCGAGCGGCATGCCGGTCTTCGGCCGATCGGCGCTCTGGCGCTCGGTCTCGGACGTCTTCTGCACCTCGGCGAGGTAGGTCTGGAAGCGCTCCTGCACCTCGGGGGTCGAGCCCGCCGCCAGCTCGATGGCCAGGTCGGAGTCGGGGGCGACCACCATGAACGTCACGCCGTAGAGCGTGTCGGGACGCGTGGTGAAGACCGTGACGGGCTCGTCGCGGCCCTCGATGACGAAGTCGACGTCGGCGCCGACGGACCGGCCGATCCAGTTGCGCTGCATGGCGATGACCTTCGAGGGCCAGGTGCCCTCGAGCTGCTTGAGGTCGTCGAGCAGGCGGTCGGCGTAGTCGGTGATGCGGAAGTACCACTGGGTGAGCTTCTTCTTCACCACCACGGCGCCGGAGCGCTCCGAGGTGCCGTCGGGCAGGACCTGCTCGTTCGCGAGCACGGTCTGGTCCACCGGGTCCCAGTTGACCCAGCTCGCCTTGCGGTAGGCCAGGCCCTTCTCGTACATCTTGAGGAACAGCCACTGGTTCCACTTGTAGTACTCGGGGTCGGAGGTGTGGAGCACCCGGCTCCAGTCGAACGAGCTGGCGTACTTCTTGAAGCTCTGGTGCTGCTGGTCGATGTTGTCGTACGTCCACTGCCTCGGGTCGAGGCCGCGCTTGATGGCGGCGTTCTCGGCGGGCAGGCCGAACGAGTCCCATCCCACGGGGTGCAGCACGTTGAAGCCCTGCTGCCGCCAGTAGCGGGCGATCACGTCGCCGAGGGCGTACGCCTCGGCGTGACCCATGTGCAGGTCGCCCGAGGGGTACGGGAACATGTCGAGCACGTACTTGCGCGGGCGGGTGTCGCCGGGGACGTCGGTGCGGAAGGGCTTGATCTCCTCCCACACCGGCATCCACTTCGCCTGGAGGCTCGCCGGATCCCAGCGCTCGGTCTCCTCGGCGGCCTTGCCGCCCTCGCTGACGGGGCTGTTGTCGATGACCACGTGGTTCTCACTTCATTGCAGGCGCGTGCGGCACGAGAAAGGGGCCGGAGGGGTCTGGCGGGTGCCGCGGGAGGACGGTGCGCTCGAAGGCGCACCAGCTCAAGAGTACTAAAGCCGGAGGGCCCGGTCGACGAGAGCGGGGTCGACGGGGGCGTGGGAGATGAGCACCACGGCCCGTCCGGATGCGCGGGCGGCTCCGACCAGGTCGGCCACCAGGGCGTCGGCGCGATCCGCGTCGACCCCGGCCGTGGGTTCGTCGAGCACGAGGACGGGCCTGTCGGCGAGCATCGCTCGGGCGAGCGCGATCCGCTGCGCCTGCCCTCCGGAGACGAGCGATCCCCTCTCCCCGACCCGGGCGTCGAGACCGCCGCGCTCGGCCGTCCACTCCCCCAGGCCCACCCGGTCGAGCACGGCCAAGAGGTCGGCGTCGTCGCTGTCCTCGCGGGCGAACAGGAGGTTCTGCCGCAGGTCGTCGTCGAACAGGTGCGGCGTCTGCTCGCACAGCCCCACCAGGCGGCGCACGTCGTCCGGAGCGAGGTCGCGCACGTCGACGCCGTCGATCTCGTAGCGTCCGCCGTGCTCGAGGAAGCGGACCAGGACGTGCGCCAGCGTCGTCTTGCCGGCTCCGCTCGAGCCGGTGACGAGCACGCACTCCCCCGCGGAGACGTCGAGGTCGATGCCGGAGACGGCGGGCTCCGACGCGCCCGGCCAGCGCGCGGACACCCCGCGCAGACGGATGCTGCGGCCCTCCGGCAGGGTCGTGACAGCGCTCGACGGCTCCTGCCGAGGGATCTCCGCGGGGATCTCGTCGGGCACCACCTGCGCGATGCGCTGCGCCGACGCCGAGACCCGCCGCCAGGATCCGAGCGCGAGCGGGATCATGCCGAACACCTCGAACACGGCGAGCGGGACGAGCACCACCACGGCGAGCGCCGGCCCGTCGAACCCGCCCGTGCCGAGCGCCGGGACGCCCACCAGGACGGCGGAGAGCGTCGCCGCCCCGGCGAGCAGGGTGGTGAGGGCGGAGGCGATGCTCGCGCCCGCGACACGGCGCCGGACGGCCGAGGTGAGCGCGCGGTCCGCCTCGTCCAGGCGGCGTTCGGCGGCCGGAGCCGCCCCGTAGGCGATGAGGGTGTCGAGCGAGCGGAGGTACTGCGTGAGGCGGGCCAGGTGCTCGCCGCGGAGGGCCGCCACACCCCGCTGCACCCCGCGCGCGACGGCGGAGTCGACCGCGGTGCCGACGACCGCGGCCACCAGGAGGCAGGCGAGGAGGGTCATGCCCGCGGCGGGGAGCAGCAGCCAGACGAGGACGACGCTCGCAATCGCCGTCAGGCTGGAGACGAGGAGCGGCTGCACCACCCGCAGCGGGAGGTCCTGCTGGTCGTCGACGTCGGACACCAGCCGCGAGAGCAGGTCGCCGCGCCGCGTCGTCCCGAGGCCGTCGGGCGAGCGCGGGACGAGGCGCTCGTAGAGGCCCACCCGCAGCTCGGGCATGGCTCGGAAGGCGGCGTCATGGCTCGCGAGCCGCTCCGTGTAGCGGAAGAAGGCCCGCCCGAGCGCGAAGGCCCTGACCCCTACCATGGCGGCGGAGAGGTACAGGATCGGCGGCTGCTCCGCAGCACGCGTGATGAGGTAGGCCGAGGTGGCCAGGAGGGCGACGGCGCAGAGGGCGCTCAGGAGTCCGAGGAGGATGCCGGGCGCGGCGCGCCAGCCCCGGGGCTTGGCGAGTCGGAGGACGTCGGATCGCTGCACTCAGACCACCTCCACGCTCTCGTCGGCGACCACGGCGACCGGGTTCCCGTCACCGGCCGGCGCCGGGCGGGCGGGCTCCGCGAGGACCGGGACGACGGAGTCGGCGGAGTCGAGCAGGGCGGCCCGGTGGCTGACGACGACCACTGCACGGCCCTCGTCGGCCAGAGCGCGCGCGAGTCGCACCACCGCGCTCTCCGCGACGGCGTCGAGAGCGGAGGTGGGCTCGTCGAGGGCGACCACGGCGCAGTCGAGACGTCGTGCGCGGTACGCGGCTCGCGCCACCGCCACACGCTGGGACTGGCCCCCTGAGAGCCCCCGGCCCTCGGCGTCCGCCGACCTGGTCAGCTCGAGCTCGGGGGCGCCCGCCTCATCGAGGCAGCGACGGGCCAGCGCGGCATCCGGCTCCTCGTCCCCCAGAGCCACGTTCGCCAGCAGGTCGCCTTCCACCAGGTCGGCTCGCTGGCCGGCCCAGCTGATCCACGCACGGGGCGCCGGGTCGTCGGACGCGTCGCGACCGGCGACGACGATGCGCCCCTCGTGCGGCGCGAACCCGACGAGCGCCGCCAGGAGCGAGGACTTGCCGCTCCCGCTCGGGCCCGCGATCGCGGTCACCTCTCCCGCGGGCAGCACCGCGTCGACGGTTCCGAGCGCGGCTCCCTCCCGGACCACGCGAACCCCCTCGAGGACGACCGACGACCCGCGCGGAGCCGGCGAGCCGGCGGCGACGGAGGGTTCCGCCGCGTCGTGGGCCACCGGAGCCTCCAGGATCGCGAACACGTCGTCGGCCGCGGCGACCCCGTCGGCCGCCGCGTGGAACTGCGTGCCGACGCTCCGCAGGGGGAGGAAGACCTCGGGGGCGAGGAGCAGGACGAACAGCCCCACCCCCAGCCCGAGGTCGCCGTCGATGAGCCGGACCCCGATCGAGACCGCGACCAGGGCGACCGACAGGCTCGCCGCGAGCTCGAGCGCGAACCCGGAGAGGAACGACACCCGCAGCACCTTTATCGTCTGCACGCGGTACTCGTCGCTGACCGAGCGGATGCGCTGCGCCTGGCGATGCTGCCGTCCGTAGAGGATGAGGGTGGAGAGACCGCCGACCACGTCGAGGAACGCGCTCGAGAGCCTCGTCAGCCGCTCCCACTGCCTGGCCTGCATCGACTGGGTCGCCCATCCGATGAGGACCATGAAGACCGGGATGATCGGCAGGGTGAGGGTCACGATCAGGCCGCTCAGCCAGTCCTGCCACCACACGATCGCGAGGAGCAGCGGTGTCGCGACGGCCGTGAGGATGAGCTGGGGGAGGTACTTCGAGAAGTACCCGTCGAGGGCGTCGAGCCCGGGCCCGACGGTCGTCGCCACCGAGGCGCTGCTGCGCCGGGCGAGCCAGGCTGGGCCGAGGGCGGTGATCCTGGCCACGACGGCGCGGCGCAGCTGGCTCTTGACCCGCGCCGCCGCCTGGGCCGCGTTGGCGTCGGCCCACCAGGTGGCGAGGAACCGCACCGCGATGGCGGCCGCGAGGCCCGCTATCAGCGGGGCGAGCTCGGCGAGGGAGGCGCCGCCGATCGCCCGGACGACGAGGGCGCTGGCCGACCAGGCGAAGGCGGCGATCGCGACCGTCTGCACGAGTCCGGCGAGTCCGCCGAGGGCGAAGAACGTCCTCGCTGCCGCCGCGTACCGCAGCAGCCGGGGATCGACGGGGCGCATCGCTCTAGTGTGCGCCATCCGGCTGGGCCCCCGCCACGCCGGTGGACTGGGGCTCGCCGATGTGGGCCCGCGTGACCCGCTTCCGGAAGATCCAGTAGGTCCACGCCTGGTACCCCAGGATCAGCGGCAGGAACACCAGGGCGACCCAGCTCATGATCGAGAGCGTGTACCCGGACGACGACGCGTTCGCGATGGTGAGCGTGTTCGCGGGGTCGTTCGAGGCGGGCATCACGTTCGGGAACAGCGACAGGAACAGGCTGAGCACGGCGAAGGCGATGGTCGCCGCCATGAGGGCGAAGGCCCACCCCTCCTTGCCCGCCGCGTTCGACAGCACGGCGAGCACCAGGGCGACCGCCGCGGCGCCCGCGAGCGCGATCCCGGCCGGGGTCCCGTGGGCGGCCGAGGTCCAGACCAGGAACGCGGCCGCGACGACGATCGTCACGATCCCCGCCCGGGTGGCCAGCCGACGGGCGCGTCCGCGGATCTCGCCGTCGGTCTTCAGCGCGACGAACACCACGCCGTGGGTGAAGAACAGCAGCAGCGTCGTGAGTCCGCCCAGCAGGCCGTAGGGGTTGAGGAGCGTGAGCAGCGAACCGGTGAAGTCGTGGTTCGCATCGAGCGGCACGCCCTGCACGATGTTGGCGAACGCGACGCCCCAGAGGAACGCCGGCACGGCGGAGCCGACCGTGATCATGAGGTCGAACCGGCGCTTCCAGCTCGCCTCCGGTCGCTGGTGGCGGTACTCGAACGAGACGCCGCGGGCGATCAGTGCGAGCAGGATGAGGAGCAGCGGCAGGTAGAAGCCCGAGAACAGCGTCGCGTACCACTCGGGGAACGCGGCGAACATCGCCGCGCCTGCCACGATGACCCAGGTCTCGTTGAGGTCCCAGACCGGGCCGATGGTGTTGATGAGCACACGACGGTCGGTGTCGTCCCTTCCGAGGAAGGGCAGCGACATCCCGACGCCGAAGTCGAAGCCGTCGAGCACGAAGTAGCCGACGAAGAAGAACCCGACGATGAAGAACCAGAGGGTGGGGAGGTCCATGATCAGCTCCTAGTAGACCGTCGCGTGGTGCTGGACCTCGCCCGTGGCCTCGTCCTTCTCAGGCGGCTCGGGCGGGCCCTTGCGGATGGCGCGGATGATGAGTCGGAACTCCACCACCGCGAGCGACCCGTAGACGAGCGTGAAGGCGATCAGCGAGATGAGCACGTCGAGCCCCGTCACGCCGGGCGAGACGGCGTCCTCGGTCTTCAGCAGGCTGAACACGATCCACGGCTGCCGACCCATCTCGGTGAAGACCCAGCCGACGATCATCGCCAGGAGCGACAGCGGGAACGACCAGACGGCGACGCGCCACACCCAGCGCTGCTTGGGCATCCGGCCCTTGCGGGTGAGCCAGAGTCCGACGACGGCGACGAGCACGTGCGCCATGCCGAGACCGATCATCCAGCGGAACGCCCAGTACGTGACCCAGATGATGGGGGTGTAGTCGCCGGGACCGTAGAGCTGCGTGTACTGCGCCTGGAGATCGTTGATGCCCTCGACCGTGCCGTCGAAGGTGTGGGTCGACAGGAAGCTCAGCAGGTACGGCACGCGGATCGAGAACAGCTCGTGCACCCCGTCCGGCGTGCCCAGCGTGAAGATCGAGAACGACGCATCCGCCCCCGTCGACGTCGTGTAGAGCGCCTCGGCGGCCGCCATCTTCATCGGCTGCGTCTCGACCATGGCGAGGCCGAGCTGGTCTCCGCTCAGCACGGTGAGCGCTCCCGCGATCACCATCATCCACAGTCCGAACTTCAGCGCCGGGCGCATCGACTCCAGGTGCTGGTTGCGGGCCAGATGCCACGCCGCCGCGGCGATGATGAGGCCCGCCGAGACCATGAACGCGGCGAAGATCGTGTGCGGGAAGGCCGCGAGCGCCACCTTGTTCGTCAGCACGGCCCCGATGTCGGACAGCTCGGCCCGGCCGCGCTCGGCATCGATCGTGTAGCCGACCGGGTTCTGCATGAAGGCGTTCGCCGCGATGATGAAGTAGGCCGAGAGGATCGAGCCGATCGCCGTCGCCCAGATGGTCAGCAGGTGGAGCTTCTGCGGCAGCCGGTTCCAGCCGAAGATCCAGAGTCCGATGAACGTGGCCTCGAGGAAGAAGGCGAGGAGACCCTCGAGCGCCAGCGGGGCGCCGAACACGTCGCCGACGAACCTGGAGTAGTCGCTCCAGTTCATGCCGAACTGGAACTCCTGCACGATGCCCGTCACCACGCCCATGGCGAAGTTGATGAGGAACAAGGACCCGAAGAAGCGGGTGAGCTGCAGGTAGTGCGCCTTCGCGGTGCGGACCCAGGCCGTCTGGAAGATCGCGACCGTGGTGGCCAGGCCGATCGTCAGCGGCACGAAGAGGAAGTGGTAGATGGTCGTCAGACCGAACTGCCACCGGGAGAGGAGCAGCGGGTCCAGCAGGTCGTTCACGGGTGGGACCTCCGATTCGGATCCACTCTACCCGCCTTGTATACAAGCTCCGAATCGGTTCAGCGTTTCCTCTGCTGTGCACTGTACGGTGGGCGAATGCCCTGTGGAATACAGCCATGAACGAGCTGCTGAGCACACTGCTCGATTTCATCTCGAGCATAGATCCCCTGTTCAGAGTGCTTTTCGCCGGAATCGCGATCGCCCTCGAGACCAGCATCCTGATCGGCCTGATCGTCCCGGGTGACACGGTGGTCCTGGTGGCGAGCACGGCGGTCTCGAACCCACTTGAATACACGTCGATGGTCGTCGTCGTCATCATCGGCGCTCTCTGCGGCGAGTCGTTCGGCTTCTTCCTCGGCCGCTGGGTGGGGCCCCGCATCCGGGCGAGCCGGGTGGGCAGGCGCATCGGCGAGAAGAACTGGGCGCGCGCCGAGACCTACCTCGCGCGGCGAGGCGGACTGGCCATCTTCCTCTCGCGGTTCATCCCCGTGCTGCACTCCCTCATCCCGCTCACGGTCGGCATGAGCGGGATGCGCTACCGCCGTTTCATGGCGTGGACCGTCCCGGCCTGCGTCCTCTGGGCGCTCGCCTATGTCAGCGTGGGCACGTTCGCCGCGGGCGGCTACCGGGAGCTCTCCAGCGAGCTGCACTGGGCCGGGTACGCCTTCGTGGGCGTGATCGTGCTCTTCGCGGTGCTGGTCGTGGTGGTCAAGAAGCTGATCCAGCGCGCCGAGCGGCGCCACATGACCGCGGCGCAGGACGACGCCCCGCCGTCCGCCGCCCAGGATGGGGCGGCGGGACGACGGGGCGTCGAGGGTTCCGGGAGCGGTCCCGCGGCTACTTGAGCCCCTTCTCGGTCAGCCAGTCGGACGCGATCTTGTCGGTCGACTCCTGGTCGTTCACGCTCTTGGAGTTGAGCGCGATGAGGTCGTCGACGGTGAGCGCGGCGCTGACCTTGTTGATGACCTCCTTGACCTGGTCGGTCACGGCGGCCGAGTTGATGATCGGCACCACGTTCTGGGCCAGGATGAGACCCTTCGGGTCCTTCAGCGTCACCAGGTCGTTCGTGGCGATGTTCGGGTCGGCGCTGTAGATGTCGGCCAGCTGGACCTGGCCGTCCTTCAGGGCCTTGACCGTGAGCGGGCCGCCCGAGTCCTCGATCGGGGTGACGGTCACCGTGACGCCGTAGGCGCTCTTGAGCCCGTCGGGGCCGTAGGGACGGGTCTGGAACTCGGAGTTCGCCCCCACCGTCAGCGGCGTGGTGACCTTCGAGAGGTCCTCGAGGCTCGTGACGCCGTTCTGCTCCGACCACTCCTTCGTCACGTTGTAGGAGTCCTGGTCGGTCGCCTCGGCGTAGTCGAGGGCCTCCAGGCCCTGCGGCAGGGCGCCCTGGAGAGCCGTGTAGACGTCCTCCGGGGAGGTGGCCGTGGCGCTGGAGTCGAAGTACTGCAGCAGGTTGCCGGTGTACTCCGGGAACAGGGTGACGCTGCCGTCCTCGAGGGACGGGATGTACGCCTCGCGCTGGCCGATGTTGAACTGGCGCTGCACGGAGACGCCCTGGGCCTCGAGGGCCTGGGCGTAGATCTCGGCGATGATCTCGTTCGAGTAGTAGGCCTGCGAGCCGATCACGATCGTGTCGGAGCCCGAGGTCGACGCGCCGGATGTCGACCCTGCGTCGAGCGGACTGCTGCTCGACGAACACCCTGCCAGCGCCACTGCTGCGCTGACCGCGACCGCGCCGATGACGGCGAGCCGGCCCTTCTTCCTTGCTGTGAACATGTGATTCATTTCCCTTCCTGGATGGGGGTTCCCATCACCGGGCGAAGCCGGGTCGGCCTCTCCCGGACATTCTCCGCGGTACCGGCGACAACGCCTCGGGGCACCACGAGCCTCTGCACCAGCGAGAGCAGCAGCTCGAGCACGATCGCCAGCAGCGTCACGAGGATCGAGGCGCCGAGCATGATCGTGTAGTTGCGGGTGGAGTAGCCGAGGTAGATGAAGGAGCCGAGCGCCCCTCCTGTCACGTACGCCGCCAGCGTCGCCGTGGCGACCACCTGCAGCACGCCCGAGCGGATGCCGCCGATGAGGAGCGGCAGCCCGAGCGGCAGCTCGACCCTGGTGATGATCTGCCACTCGGTCATGCCCATCGCGCGCGCCGCATCCACCGTCTTGCGGTCGACGGCCTCGATGCCGGCGTAGGTGCCCGCCAGCACCGGCGGGATGGCGAGGATGACGAACGTGATGAGCGGCGCCCGGAACCCGATCCCGAGCCCGAGGGCGATGAGGATGAGCAGGCCCAGGCTCGGCAGGGCCCGCAGGCCGCCGGACAGGGCGACCGCGACGTCCCGGCCCTTGCCGGTGTGACCGATGAGGATGCCGAGCGGGAGCGCGATGACCAGCGCGATCAGCACGGCGCCGAACGTGTAGGCGAGCTGCTCGATCAGCCGCGCGCCGATGCCCTGCGGGCCCTGCCAGTTCGCCGGGTCGAGGAGCCACCCGATCGCGTCGCCGAAGAGGCTCATGCGCTCGCCCCCTCCGCCGTCAGCGCCGTCGCCTGACGGCGCGACCGCGCCTTGGCGATGCGGTCGCGCCGCGTCCACGGCATGAGGAGGCGCCCGAGCAGCACGAGGATGCCGTCGAAGACAAGGGCGATGACCAGGACCATGACGATGCCGGTGAGCACCTCGGCGGGGATGTTGCGCTGGAAGCCGTTGATGAAGAGGTAGCCGAGGCTCGTGACCCCGACCGCGGAGCCGATGGTGAGCAGGCTCACGGTGCTCACCGAGACCACACGGAGGCCGGAGAGCAGGACGGGACCGGCGAGGGGGAACTCCACCCGGAAGAAGCGCTGCGCACCCGAGTACCCCATGGCGCTCGCGGACTGCAGAATGTCGGGATCGATGCCGCGGAGCCCGTCGGCGGTGGTGCGCAGCAGGAGCGCGACACCGTAGATCGTGAGGCCGATCTCCACGTTGATCGGATCGGTGATCTGCGTGCCGGTCAGCGCCGGGAGGAAGATGAACAGCGGCAGCGACGGGATCGTGTACAGCAGTCCGCCCACGGTGAGGAGGACTCCCCTGGTGAGCCGGAACCGGTTGGCGAGCCAGCCCAGCGGCACCGAGAACACGAAGCTCAGGACGATCGGGATCGCGCTGAGCACCGCGTGCGTGGCCGTGAGGCTCAGGATGAGCTCGACGTTCGAGAAGACCCAGTTCACCGCTGGAGCACTCCCGCCGGAGTCCCGTCCGCGGAGACCACCACCTCGTGCCCGTCGATGGACTCGAGGTGGAGCGCGCGCTTGCCGCGGTCGGCGCCCACGAACTCGGCGACGAAGTCGTTCGCCGGGTTCGCGAGGATCTCCTTCGGAGAGCCCTTCTGCGCGATGTGGCCCCCGCGCTGGAGGATCACGATCTGGTGACCCAGCCGGAACGCCTCGTCGATGTCGTGCGTGACGAAGACGACCGTCTTGCCGAGCTCCCGCTGGAGCCGGATGGTCTCGTCCTGGAGCTCGGTCCGCACGATGGGGTCGACCGCTCCGAAGGGCTCGTCCATGAGCAGGATGTTGGGGTCGGCGGCCAGCCCGCGGGCCACGCCCACACGCTGCTGCTGACCGCCCGAGAGCTGGCGCGGGTACTTCGAGGCGAGGGATCGGTCCAGGCCCACCGTGTCGAGCAGCTCGAGCGCCCGGGCCCGGGCCTCGGCCTTGGGGACGCCGTTCAGGACCGGCACGGTCGCGACGTTGTCGATCACCTTGCGATGCGGGAGCAGGCCCGAATTCTGCATCACGTACCCGATGCGCCTCCGGAGTCGCACCGGCTCGAGCGACGCCGTGTCCTCGCCGTCGATCAGGATGCTGCCCGACGTCGGGTCGATCATGCGGTTGATCATCCGGAGCAGCGTCGTCTTCCCGCAGCCCGACGATCCCACGAAGACGGTCGTCTCCCGGGGTGGGATGACGAGGTCGAACGTGGCCACGGCCCGCGTGCCATCGGGATACGTCTTGGTCACCGAGCGGAACTCGATCATGTCGGCCCTATCGTCGCCGGGGCCGTCGGACACAACCCACGCGGCAAGCCAAACACGGTTCGCTCCAGACGCCAAGCGGGTCGACACCGGGCGTCACATCCGCCCGCGACCGTGCGGACGGGGACCGCTCGGCCTCAGGCGACGAGCGGGGAGTCCTCGGCGGCGAGCACGCTCCGGGCGACCGCCCGGGCGGCCTCGATCGCCCGCTCGTCTCCCGCGCGGTCGCGCAGGAAGGCACGCACGAGCAGGGCGTCCACGGCGGTGAGGGCGGTGTCGAGGCGGTCGGCGAGCGAACCGTCGTCGGTGAGCGAGTACTCCGAGACGAGCACCTTCGCGAACGGCGCTGCGAACCGCGCGGTGATCATCGAGACGCCGTCGACGTCGGGCAGCGCGACCTGGTCGCTCAAGCGCAGCGAGGTGTAGCCGGGCTCGGTCCGGTGCAGATGGACGGAGGCGTCGATGACGCGATCGACCGCGTCCTGCCAGGTCTCGGGCGCCGACTGCTCGAGGTTGTCGACCGCGGTGCGGACGAAGCGCTCGTATCCCCGGAGGCTCATCGCGGCGAGGACGGCGATGCGGTCGGGGAAGTACCGGTAGACGGTCCCGATCGACGCTCCGGCTCGGTCCGCCACCATGGCGGTCGTGAGACGCTCGATGCCCACCTCCGACACCACCGCGGACGCCGCGTCGAGGAGGGCGGAGATCCGCTCGCTGCTCCGGGCCTGGACGGGCTCGTTGCGCACGCGTTCGGAGACCGTGAGAGCGCCCTCGATCAGCTCGTTGAAAGACACGTAGCCCATTCCTTCCCGTGACCCCTCCCCGATTCTAGCGATCGTCGATGCGCCGGAATACACCTCACGACGAATCCTCATCGGAACATCCCGGGTCGATCATGGCAGAGTGGAGTCGTGGGCATCCCGGCGACTCCGACCCCTCTGCAGGGCTGGGCCCGGCTCGACGACCTGGTGCACGACGTGCGCGAGCGGTTCGCCCGCCGTCGCGGGCAGCTCCCCACGGTCATCCCGTACACGGGTTTCGGCACGACCACGCGCATCCGCGTGCTCTGCCGCGTGCTGCTGACCAAGACGCCCCGCCCGGGATCCAGGGACGCCCGCCTCATGCTGCGACGCGAGGAGCGGGTGCGCGGCTGGCGGAGCTTCACGAGCGTGCCCGTCGGCGACGTCGACGTGGTGGTCACCGCGGGCGGGTCGGAGCACGTCGTCCGGGCCGACCGTGGAGGCGTCGTCGACGTCGGGGTCGACGTGGCGCTCGAACCGGGCTGGAACACGATCACCCTCCGGACCGAGCACTCGGAGCCCGTCGACGCCCCGGTCTACGTCGTCCCGCCGGATGCGCGGTTCGGCGTCGTCTGCGACATCGACGACACCGTCATGGTGACGGCGCTCCCCCGTCCCTTCCTCGCCTTCTGGAACACGTTCGTGCTGGACGTCCACGCCCGGACGCCGACGCCCGGCATGGCGGTCTTCCTCGATCACTTCGTCCAGCAGCACCCCGGCGCGCCGGTGATCTACCTCTCGACCGGCGCCTGGAACGTGGCCCCGACGCTCAACCGCTTCCTCGGGCGCAACCTGTACCCCCAGGGTCCCCTGCTGCTCACCGACTGGGGTCCCACGCACGACCGGTTCTTCCGCAACGGCCGGGAGCACAAGGAGCAGAACCTCCGCCGTCTGGCGGCGGAGTTCCCCGACATCCGCTGGCTGCTCGTCGGCGACGACGGGCAGCACGACGAGGAGATCTACGCCGGGTTCGCCCGCGAGCACCCGGAGAACGTCGCCGCGGTGGCCATCCGGCGCCTCTCCCCCGCCGAGGCGGTGCTCGCCGGCGGTCGCGCGAACACGCCCGACACCGGGCCCGCCGAGATCCCGTGGGTGTCGGCCCCGGACGGCGCAGGCCTGGCGGAGCAGCTCGGCCGCGCGGGCCTCATCCGCACGCCCTGACGCACGCCCCCCGCTCCGACAGGATCGGCGCCACGGCGCCCGTCCTCGCTCAGCTCAACGTGCCGGCGTGGCGCTCGAGGAACTGGTACACCTCGTTCTCGGCGACTCCGGGGAACTTGCCCGAGGGCAGCGGCGACAGGATGTGGGCGTGCAGCTTCGCGCTCGGCCAGGCGGCCGTCGACCAGCGCTCGGCCAGCTCCGAGCTCGGCCGCCGACAGCACGACTCGTCCGGGCAGGTCGAGACGCGGCGCTGCTGCGTGTCGCGTCCGCGGAACCACTTGGCGTCGGCGAAGGGGACCCCGAACGTGATCGAGAACTCGCCCTGGTCGCTCATCGACCCGGTCTGGGTCGCGCACCAGAACGTGCCGACCGGGGTGTCGGTGTACTGGTAGAACTCCGTCGTCCGGTTGGTCCGGGCGAGCGCGCCCCGTGCCGCCCACTTGTCGCACACCTGCTGCCCCTCGACCGCTCCCGTCACGTCGGTGGGCAGCGGGAGTCCGTCGTTCTCGTACGCCTTGTAGACGGCGCCGTCCTCTCCCACCCGGAGGAAGTGCACCCGCATGTCGAGGTGGCTGGTCGCGAGGTTCGTCATGCGCAGCGCGGCCGCCTCGTGCGTGACGCCGAACGCGTCGCGGAAGTCCTCCACCGAGAGGTCCTTGCGCTGCTTCGCCGCCTGCAGGAAGCGGACCGACTGCTCGAGCGGCATGAGGCACGCCGCGGCGAAGTAGTTGATCTCGAGCCGCTGCTGGAGGAACTCCGCGTAGCTCTCCGGCGGGGTGTGCCCGAGGATGCGGTGTCCCATCGCCTGCAACGCCATCGACCGGAGTCCGTGGCCGCCGGGGATCGACGCCGGCGGCAGGTAGATCCGGCCGTTGTGGAGATCGGTGACCGAGCGCGCCGAGTGCGGGAGGTCGTCGACGTACACGAGGGTGAAGCCGAGCCTCTCCGCGAGCAGCGAGACGCTGCGGTGCGTGAGCGCACCGGTGGTGTGCCCCACGCTGGCCAGGGCGTCCTGGGCGGCCTGCTCGAGATCCGGGAGGTAGTTGGCCCGTTCGCGCATCCCGGCCTTGTTCTCGGTGTTCGCGCGACGGGCCTCCTCCGGCGTCGCGATCGACTGACGCGCCCGCCGGTCGAGCTCGCGGTGCAGACCGACGAGCGACTGGAGCGTCTCCATCGGCAACGACCGGCTCGCCGGCACGACCGGCAGGCCCAGCGCCGAGTAGAGGGGCCCCGCCTGCGCCTTCGCCAGCTCGATCTCGAGCGCCGTGCGCTCATCCGGGGCCTCGTCCCGCAGCAGATCGGGCATCGGCACGTCGAGCTCCACCGAGAGCGCCTGCAGCAGCGACAGCTTCGGCTCGCGCCGTCCGTTCTCGATCAGCGACAGCTGGCTGCCCACGACGCCCACCTTGGCGCCGAGCTGGTCGAGCGTCAGCCCGCGCTCGCGCCGGTGGTGTCGGATGCGCCTCCCGAGGGTGATGAGGTCGGTGCCAGGCATCTTGCTCCTTTGTAAAGATCGCCCGTTCTTGACGACGAATTCTCTCGAAGATAGCCGCTCGAGGCCGAATAGTGGAAGACACACCTCACACTTTCGAAGGATCTACCCCATGAGCATCCTGGAGACAGCACCCACCGCCCTCGAGGGCGGGCCGAGCCGCAACGCCGCCGTCAACAACTGGGTCGCCGACGTCGCCGCCCTCACGAAGCCCGACCGCATCGTCTGGTGCGATGGATCGGCTCGGGAGTGGGACGACCTGACCAAGGAGATGGTGTCGAACGGCACCCTCATCCGCCTCAACCCCGAGTGGCGCCCGCACAGCTTCCTCGCGCGGAGCGACCCCGACGACGTCGCCCGCGTCGAGGACCGCACCTTCATCTGCTCGGAGAGCCGCGAGGACGCGGGCCCGACGAACAACTGGCGCGACCCGTTCGGCATGCGGGAGGAGCTGACGACGCTCTTCGCCGGCAGCATGCGCGGACGCACGATGTACGTCGTCCCCTTCTCCATGGGCCCGCTCGGGGGTGCGATCTCGCAGCTGGGCGTGCAGATCACCGACTCGCCCTACGTCGTCGTGAGCATGCAGCTCATGACCCGGATGGGCACCGAGGCGCTCGACCTCATCGGTCCCGACACGGAGTGGGTCCCCGCGCTGCATTCCGTCGGCTACCCGCTCGTCGACGCCGACGGCACCCGCCGCGACGAGGTCCCGTGGCCGAACAACCCGGTGAAGTACATCTCCCACTTCCCCGAGACCCGGGAGATCTGGTCCTACGGGTCCGGCTACGGCGGCAACGCCCTGCTCGGGAAGAAGTGCTTCGCCCTCCGCATCGCCTCGGTCATGGCGCGCGACGAGGGCTGGCTCGCGGAGCACATGCTCATCATCAAGGTGACGAGCCCCGAGGGCCGGGTCTACCACCTCGCCGCCGCCTTTCCCTCGGCGTGCGGCAAGACGAACCTCGCGATGCTCATGCCCACCATCCCGGGCTGGCGGGTCGAGACGATCGGCGACGACATCGCCTGGATGCGGCCCGGGCCGGACGGCCGGCTGCGCGCGATCAACCCCGAGCGGGGCTTCTTCGGCGTCGCCCCCGGGACCGGGATCGCGACCAACCCCGCCGCGGTCGACACGATGTGGGGCAACACGATCTTCACGAACGTGGCACTCCGCGACGACGGCGACGTCTGGTGGGAGGGGCTCACCCCCACTCCGCCCGCGCACCTCGTCGACTGGCGCGGCGAGGACTGGACCCCGGCCTCGTCGACGCCCGCCGCGCATCCGAACTCGCGCTTCACCGTCGCGGCCGACCAGTGCCCGACCATCGCCTCCGAGTGGGACTCGCCCGACGGGGTCGTCATCGACGCCATCCTGTTCGGCGGCCGCCGACCCTCGACGGTGCCGCTCGTGACGCAGGCGCGGGACTGGGGCCACGGCGTGTACATGGGCGCGACCATGGCCTCCGAGACCACCGCCGCCCAGGAGGGCGCCGTGGGCCGCCTGCGGCACGACCCCTTCGCGATGCTCCCGTTCTGCGGATACGACATCGCCGACTACTTCGCGCACTGGCTCGAGGTGGGCGAGGAGCTCGGCGAGAACGCGCCGGCCGTCTTCCAGGTCAACTGGTTCCGCCGCGGCGACGACGGGCGCTTCCTCTGGCCCGGGTTCGGTGAGAACTCGCGCGTCATCGAGTGGATCGTGCGCCGCCTCGAGGGCGCGGTCGACGTGGTCGACGCTCCCATCGGCGGGCTGCCGCTCGTCCGCGACATCGACGTCGACGGCCTCGACGTCGCGTACGAGGACCTCCAGTCGCTCCTGTCCGTCGACCGCGCCGCCTGGTCGCGCGAGGCCGCCGAGATCGAGTCCTACTTCGACGAGATCGGCGGCGACCGCATCCCCGCCCGCCTCCGCCGCGAGCTCTCGAGCCTGAAGGCCAGCCTGCGCTGAGCTGAGTCGGCCTGGGCGCCGCCGCCCCTGCGGTCCAGGCCCTCCTACGGGAGAGGACCAGACCCTCGCACGGGAGAGGCACCGTGCGAGCCGGGTCGCCCGCAGTGGCAGCTGCGGGCGACCCCACCCCTGCCCTGCCCCGCGAGGTCCGAACACCACCTGGCCCTCGCGGGGCAGTACCCTGTCGGCCGCGTGCCCGCGCACGGTATCCTTGAGCGATCACACAGTGAGGCACCCCCGACGCGGTGCCGTCTACATCGCAGGAGGACCCATGCCCGCCACCGTGCCCGAGAAGCCCGCTCTGGAAGGACTGGAGTCCAAGTGGGACGGCGTCTGGTCGTCCCAGGGCACGTACCTCTTCGACCGTGAGGGCGCCACCCGCGACTGCGTGTACTCGATCGACACTCCCCCGCCCACCGCATCCGGGTCGCTCCACATCGGGCACGTGTTCTCGTTCACGCACACCGACATCGTCGCCCGGTTCCACCGGATGCGCGGCAAGCGCGTCTTCTACCCGATGGGCTGGGACGACAACGGCCTGCCCACCGAGCGCCGCGTGCAGAACTACTACGGCGTGCGCTGCGACCCGTCGCTCCCCTACGAGCCCGACTTCGTGCCGCCGTTCGAGGGCGGCGACAACAAGAGCTCCAAGGCGGCCGACCAGAAGCCCATCTCCCGCCGCAACTTCATCGAGCTGTGCGAGCGCCTCACCGTGGAGGACGAGAAGCAGTTCGAGGCGCTCTTCCGCGAGCTCGGCCTCTCGGTCGACTGGTCGCAGACCTACCGCACCATCGGAGACGACTCGCTCCGCACCAGCCAGCTCGCGTTCGTCCGCAACGTCGCCCGCGGCGAGGCGTACCAGGCGATGGCGCCCACCCTGTGGGACGTGACGTTCCGCACCGCCGTCGCCCAGGCGGAGCTGGAGGACAAGGAGCAGCCGGGCGCCTACCACCGCCTCGAGTTCCACCGCGCCGACGGTGAGCCGCTCTACATCGAGACCACCCGTCCCGAGCTGCTGCCCGCCTGCGTGGCCGTGGTCGCGCATCCCGACGACGAGCGCTACCAGCCCCTCTTCGGCACCACCGTGACCACGCCCGTGTTCGGCGTGGAGGTCCCCGTGGTGGCCCACCATCTGGCGCAGGCCGACAAGGGCTCGGGCATCGCCATGATCTGCACGTTCGGCGACATCACCGACGTGACCTGGTGGCGCGACCTCGACCTGCCCAACCGCGCGATCATCGGCTTCGACGGCCGCATCGTGAGCGAGCCGCCCGCGGCGATCGACACCGAGGCGGGCCGCGAGGCCTACGCCCAGCTCGCCGGCAAGACCGTGTTCTCGGCCAAGCAGGCGATCGTCGAGCTGCTCAAGGAGTCCGGTGAGCTGATCGGCGACCCGAAGCCCATCACCCACCCGGTGAAGTTCTTCGAGAAGGGCGACCGTCCGCTCGAGATCGTCTCGACCCGTCAGTGGTACATCACGAACGGCGCCCGCGACGAGGCGCTCCGCGCGAAGCTCGTCGAGCTCGGCCGCGAGCTCGACTGGCACCCCGACTTCATGCGCGTGCGCTACGAGAACTGGGTCGGCGGACTGACCGGCGACTGGCTGGTGTCACGGCAGCGCTTCTTCGGAGTGCCGCTGCCGGTCTGGTACCCGCTCGACGCCGACGGCAACCCGGTGTTCGACGAGCCCATCATCGCGCCGGAGGACATCCTGCCCGTCGATCCCTCGAGCGACCCTGCGCCTGGCTACGACGAGTCGCAGCGCGGCGTGCCCGGCGGCTTCCAGGGCGAGGTCGACGTCATGGACACCTGGGCCACCTCCTCCCTCACCCCGCAGCTCGCGGGGGGCTGGGAGCGCGACCCCGAGCTGTTCCAGGCGGTGTTCCCGTTCGACCTGCGTCCGCAGGGCCAGGACATCATCCGCACCTGGCTGTTCTCGACGGTGCTCCGCGCCGCGCTGGAAGAGGGCGGCAAGCCCTGGACGAACACGGCCATCTCCGGCTTCATCGTCGACCCCGACCGCAAGAAGATGTCGAAGTCGAAGGGCAACGTGGTGACCCCGGCCGACATCCTCGCGGCCCACGGGTCGGATGCGGTGCGCTACTGGTCCGCCTCCTCGCGCCTGGGCACCGACGCCGCGTTCGACGAGCGCAACCCGACGCAGATCAAGATCGGTCGCCGCCTCGCCATCAAGATCCTCAACGCCGCCAAGTTCGTCTACGGGTTCGAGGCGCCCGAGGGCTTCGACCGGGTGACGGAGCCGATCGACCTCTCGATGCTCGCCGAGCTCGACCGTGTCGTGCGCGTCGCCACCGAGGCGCTGGAGTCGTACGACCACGCGCGAGCGCTCGAGACGGTCGAGACGTTCTTCTGGACCTTCTGCGACGACTACCTCGAGCTCGTGAAGGAGCGCGCCTACTCCGCGGAGTCGGCGCCCGAGGGGAAGGCGTCGGCCGTGCTCGCCCTGCGCGAGGCGATCGACGTGCTGCTGCGCCTGTTCGCCCCCGTGCTCCCCTTCGCGACCGAGGAGGTCTGGTCCTGGACGCACGACGGCTCCGTGCACACCGCATCCTGGCCGGTCCCGTCCGAGAGCGCCTCGGATGCCCACTCCGGCCTGCTGGAGCTGGCCGGCCGGGCGCTCACCGGCATCCGCGGCGCCAAGACGGCGGCGAAGGTCTCGCAGAAGGCGCCGGTGCTGAGTGCCGTGCTGACCGGGTCGGAGGCCGACCTCGCCGCGCTCCGGCTGGTGGAGGCCGACCTGAAGTCGGTGGGCCGGATCGCGACGCTCGACTACCGCTCCGGTGAGGAACTCTCGGTCGGCGATATAGTTCTCGCACCCGCTCAGTGAGCCCGACGCGCACCATGAGCACACCTACAGCGATCACCCCCACGGAGGCGACGATGCCCATCACGATCAGGCCGGTCGAACAGAGCGAGTTCTTCGCCTGGTACGCCCTGTTCGCCGACTACGCGGACTTCTACGAGACCCCGCTCTCCGACGAGACCGCGGTCCTCGTGTGGAGCTGGATCATCGACCCGGCCGCGGAGCTCGACGCCCTCGTCGCGGTCGACGAGGAGGGCGCGCTCGTCGGGTTCGCCCACCACCGCACGTTCCTGCGCCCGCTCGCCGGGTCGAAGGGCATCTACCTCGACGACCTCTTCGTCTCCCCCGCTCACCGCGGGAAGGGCGTCGGCACGCAGCTGATCGACGCCGTCGCCGAGATCGGCAAGAGCCGCCGCGCGAGCATCGTGCGCTGGATCACCGCCGACGACAACGAGACCGCGCAGCGCCTCTACGACAAGGTCGCTCAGAAGACGACGTGGGTCACCTACGACAAGGAGCTCGCGTGATCCAGCTCGGCACCCGGTGGTCGGTCGGCGACGAGGCGCCCTCGTCGCTGCCGCAGGCGGTCACAGACGCTGTGCTCGAGGTGGAGGCCGAGCTCTCCGAGCAGGGCGTCGACGTCGCCGACTGGAAGTGGACGCTCACCTGGCTCGAGGGCCGGCCCGTCGTCGAACTCGACGACGACACCGTGATCGAGTACGACCCCGCCGCCGACGAGGCAATCGTCACTCCGGGCGAGTAGTCGCGGCGGTTCGGGCCGGAGAGGGAACCCATCCGCGCCCCGCGGACACTCCTGGGTATGAACGACGACATCCGACCCTCTCGCGAGCTCCGAGCGGACCGTGGCGGCCGGGTCCTCCCGGCCCTGGCGGTGGGGAGCGGCATCCTCGCCATCACCGTGATCGCCCTCGCGGCGGTCACGCTCTCGAGGGGCGGTCACAGCGCCCCCGCTGAGGCTGCGGCGCCCTCCCCCGTGGTGTCGACGGCCGCGGCGCCCGCACCCTCGTCGGACACGCCGTCGCCCGCCGCGACCGCACCGCCGCCTGTCGCACCGGTCGCCGACCCGGTGCTCGACGCGCAGGCCGCCTACGACCTCTGCGTCGCGGGTGCGGACCCCTGGGACTCCGCGGTCGTCACTCCGCAGGGCGAGCTGCCGCCCGCGCCGACGACCAGTCTCGCCTCATTCGAGGAGAGCGAGGCCGACTCCTCGGCTGAGGGCACCTGGACGGTCGTCATCCCCGTCGTGCGCGAGCACGAGGAGGGTCCTCGCGACGGGATCAAGGTCTGCACGATCACGGGCAGCGCCGACGCCCCCGAGGTCTCGGTCACCGACGCCCTGCACTGAGTGCGCACGGCATGGTCGCGGTGGCTTTCGCGGGTTGCGCCCGCTGAGCGCGCGCTCGTCGCCCTGGAAGGGACGACGGCGCGCTCGGCGGGCACAACCCGCGGGGTCTCCCCGGTCAGCCCCGGGCGATGATCTCGAAGTGGGGGAACGCGAACACCCCGGACGGGGCGTCCACCCACTCCAGCCACGCCGACCGGATCGCCTCCAGCTCGAAGCGCGTCGCAGCGCCGATCTCCAGGGCCCGAGCGCCGAACGCGCTCTCGATCACCCGATCCGCCCAGGAGGTGCCCCACCAGTCCCGCTCGGCGTCCGAGGCGAAGCACCACGTCGACGCGGTCGTCTGCACGTCGTCGAACCCCGCGGCGAGAGCCCAGGCCTTCAGGCTGCGGCCCGCGTCCGGGTCGCCCGCGTTGGAGCGCGCGACCTCGTGGTACAGGTCGAGCCAGGCGACGAGGCCCGGGAGCTCGGGCGAGAACACCGTCGCGCCGTAGTCGACGTCGCGGGCCGCGACGATCCCACCCGGCTTGACGACACGGCGGAACTCGCGGAGGGCGTCGACCGGATCGGCGAGGTGCTGCAGGACCTGATGCGCGTGCACGACGTCGAAGGTGTCGTCGTCGAACGGGAGATGGTAGGCGTCACCGGTGACGAACTCGACGGTGTCGACGCCTTGATCGCGGGCGAGCGCGTTCGCCTGGTCGACGATCTCCTCGGCGGCGTCGAGGCCGACGACCCTCCCGGGCGCGAGACGTCGGGCGAGGTCGACGGTGATCGTGCCCGGACCCGCGCCCACGTCGAGCAGGCTCATCCCCGCCGAGAGGTGCGGGAGGAGGTACGCCGCCGAGTTCTCGGCGGTGCGCCAGGTGTGGGAGCGCAGGACGCTCTCGTGATGGCCGTGGGTGTACTGCTCGTGGGCTGCCATGGCCTCAGACTACGGCTTCGCGGGCTCCTCGGTCGCGCGGCGGCGCCTCCAGGGGAAGGCGGCCCACAGCATGATGAGGGCGCCGACGACCAGTCCCCAGAACGCGGACCCGATCCCCAGGATCGAGACGCCGGAGGCGGTCACCAGGAACGTGGCGATGGCGGGGATGCGCTGCCCCGGCTCCTCCAGCGCGTTGCCCACCGCGGTCACGAGTGCGCCCAGCAGCGCGAGACCTGCGACGGCGGTGATCAGCACCGGTGGGGCGGCGCCGATGAGCGCGGTGGCGACGCCCGCACCGAGACCCAGCACCACCCATCCGATGCCCGCCGTGAACGACGCGATCCAGCGCTTCGAGCGGTCGGGATGCGCATCCGGGCCGGCCATGATGGCCGCCGTGATCGCGGCGAGGTTGAGCGCATGGCCACCGAAGAACGACCCGACCGCGGTCGCCGCACCCGAGGTGACGAGCGCCGCACGAGGCGGCACGGTGTAGCCGAAGGTCGACATGACGGCGAAGCCCGGCACGTTCTGGCCGGCCATGGTGACGATGAACAGCGGCAGCCCGAGACCCACGATGACCAGCGGGTCGAAGGATGGGAGGACGAACTGCAGCGACGGGGCCACGTGCGCCTGGTCGAGCCAGCCCGTCCCGGCGCTGACGAGGATGGCGATCACGGCGGTGAGCATCGCAGCAGGCACGGCCCACCGGGGCGCCAGCCGGAACAGCACCAGCCAGACGCCGATGACGGGCAGCGCGAGCCACGGCACCTGGACGGCGGCCGTGATCGGCGCGACGCAGATGGGGAAGAGGATGCCGGCGAGCATCGCCCCGGCGAGCGGCCTCGGGATGCTCGTGATGGCCCGACCGAGGGCCGGCCAGAGCCCGCACAGCACGATCAGCAGGCCGCACACGAGGAAAGCGCCCACGGCCGCCCGGAAGTCGCCGGTGGTGGCCGAGGCGGCCACGAGCAGCGCGGCACCGGGTGTCGACCAGGCGAACGAGATCGGGATGCGGAACCGCCAGGCCAGCCCGATGCAGCACAGCCCCGTGAGCACGCTCAGGACGAGGAGCCCGCTCGATGCCTGTTCCGGCGTCGCGCCGACGGCCTGGAGCCCCGCGATGACCAGGACGAACGACGACGCGAACCCGGTGATGACCGAGACGAGCCCGGCCGCGATGGGCTGGAGCAGGTTACGCCGACTTCTCTTCGCGGCGCGCGGTCCGCGGGACGATCGTCGGCGCCGCGTTCGCGACCACGGCATCCTTCGTGACGATCACACGCGCGACCTCGTCGGTGGACGGCACCTCGAACATGATGGGGCCGAGCACCTCCTCCATGATCGCGCGGAGACCGCGGGCGCCCGTCTGCCGGAGGACGGCGAGGTCGGCGATCGCCTCGAGCGCCTCCTGCTCGAACTCGAGCTGCACGCCGTCGAGCTCGAACATGCGCTGGTACTGACGCACGAGCGCGTTGCGCGGAGTGGTGAGGATCTCCATCAGCGCCTCCTGGTCGAGCGGCGTCACCGTGGTGACGACGGGGAGGCGCCCGATGAACTCGGGGATGAGCCCGAACTTGTGGAGGTCTTCCGGGAGCACCTCGCTGAAGAGGTTGACGTCCTCCCGCTTGGAGTGCAGCGGCGCGTTGAAGCCGATGCCGCGCTTGCCCGCCCGCTGGGAGATGATCTCCTCGAGCCCCGCGAAGGCGCCCGCCACGATGAACAGCACGTTCGTCGTGTCGATCTGGATGAACTCCTGGTGCGGATGCTTCCGCCCGCCCTGCGGCGGGACGCTCGCCACGGTGCCCTCGAGGATCTTCAGCAGCGCCTGCTGCACGCCCTCGCCCGACACGTCGCGCGTGATCGACGGGTTCTCCGCCTTGCGGGCGATCTTGTCGACCTCGTCGATGTAGATGATGCCGGTCTCGGCGCGCTTGACGTCGTAGTCGGCGGCCTGGATCAGCTTGAGGAGGATGTTCTCGACGTCCTCCCCCACGTAGCCCGCCTCGGTGAGGGCGGTGGCGTCGGCGACGGCGAACGGGACGTTCAGGCGCTTCGCGAGCGTCTGCGCCAGGTAGGTCTTGCCGCAGCCGGTCGGGCCGATGAGGAGGATGTTGCTCTTCGCGATCTCGACCTCGTCGGCCTTGGCCTCGGCCGAGACGATCGCGCTGCGCGCCCGGGTGCGCTTGTAGTGGTTGTAGACCGCGACCGAGAGCGCGCGCTTCGCGGCGTCCTGCCCGATCACGTACTCCTCGAGGAACTGGTAGATCTCCTTGGGCTTCGGCAGCTCGAACTCGCTCGCCGCCTCCTCGCCCGCCTCGGAGAGCCGCTCCTCGATGATCTCGTTGCACAGCTCGACGCACTCGTCGCAGATGTACACGCCGGGGCCAGCGATGAGCTGCTGCACCTGCTTCTGGCTCTTGCCGCAGAAAGAGCACTTCAGCAGGTCGGCGCTCTCACCAATGCGTGCCATCGCACGGCCTCCTCACGCTTGCGGTTCCATGAAGCCTAACCCGAACCCCGGACGGTCACGGGCATCCACGCTCTATTCGCCCGCATTCGCGCCGAAGGGCGCATCCCGGAGCGGACTCCTGGATGCGCCCTTCGGCGTGTGCGCCAGCGGACGGCGGGTCTGGTCAGCCGACCAGGGCCGGGACGTTCTTCCGGCTCGCGAGCACCTGGTCGATGAGGCCGTACTCCAGCGCCTCGTCGGCCGACAGGATCTTGTCGCGGTCGATGTCCTTGTTGACCTGGTCGATGGTGCGGTTCGAGTGGGTCGAGAGGGTGGTCTCGAGCCACGTGCGCATGCGCAGGATCTCGCGGGCCTGGATCTCGATGTCGGACGCCTGTCCCTGACCGGCCTGGCCCACGGCCGGCTGGTGGATGAGGATGCGGGCGTTCGGCAGGGCGAGGCGCTTGCCGGGGGTGCCGGCGGCGAGGAGCACCGCGGCGGCGGAGGCCGCCTGGCCGAGGCACACCGTCTGGATCTGCGGACGCACGTACTGCATCGTGTCGTAGATCGCGGTCATCGCGGTGAACGAGCCACCGGGAGAGTTGATGTACATCTCGATGTCGCGGTCGGGATCCTGCGACTCGAGCACCAGCAGCTGGGCCATGATGTCGTCGGCCGAGGCGTCGTCGATCTGCACGCCGAGGAAGATGATGCGGTCCTCGAACAGCTTGGCGTAGGGGTCCTGGCGCTTGAAGCCGTAGGCGGTGCGCTCCTCGAAGCTCGGGAGGATGTAGCGGCTCGACGGCATCATGCCGGCGGCAGCCGCCGCCTGGCCTGCGTCGCCCGCGGAACGGAAGGTGGGGGTCTCCATTGCAGTTCTCTCTTCTGAGGTCGTGTCGTTCGGGTGCGGGTCAGGACTGGGGCTCGTCGGTGCCGCCGCCGCCCACGACATCCGTCGCGAACTCGCGCACGTGGTCGACGAATCCGTACTCCAGGGCCTCCTGCGCGCTGAACCAGCGGTCGCGGTCGCCGTCGGCGTTGACCTGCTCGACGGACTTGCCCGTCTGAGCCGCGGTGATCTCGGCGAGGCGCTGCTTCATGCTGAGGATGAGCTGTGCCTGCGTCTGGATGTCGGACGCGGTGCCGCCGAAGCCGCCGTGCGGCTGGTGGAGCAGGACGCGCGCATTCGGGGTGATGTAGCGCTTGCCCTTGGTGCCGCTCGTGAGCAGGAACTGCCCCATCGAGGCGGCCATGCCGATGCCGACGGTGACGATGTCGTTCGGCACGAACTTCATGGTGTCGTAGATCGCCATGCCGGCCGTGATCGAGCCGCCGGGCGAGTTGATGTAGAGGTAGATGTCGCGCTTCGGGTCCTCGGCAGCGAGCAGCAGGATCTTCGCGCAGATCTCGTTCGCGTTGTCGTCACGCACCTCGGAGCCGAGCCAGATGATGCGGTCCTTGAGCAGTCGGTCGAAGACGCTGACGGGGAAAGCCTGATCGGCCATGTGTAGTCGCTCCCATTCACTTTCAGTGCTCTGAATCTACTGGGCCCGCCCCCTCCCCGGGCCCCTGTTCGCCGTCGGCAGAGCGTGTGCGCCCGCACCTCCCCGGGCTTTGTCCACCTTTCCGTCGCGAATCGGGCGAAACGCGACGGAAAGGTGGACAAAGCCGGGGTGGGCGGGGCGGGGCGGGAACGACGGAGGGCCGCCCCGCGGTGTGCGGGACGGCCCTCCGGATGCGCGGGGCGCGCAGGGCGTCAGTGCGAGTGGCCCTCGTGGTCGTGGTCGTGACCCTCGTGGTCGTCGTCGGCGTCGAGCAGGTTCTCGCCACCCGTCTCGCGGGCCAGCTGCGTGAACTCGGACAGGTCGACGGCCTTGCCGTTGGTGTCGGTGACCTTCGCCTTGTCGAGCACGATCGCGAGCGCCTTGTTGCGGGCGACCTCGGCCACCATGGCGGGGATCTGGTTCGACTCGGAGAGGAGCTTCACGAACTCGTTCGGGTCCATGCCGTACTGGGCGGAGGACTGCACGAGGTACTGGGTAAGCTCGTCCTGGCTGACCTTGACCTCCTCGCGGTCGACGACCGCGTCGAGCAGGATCTGCGTGCGGAAGGTCTTCTCGCTCGACTCGGTGACCTCGGCGCGGTGCGTGTCGTCCTCGAGGCGGTTCTCGCTCTCGAGGTGACGGTGCACCTCGTCCTCGATGAGGGCCGGCGGCACGGGCACGTCGACCTGCTCGAGCAGGGTCTCGACGATCCTGGTGCGTGCCTCCGACGCCTGGCCGAAGGCCTTCTGGCTCGCGACCTGCTCCTTGAGGCTGGTCTTCAGCTCGTCGAGGGTGTCGAACTCGCTCGCGATCTGCGCGAAGTCGTCGTCCGCCTCCGGCAGCTCGCGCTCCTTGACGGCGTTGAGGGTCACGCTGACCTCGGCGTCGCGGCCGGCGTACTCGCCCCCGAGCAGGGGCGCGGTGAACGTGGTGCTCTCGCCCGCGGTCAGGGTGTCGAGGGCCTCGTCGATGCCCTCGAGGAGCTCGCCGGAGCCGATCTCGTAGGAGATGTTGGAGGCGGTGTCGACCTCGACGTCGTCGACGGTGGCGACGAGGTCGATCTGGGCGAAGTCGCCGGTCTTGGCCGGGCGGTCGACCGTGACGAGGGTGCCGAAGCGGGTGCGGAGGCGCTCGAGCTCGGCGTCGACGTCCTCGTCGGACACGTCGACCGGCTCGACCTCGACGGCGAGGCCCTCGTAGTCGGGGAGGTCGATCTCGGGACGCACGTCGACCTCGATCGCGAGCTCGAGGTCGCCGGAGAAGTCGGCGGCCTTCGGCCACTCGACGATGTCGGCCTGCGGACGGCCGAGCGGGCGGAGCTCGTTCTCGGAGACGGCCTGGCGGTAGAACGTGTCGATGCCGTCGTTGACGGCGTGCTCGAGCACGGCCTCCTTGCCGACACGCTGGTTGATGACGGGCGGCGGCACCTTGCCCTTGCGGAAGCCGGGCACCTGGATCTGCGCGCCGATGTGCTCGTACGCGTGGTCGATGCTGGGCTTCAGCTCCTCGGGCGTCACCGAGATGGCGATCTTCACCCGGGTCGGGCTCAGCTTCTCGATCGTGCTCTTCACGATTGGTGTCTCCTGGATCTTCCGGCGGCCTGCGGTGCCCACGGGCCTGATGTGGTGAACGTGTCGGGGCGACAGGATTCGAACCTGCGACCTCCCGCTCCCAAAGCGGGCGCTCTAGCCAAGCTGAGCTACGCCCCGGTCGCCCGGATGAGCGGGCCGGTGACCCGCTCCGGTTCACGAACTGCGACGTGCTCCGGCGAAATGGCCTCCGCAAGTCTACGGCATGCCACGCCGTGTACTACGATGTTCTGGTGCCCGGGCGTATGCCCGCACGGGGATGTAGCTCAATGGTAGAGCCTCAGTCTTCCAAACTGATTACGCGGGTTCGATTCCCGTCATCCCCTCCCTAGTGTTGATCCCGAGACCGTAGTTCCACTTTCAGTAGAAGCGTCGAAGGGATCACGATCGATGACCACTCCGAGCCCGACAGCAGGCCCGACCTCTGGCCCCGCTCCCCGCGGACGCTGGAAGCGCCCTGCCTACCTGGTCCTCGTCGTCGCCGCCTTCGCGGTCGTGGTCGCCGTCTGGTTCCACACCCCCACCGTGGAGGTCGAGTCCGGTTCCGCGGACGGCGGGTACTCCACGGCGACGTGCGCGAACGCAGGGCCCTCGCGGTTCGACTCTCCCACCGTTCACCGGGGCCAGGAGGTCCGCTCCGACCCGGCCATGGAGACGTTCAACACGCAGGTCATCAAGAACGACATCGAGTCGCTCCGCGTCGACCTCGCCTGCGACCAGGCCCGCGACGGGCACACGAACACCCTGATCGTCACGACCTTCGCCGCCGGAGCCGCCCTGCTGTTCGGCTACGCCGGGCTCTGGCGTCGGCGCGCCGGCGCGGTGCCACCGACGCCTGTGTCCTGATCGCACGAAGGGGGCGGCCGCGCGATGCGGTCGCCCCCTTCGGTGTCTCCGGGTCAGCTGTCGCCGGTCAGAAGGTGAAGACCGTCGACTGGTAGGAGAAGCCGGGACTGGTGTCGTAGGTGATGTCGGTCGGATCCGCGACGGACCAGGCCTCCTTGAAGGTCACGGAGGCGCCGGGCGCGATCGGGTCGGTCGGCGGGAGGACCTCGAGGTCCTGGCTGGGGTCGGCGATCAGCGACGCGTCGGTCCCCTTGGAGGTGACGGTCGACAGCACGAACGGGGTGAGCTCGGTGCTGCTGCCGTTCGTGATGGTGATGGTCACGACGATGTTCGCGGCCTGGTCCGCTCCGACGGTCGAAGCGGACGGGGTCAGCGGAGCCGGCGTCGAGACCGTCATCGTCACCCCGTCGTCGTACTCGACCTGCTGACCGAACTTGGCCGTGATCACGTCGTCGGACGGGATGGGGTCGGGCGTCGAGGTGAACGGGTCGTCCTCATCGGTCGGCAGCGGCGCCGGGGTGACGGTGTAGTTGTCGAAGTCGTCGAACGCGTCGTTGATCGGCGCCACGACGAGCACGTTGACGTAGATCACCTGCATCACGATCGCGGCGATGATCGCCACTCCGGAGACGATCGTCCCGATGAGGGCCATCGTCCTGCGGACGTTCTTCACGATCAGGCCGACGATGCCCAGGATCAGTCCGATCACGCCGAAGAACACGCCTCCCCAGCCCGCGAACGGCACGAACGCCAGCAGGAACCCGAAGATGCCGACGATCATCGCAGCGAGCCCGAAGCCGTTGAACCTGCCCCCTGGCGGCACCGGCGGCGCACCGTAGGGTGCAGGCGGTTGCCCGCCGTACCCGCCGGCGTTCACCGGCTGCCCGTAGCTCGGCGGAGCGCCGGGCGGCGTCGACCCGTAACCCGGGCCACCGGGCGGCGTCGACCCGTAACCCGGGCCACCGGGCGGCGTCGAGCCGAAGCCACCCGACGGAGGCACCGGTGCGGTGGGCGGAACGGGTGCAGGAGGAGGAGTGGGCGCGGACCCCGGCACGGACGAACCGTAGCCGACCGCGGGCGGAGCGGGCGGGACCGAGCCCGGAGTGCTCGAGTACGGCGTGGTGGGCGGGGGCGTCGAGAAGGAGGGTGCGGTCGGCGCTGTCGGCGGCGCGGGGTCGGTGCCGGCCTCCTCCGCGGTGATCCGCTCGGTCACCGCCTCGTCACGCGCGACCGGGTCGCTGTCGGCGACGACATCCTCGACCACGATCGCGTCCTCGGGGGCGTCCTCGGGGGCGTCCTCACGGCCAGCCGGCTCGGAGACGGGCGGCTCGGACACCGGCACGTCGGCGGGCGTCGGATCCTCAGCGGCACTCGGCTCGGCCTTACCGCTGGCCTCCGGCCCCGTTTCCGGCTCGGACGGCTCGGCTGGCTCGGACGGCTCGGACGGCTCGACTGGCCCGGACGGCGCCGGGGCACCCGGATACGGCGGCAGTTCGGGCGCCGGAGCCGCGGGCGCCGACCCGATGCCGTCGGGCATCGGCGGGACCGGCGGCACCGCGTCTCCCGAGGGGGTGCTACCCTCCTCCGATCGGCGGGGTGGCGTGGGTTCCTGTGGATTCGTCACTCTCCGAGTCTGGCACTCGCGTCGAGCCGATGCCACCCTTCCGGGGGCGAGTCCATCCCCCAGGGCGAACCCGCCCGGACCCCGTAGGGTGAGGCACGTGCACCGGGAACGTCACCAGGAGCGTCAGCACCGAATCCCGCGAGAGGCCCTCGCGCGGACGCGGCGACGGCAGACCCGCGCCCGCGCGCATCCGCTCTTCATCGCCGCCACGGTGAGCTACGCCGCGAACTGCGCCCTGGGCACCGCCGTCGCCACGGGCCGAGTGCACACGGGCCGCGCGCACTGGGTGCACCACGCGCTGTACATCTGCACGAGCACGCTCGCGGCGGCCGCGGCGAGCTCGCTGGTCTGGAGTCGCAGCCGGGCCGGCTGGGCACTGCTCCCGGCCGCGATCCCGCTCGTCGCGATCCCGACGGTGAGCGCTCGCACCCGCGGACACGTGCGCATCGCGCTGAGCGCGGCGCCCTTCTTCCTCGGCGCGCTCCTCGCGTCCCTCCGGGAGAGGGAGAACGGGAACATCGAGAACAAGAGGAAGAGGTAGCACCGCATGGATTTCCTCGACGTCGTCAGGCGCCGCAAGACCACCAACGGCCCGTTCCTGCCGGACCCCGTCCGCCCGGAGCATCAGCGCCTCCTGATGGAGGTCGCCGGCCGAGCGCCGTCCCAGCTCAACAGCCAGCCCTGGCGGTTCGTGATCGTGGAGAACCGCGACACCATCGAGCGGGTCGCCGAGATCAGCGGATCGAGCATGACGGAGGCGATGTCGAACGGCACCTTCTTCGAGCGCTACAAGCCGTACTTCCGGTTCAGCGCCGAGGAGATGCGCGAGAAGCGGAGCGGGATGCTCTTCGACCGCCTCCCCGCCGCGCTGAAGCCCTTCACGAAGCAGGTGTTCACACCCCGCGGCCAGAAGATGATGAACACCTTCCGCGTGCCGCAGACCCTCGGCGAGGAGAACCGGAAGCTGGTCGCCGGGTCCCCGCTGCTCCTGGGTGTGATGCTCGACCGCAGCGAGTACCGACCGGGCGAGCTGTCGTCGTTCTACTCGGTGTTCAGCATGGGCGCGGCGATGGAGAACGTCTGGCTGACGACGGTCGAGCTCGGGATGGGGATCCAGTTCGTGTCGTTCCCCATGGAGGTGCCGGGCAAGTGGGCGCTGCTCGAGGAGCTGCTGCGGGTGCCGCCCGAGCTCGAGCTCATGGCCGTCTACCGGCTCGGATACGTGCCCGTCGAGCAGCGGCGACCCGCCATCGACTGGTCCAGTCACGAGCGCAAGCTCGCCTCCCAGTATGTTTTCCGTGAGACCTGCGAGACCCCTCAGCAGGGATGGGACGATCCGGAGGACCGATGACCGATCACCTGCGCAGCGACGACTTCGACGACACCGAGTTCTCGGGAGAGCCTGCGATCATCGCCGCTCCGTGGTCGACGAAGGCCGCGTTCTGGCTGTGGCTGACCGAGGCGCTCATCGCGGTGATCAACGGCGTGCTCGTGCTGGTCTTCGGGCCGACGCTCGCCGCCGGTCTCGACCCCGACCTGGCAGCGACCACGGCCGGCGTCGCGATCGGGTTCGGCATCCTCCTCATCGTGGCGGCCCTCTTCCGCGCGCTGTGCGCGGTGTACGTGCTGCGCGGGCGGACGTGGGCCAAGTACACCCTGACCATCCTGGGCGTCATCGGCGTGGGCTCGGCCCTGACCCAGGTGACCACGGCCCCCGGGACCACGATCGCCTCGGTGCTCGTCACCATCGCCGCGATCGTCTTCCTCTACCTGCCCGACTCCAACGCCTACTTCCGCAGGATCTCGGAGGAGCGGCTGGCCGGGAAGGCCCGAGGATAGCCTCCCCTCAGAACGGTTTAGCCGAGCCTTCGCTTGCTTGCGAGGAATTCTCCGCTGAGTAGCGTGGTTCCTACGCGAAGGAAGGACCGAACAATGAGCGAAGTCATCGTCACCCCGAAGAGCACCACCAACCCCGACGTCGCCGCGGCGGCCGCCCAGTTCCTGAGCCCCGTCGTGATCGAGCTCCAGGCTCTCGCCGTCAACGGCAAGCAGGCGCACTGGCACGTGCGCGGCGCGAACTTCATCGGCGTGCACGAGCTGCTCGACGACGTGGTCGACCACGCGCAGGCCTACGCCGACCTCGCCGCGGAGCGCGTCGTCGCCCTCGGCCTCCCGGTCGACGCCCGCATCCAGACCGTGGCCGAGAAGACCACCGCGAAGCCCCTCAGCGCCGGCTTCCACAAGTCGGACGTGGTCATCGCCCAGGTCATCGACCAGATCGACACCGCGCTCGCGGCCGTGAACAACGCGGTCAAGGAGCTCGACGAGATCGACCAGACCAGCCAGGACGTCGCGATCGAGATCGCCCGCGGCCTCGACAAGGACCGCTGGTTCCTCTTCGCGCACATCTCGGAGTGATCTGACGCTCCCTCCGAAGGGCGTGCATCCACGATGGGTGCACGCCCTTCGTCGTCCTGCCGGCGCCGTCCCAGGGCGGATGCGGTCTATCCGCGGTGGGTGATACGGCCCGCCAGCATGGTGAGGGCCACCGACATCGCCCGCAGGCGGTCGCCCGTCGCATCGGTCGCGGCGGCCCGGGGATCGTCGGCGACCACGACGAGGTCGGCGGGGTCGCCCGCCTGCGGCCGCACGCGCCCCACCCGGGCCGAGGCCGCGAGCGCCGCGTCGACGTCGATCGCCTGCTCCGGGTGCCACGGGGTGCGCCCGTCGCGAGCACGGGTCACGGCCGCCGCGATCGCGATCCACGGGTCGAGGGGAGCCACGGGCGCGTCGGACCCCAGCGCGAGCCGAGCGCCCGAGCGCACGAGGGAGGCGAGCGGGAAGGACCGCTCGGTCCGCCCGGACCAGTACCGGTCGGCCACGTCGCGATCGTCCATGGCGTGCTCGGGCTGGACGCTGGCGGTGACGCCGAGCGCCGCGAACCGCGGCACGTCGGAGGCGGTGAGCAGCTGCGCGTGCTCCACCGAGCCCGCGCACCCGGACGTCTCGAAGGCGTCGAGCGCGATCGTGCCGGCACGGTCGCCGATGGCGTGCACCGCGGCCCTCAGGCCGCCCGCGCGAGCCCGGGTGAGGAGGTCGACGAGCTCGTCCGGCGGCACCGTCTGCATCCCGCGCGCTCCCGCACCGTGCAGCCCGGGGTAGGGGTCGACGCAGTGGGCGGTCCGGGTGTTGAGCGAGCCGTCCGTGATCACCTTGAAGGGGCCGACCGTCACGAGGCCGTCCTCGTCGAGGGCGTCCCCCGTCCGCAGACCCTCCGCGATCGCGCGATCGAGGTGCTGGGGGTAGATGCCGACCTCGACGCGGTGAGCCGGCGGCGCCTCGGCCGCCCGCCTGCGCCAGTGTCCAGGACCCCAGGTCATCTCGAGATCGACGACCCCGACGACGCCCCTCGCGGCGGCGCGGCGTCCGGCCTGCGCGACCCAGCGGTCGAGCGTGACGTCGTCGAGGTCGTCGAGGGTGCGATGCACGGCGAAGGCGGCCTCCTCGCGTAGGAGGCCGTCGCCCTCGACGCCGAATCGGCGGAGGGCCGCGGTGCTGAGCCAGACGGCGTGGAGGTCGGCGCTCACGACCACGACGGGGACGTCACCGGCCACCGCGTCGAGGATGGCGGCGACGGGCGCGTCGGTCCACAGGGCGTCGCGGAAGCCGACCGCGACGAACGGTCCCTCGTCGTCGACCGGGCGCGAGCGCAGTCCCTCTCCGATCGCGGTCGCCGCGGCGAACGGGGACTCGGCAGCGCTCACGTCGAGCCGACGGGAGTAGGCGGCCCACTGCCCCAGGTGCACGTGGTTGTCCCAGAGGCCCGGGAGGAGGACGCCGTCCACCTCGAGCACCTCGTCGCCGTGTCCGTCGCCCGCGGCGACGATCCTCGTGATGACCCCCTCGGAGACCTCGACGTCGACCGGCGCCTCGGCACCGAGCAACCGTGCGCCACGCAGCAGCGTCGTGTCGGTCACGCGGGATCCCCTCCGCGGAGGCGCTCATGCGCGCGGCGCATCTCGGCCGCGAGCGCCGGCTGCGCGTAGGGCCCGTCGCCCTCCAGCTCGGCGAGCACGGTCCGGACGACCTCGTCGGGCTTGTTCTGGCTCAGCTTCGCCTTCGCCACGACCCGGGTCACCCGCAGACGGAAGCCGACGGTGCCGGCGCTGATGCGGTCGGCGTACTCCGAGTCGGCCAGGGTGCCGCGCATCAGTCGCGGCGACGCCTGCTCCCGCTCGAAGTGCTCGACGAGTCGCTCGAGCACCTCGAGGTTCTCGGCGGCCGAGAGGATCTCCGGCGTGCCGTAGAGGTGCGCGGTGACGTGGTTCCAGGTGGGCACCGAGGGGGTGTCGCCGTACCAGCCCGAGGAGATGTAGCCGTGCGGACCCTGCACGATCACGACGATCTCGTGCTCCCCCAGCTCATGGAGGCGCTCGTCGGGGCGTCCCACGTGCGTGACGAGCACCAGATCGTCGCCCGATCCGGCCCCCGGGGTCTCCTCGAGGAGGAACGGGTAGTGCGAGACGACCAGACCGTCGTCGGTGTGGCTGACCATGGTCGCCCACGGATGCTCGCGCACGAGTCGGGCGATCTCGCTGCGGTCGGTGAGCGCGAAGCTCGGGTTCTCCCTCACGCGATCACACCTGGTCCGTGGGGCACCAGTAGAGCTTGCGGGCGCCCATCTCCTCGAGCACGATGTTCGTGCCGCAGATCCGGCACGGCAGTCCCTCTCTCTTGTAGACCCAGTGGCGGTCGGCGCGGTTCGCCATCGCCTGGGCGAGCGCCTCGCCCGTCAGATCGTCGATGGTGAGCATCTGCCCCGTGCGCACGCCGATGTCGAGCAGGTGGACCCAGTCGCGCCAGAGCTCCCGCAGAACGTCCGCGGGCACCGCCCGACCGGGCGTGTGCGGGTCGAGACGAGCCCGGAACAGCAGCTCCGCGCGGTAGACGTTGCCGATGCCGCTGACGACCGACTGGTCCATGAGGAGCAGGCCGATCGGTGTGGGCTTCCGCGAAGCCGTCTCGACGAAGCGCCGCTCGCCCTCGTCGAGGTCGTCGACCAGCGGATCGGGCCCGAGCTTGGCGAGCACGGCCTCGACCTGCGGCGGATCGAGCACCTCGCACGCGGTGGGCCCACGGAGGTCGGCCACCGCGGTGTCGGTGAGGAGCCGCACGCGCACCTGTCCCACCGGCTCGGGCGGCCAGGTCTCGTACTCCGCCCCGGCCGACTCGCTCTCGGCCATCCGGAAGCGCGACCGGCGCGGCGCTCCGATGCTCGACACCGAGTCCTCCCCCGCCACGTCGTCGAGGTCGGTCCCCTCGTCGTCGGTCGGGTCGGTTCCGCGCTGGTTCGTCTGACCCATCCGGCCCGACGCGGAGCGAATCGTCGCATCCGTGGAGATGTCGCCGGCGAAGTCCCACGCCCCGTACATGCCCAGGTGCACGCGCAGCCAGCGGTCGTCGTCGAAGCGGAGGAACATCTGCTTGCCCACGGCCTTCGCCTCGACCATCGTGTGACCGTCGAGGAGCGCGGCGCCCGCGGCGAACCGGCCCTGGGGCGACGACGCGGTCACACGGTGACCGACGAAGTTCTTGGCGAACTGACGAGCGATGCGATGGACGGAATGACCCTCGGGCATGCGCTACTTCTCGATGACCTTCCCGGCGATCTCGCCGGTGGCCTCGTACTCGGCCAGCTGCGCGATGCGGCGCACATGGCGCTCCTCGAAGCTGAAGGGCTCGGCGAGGAACAGGTCGACGAAGTGGAGCGCCTCCTCCACGGTGTGCTGACGAGCGCCGATCGAGATCACGTTCGCATCGTTGTGCTGACGGGCGAGCAGCGCCGTGGCCTCGCTCCAGACCAGCGCCGCGCGGGCACCCTGCACCTTGTTGGCGGCGATCTGCTCCCCGTTGCCCGATCCGCCGAACACGACGCCGAGCGCCGCGACGCCGGCACGCTGGTCGTTCACGGTGGCCTGCGCGGCGTTGATGCAGAACGACGGGTAGTCGTCGATGGGGTCGTACTCGGTGGGACCGTGGTCGACGACCTCGTGACCGGCGGCGGTGAGGTGGTCGTTGATGGTCCTGCTGAACTCGAGGCCGGCGTGGTCGGTGCCGAGGTGGATGCGCATGGCACCAGCTTATTGCGCGGCTCGGAGGTCCTTCCGGAGGATCTTGCCCGACGTCGACTTGGGCACCACCTCGATGAACTCCACCGCGCGCACCTTCTTGTGCGGCGCCACGAGACCGGCCACGTGCGCCATCACCGCGGCCTCGTCGAGGTCGTCGTGACCGGCCGCCCGCACGACGAACGCCTTCGGGATCTCCTGCCCGTCCGCATCCGGCACCCCGATCACGGCGGCGTCGGCGATCGAGGGATGGGCGAGCAGCACGGCCTCCAGCTCGGCCGGGGCGACCTGGTACCCGTGGTACTTGATGAGCTCCTTGACCCGGTCGACGATCCGGAACGAGCCGTCCGCGAGCACGACGGCCACGTCGCCGGTGTGGAGGAAGCCCTCCGCGTCGATCGTGCGCGCGGTGTCGTCGTCGTGGCCGAGGTAGCCGAGCATGACGTTGGGGCCTCGCACGGCGAGCTCACCTGGTCGGCTCTCGCCCTCCGACGGGGTGTCGATGTCCTCGCCGGTCTCGAGGTCCACCAGGCGGCACTCCACGTTCGCGATCGGCACGCCGATGCCTCCGAGCGAGAGGTCGTCCCGCTCGGGCGGGATGACGTGGGAGACCGGGCTCAGCTCGCTCATGCCGTACCCCTGACGCACGCGCACGCCGAGACGCTCGGCGACCGCGCCCGCCAGCTTCTCGTCGAGAGGCGCCGCCCCGGAGAGCAGGGCCCGCGCGCTCGAGAGGTCGTACTCCTCGACGAGCGGATGCTTCGCCAGGGCGACCGCGATGGGCGGCGCGATGAACAGGTAGGTGCAGCGGTGGTCCTGGATGATCCGCAGGAACTCCGCCAGGTCGAAGCGGGGCATCGTCACGAGGCGAGCGCGCCGGGACAGTGCGAGGTCGAGCAGGACGGTCATGCCGTAGATGTGGAAGAACGGCAGCACGGCGAGGACGACGTCGTCCGACTCGACGTCGAGCACCGGGGTGCACTGCACGACGTTCGCGACGAGGTTTCGGTGGCTGAGCCGGACGCCCTTCGGGAAGCCCGTGGTGCCGGAGGAGTAGGGCATCACGGCGACGTGGGTCGCCGGGTCGATCCGGACCGACGGTGCGGCGGCCCGCTCCGCGAGGAGTTCCGCGAGGGACGGATGCCCGTCGGCTCCGTCGAGGACGATCACCCGATCCGCGGGGATCCCCGCCTCCTCCGCCGCGGGGCCCGACTGGGGCAGCAGCGGACCGACCGTGACGAGCATCGTCGCTCCCGAGTCCTCGAGCTGCCGAGCCACCTCGGCGGTCGTGTAGAGGGCGTTCACGGTGGTGGCCGTGGCACCGCTGCGCAGGATGCCGTGGAACGCGATCACGAAGGCGGGCACGTTCGGCGAGTGGAGCGCCACGACGTCGCCGGGGCCGATGCCTCTCGCCGCCAGTGCGCCGGCGAACGCCTCGATGCGCGCTCTGAGCTCACCGAACGTGGTCTCACCGCCGCTGACGCCGTCGATGAGCGCGACCCGGCCGGCGTCGTCCTCCGACAGGTCCGCGAACAGGAAGTCGAACACGCTGACGTCGGGGATGACCTCGTCGGCGTACGGGCTGCGCATCATGGCTCTCCTTCAGATCTCCATCGACCTTCCTGGCATCGTATTCCGGTCCGCTACGCTCCACCCGTGCCGTTCACGCCGAGTCACGCCGTCGTGGCGATCCCGTTCGCCCGGACGCCGCTGCCCGCCGTCGGCGTCGCCGCGGGCGCGATGGCGCCGGACCTGCCGATCTTCCTTCCCGGCGGCCACGGGTACTCCCTCACCCACCAGGCGCCCTTCTTCCCGCTCACCGGCCTCGCCCTCGGACTCCTCCTCGTCCTGGCGTGGCGCGTGCTGCTGCGTCCGTGGGCACGCGTGCTGATGCCCGCCGCGATCGCGGGCCGACTGCCCGAGGACTGGTCGGGGACCTGGCGGGATGGTCTCGACTCCCTGCCACGACAGGCGTCGGGTGCGGTGCTGCTCCTGGCCGCGATCGAGATCGGTGTCGTCACCCATGTGGTGTGGGATGCGTTCAGCCACGTCGGACGACTCGGCGCGCGTCTGCTGCCCGTCCTCGACGCCGATGGGCCCCTTCACGTTGCCTGGGCATCGTGGGTGCAGTACGCGAGCTCGGTGCTGGGACTCCTGGGGATCGTGATCTGGGCGACGCTGTGGCTCCGCCGGCGCCCGGCCCGGACCGTGCCTCTCGCGGATCCGCGACTCGCCGCCGCCGTCTGGGGCCTCGTCGCCGCCGCGGCGATCGTCGGTGCCGCCGTCGCCGCCGCACGAGCCGCGCTCGGCGGTGAGCCGTGGATCGACGTCGTGGTGGCCGTGCTCACGGGCGGGATCGGCGCCGCAGTTCTGGCGCTCGTGCTCGCGGCCGTGCTCCTCTCCCTCCTCGGCGTCGGAGCCCGACCCTCGGGAACGCGCCGCGACCCGGAGTAGAGCCGTCGGGCTCCCTCACCCCTCCGCGGGCGGCGCCGGCTCGAACGGTGGACGCGCCAGCGGTCCGCCGGACCTCTCCTCCACCAGCCGCGCGCCGAGCATCTCGCCGAGCGCGGGCCCGTAGCGGTCCAGCGCCGCGACGTGCACCCGCAGGCTCGCATCCAGCACGCTCGCCTCGACCTGCCCCGCGTCCGCGAGGGCGGCGACGGAGCGCAGCTCGTCGACCACCCGGTCGATCCCGAACTCGGGCATGAGATCTCCGGCCAGGACGTGGTCGACCTCGCGATCGAGGAACCGGCTCGCCCCGGGGCCGGTGCGCAGCAGCGCCGCGACCGCCTCGGGATCCAGACCGGCGGACCGCGCCACCAGCAGCGCCTCCGTCGTGGCGAGGGCCTGCGCGAACCAGAGCGCGTTGCCGAGGAGCTTCACGACGTGCGCGGCGGCGACGTCGGCGCCCGCTCTCCGGAGCTCGCCGCCGGCTCCGAGCCGCCGCAGGAGAGGGGCGATGCGCCCGACGGCCTCCGGGTCGCCGGCCACGACGAAGTCGAGCGACCCCGACCGCGCCTCGGCCGGCCCGCCGCTCATCGGCGCGGCCACCGACGCGATCCCTCGCGCTGCAGCACGCCCGGCGACCTCGGTCGCCACGCCCGGGTCGTTGCTCGTCAGGTCGAGCCAGACACCGCCCGGTCGGACGGCCTCGAGCAGCGACCCGTCGCCGCCCAGGGCCCCGGCGACCTCCGCCGGCCCGGGGAGGACGGTGACGAGGACGTCGAGATCGGAGAGGTCCCGCGCCTCCGTCGTCGCCCGGAGACCCTCGGGGAGCCCCGCGAGCGCGACGGGATCGACGTCGAGGGCGATCAGGTCCGCATCCTCGGCGCGGTGCAGGGCTCGCGCGATCGGTCCGCCCATGCGGCCGACGCCGACGATCCCGACGCGCATCCGGGACGCCCTCGCGCTCAGTCGAACTGCGGGTCGCGAGTGCGCGAGCGCTTGAGCTCGAAGAAGCCGTCGAACGAGGCGGCGGCCACGACGCCGTCCCACAGGGTGAGCGCCTGCTCGCCGCGGGGCGTCGGGCTGATCACGGGGCCGAAGAACGCGGTGCCGTTCACGGCGATGACCGGCGTGCCCACGTCGTTGCCGACGCGCTCGATGGCCGCGAAGTGCGAGGCGCGCATGGGCTCGTCGTACTCGTCGGTGTCGGCGTAGCGGGCGAAGTCGGCCGGGAGCCCGACCTCCTCGAGCGCTCCGGCGATCACGGCGTCGGCGTCGGTCGAGCCACCCGGGTGGATGCGCGTGCCGAGCGCGTCGTAGAGCGGCTTCACGATCTGCTGCCCGTGCAGCTCCTTCGCGGCGGCGACGAGGCGGGTGTACCGCAGCGCTCGGGGGAAGAACGCGCGGTAGGACTCGGACACGTCCTTGTCCTCGTTGAGCACGGCCAGGCTCATGATGTTCCAGGTGACGTCGAGGTCGCGATGAGGGGCGACCTCGTCGACCCAGCGGGAGGTCATCCACGCCCAGGGGCAGGAGGGGTCGAACCAGAATTCGACCGCGGTGGTTCCGGTCGCAACGGGAGCGGTGTTCTCAGAGGTCACCCACTCATCCTCGCACTAGGCTGGGCGGCGATGGCGCGGCGATCCCGTGTCCGTCGACGCCCACCGCATCCAGCAAGTACAAGGAGTGTGCGACCAAGTGCCTGGCGAGAACCTCACCCGCGACGAAGCCCGAGAGCGAGCCGAGCTGCTGGAGGTGAGGAGCTACGACGTGGTGCTCGACCTCACCACCTCGCCCGAGACGTTCCGCAGCACCACCACCGTCCGGTTCAGCGCCCGCGAGGGGGCCTCGACGTTCATCGACGCGATCACCCGCGCGGTCCACGGCGTGACGCTCAACGGCCGATCCCTCGACCCGGCCGTCGTCGCGGACGGCGTGCGCATCCAGCTCGACGGTCTGGCGGCCGACAACGAGCTCGTCGTCGACGCCGACATGATCTACACGAACACCGGTGAGGGCCTGCACCGCTTCGTCGACCCCGTCGACGACGAGGTCTACCTGTACTCGCAGTTCGAGGTCCCCGACTCGCGGCGCATGTTCGCCGTGTTCGAGCAGCCCGACCTCAAGGCGGAGTTCACCTTCACCGTGACGGCGCCCGACTACTGGGAGGTCGTCTCCAACTCCCCCACGCCCGAGCCCGTGCCCGGTCCCGACTCGACCGCCACCTGGACGTTCGAGCCGACGCCGCGCATCTCCTCGTACATCACTGCGCTCGTCGCCGGCCCGTACATCGTGGAGCGCAGCGAGCTCACCAGCGCCGACGGCCGGACCATCCCGCTCGGCGTGTTCAGCCGCGCCTCCCTCGCCCAGTACATGGACGCGGACTACATCTTCGAGAAGACCCGCGAGGGCTTCGCGTTCTACGAGGAGCAGTACGACTTCCCGTACCCCTTCGCGAAGTACGACCAGCTCTTCGTGCCCGAGTTCAACGCGGGCGCCATGGAGAACGCGGGTGCGGTCACCTTCACCGAGACCTACGTCTTCCGCTCCAAGGTGACGGATGCGGTGCGCGAGCGCCGCGTCGTCACCATCCTCCACGAGCTCGCGCACATGTGGTTCGGCGACCTCGTCACCATGCGCTGGTGGAACGACCTGTGGCTGAACGAGTCGTTCGCCGAGTACATGTCGACGCTGGCGACCGCCGAGGCCACGGAGTGGAAGGAGGCCTGGACCACCTTCGCCGCCATGGAGAAGAGCTGGGCGTACCGCCAGGACCAGCTGCCCTCGACCCACCCGATCGTCGCCACGATCAACGACCTCGAGGACGTCCAGGTCAACTTCGACGGCATCACCTACGCCAAGGGCGCCTCCGTGCTCAAGCAGCTCGTCGCCTGGGTCGGGCAGAAGGAGTTCATGGCCGGCGTCGCCGCGTACGTGAACAAGCACCAGTTCTCGAACACCGTGCTGAACGACCTCCTCGTCGAGCTCGAGGCCACGAGCGGGCGCGACCTCGCCTCCTGGTCGAAGCTCTGGCTCGAGACCGCGGGCGTCAACACGCTCCGTCCGGAGTTCTCGGTCGACACCGACCAGCGCTTCACCTCGTTCGCCGTGCTGCAGGAGGCCCCGGCCGACTACCCGACGATCCGCCCGCACCGTCTCGCGATCGGCTTCTACTCGCTGCAGGACGGCACGCTCGTCCGCACCCACCGCGAGGAGCTCGACGTCGACGGCGAGCGGACCGAGGTCCCGCAGTTCGTCGGCATGGAGCGTCCGGACCTGGTGCTCCTGAACGACGACGACCTCGCGTACGCGAAGATCAGGCTCGACGAGGCGTCGCTCGACGTCGCCATCGAGCACCTCGCGTCGATCGAGGACCCGCTCGCCCGCTCGCTGGTCTGGGGCTCGGTCTGGGACTCCACCCGCGACGCCGAGACCCGCGGCCGCGACTTCGTCCGGCTCGTGCTCGGCAACATCGCGACCGAGACGGAGTCGACGACCATCCGCACGGTCCTGGGTCAGCTCGTGCTCACGGCCACGCAGTACGTCGCGCCCGAGGTGCGCGACGAGACGGTCGCCATGGCCGCCACCTCGCTGTGGAAGCTCGCCCTGGCCGCCGAGTCCGGGTCGGACGCCCAGTTCCAGTTCGTCAAGGTCTTCGCGGCGCTCGCCGGCACCGAGGAGCAGCTCGAGAACGTCTCGCACCTGCTCGACGGCACCGTCGAGCTCGACGGACTCGACATCGACACCGACCTGCGTTGGGAGCTGCTCATCGCCCTCGTCGCCGGAGGCAAGGCCGGGGCCGACGAGATCCAGGCCACGCTCGACGCCGACAACACCGCATCCGGTCAGCAGTCGGCCGCGCACGCCCGTGCCGCGATCCCCACCGTCACCGCGAAGGAGGCGGCGTTCGCGTCGCTCGTCGACGTCGACACCGCCCCGAACGCGATCGTGCGCGCCACGGGCCTCGGCTACCAGCGCGCCGCCGATCCGTCGGTGCTCGAGCCGCTCGTCGCGCCCTACTTCGAGGCGCTGCAGCGGATCTGGGAGACCCGGAGCTACGCCATCGCGGCGTCGGTGATCAACGGGCTCTACCCCGCGCCGCTCGCGAACACGGCGCTCCGCGACGCGACGCTCGCCTGGCTCGACAAGAACCCCGAGCCGCCGGCGCTGCGCCGCATCCTGATCGAGAACCTCGCCGGAGTCGAACGGGCACTGGCCGCGCAGGCCCGCGACGCCCGGTAGGAGCGGCCTATGACGTGGGACTCCTTCTGGAGCGGTGTCGGGACCTTCCTCGAGACCTGGCGCATCCCGCTGACGATCCTGCTGATCCTCGTGGTGGCGGTGATCGGTCGCCTCATCCTGCTCTCGCTCGTGCGTCGTCTGGTCGACCAGGTCGTCCGGGGCGTCAAGCGGAAGCAGAACGTCACCGACACGCAGGCGCTGCAGGCGCAGGCGTCGCCGCTCGCCGCGGTGCGGGTGGTGCAGCGCACGCGGACGATCGGGACGGTGCTCACCAACGTCATCAACGTGACGGTGGTGGTCGTCGCGGTCGTGTGGATCGTGACGACGATCGACCCCAACATCCTCGGGTCGCTCGCCCTGCTCACCGCCGCCCTCGGCGCCGGGCTCGGGTTCGGTGCGCAGAACATCGTGAAGGACGTGCTGAACGGTCTCTTCATGGTCTTCGAGGACCAGCTCGGGGTCGGCGACGTCGTCGACCTCGGGCCGGCCACCGGCGTCGTGGAGCGGGTCGGCATCCGCATCACCACGGTGCGCGACGTGAACGGCACCCTGTGGTTCGTCCGCAACGGCGAGATCCTGCGGGTGGGCAACATGTCGCAGGGCTGGTCCCGGGTCATCATCGACCTCGCCGTGCCCTACGACAGCGACCTCGACGCGGTGCAGGACCGGATGCTCCAGGTGGCCGTCGACATGTCGGAGAGCGCCAAGTGGCGCTCGCGCATCCTCGAGCGCCCGGAGATCTGGGGGCTGGAGTCGATCTCGGCGGAGGCCCTGGTGATCCGCCTGGTCGTGAAGACGAGGAGCACGGCGAAGGACGACGTGGCGCGGGAGCTGCGCGCCCGGTTGAAGAGCGCGCTCGACGCCATGGGCATCACGCTGCCGTCGCTCAACACGGTCGTGCTGTCGGGGTTCGAGGAGGCGACGAGCGTCCGGGGTGCCCATCCGCCGAAGACCATGCCCGTCCCGGCGGGCGGTGACGCGGCCGCCGCAGGCCCGTCGACGACCCGCGCGCCGCGCGCGCCGCGCGGGTCGCGACGGCCGTCCAAGCCCGGAAAGGGCAGCAGCGCAGACACCGGAGGCGATGCCACGTGAGCGACGTCCCCGCCCTCCCCGGGCGATCGTTCTTCGACCAGGTCGGCGGACACGAGACGTTCGAGCGGCTCGTCCGCGAGTTCTATCGCGGCGTCGCCGACGACCCCGTCCTGGCGCCGATGTATCCGCCCGACGACATGGAGGGTGCGATCACGCGCCTGACGATGTTCCTCGAGCAGTACTGGGGCGGGCCGGGCACCTACAGCGAGCAGCGCGGGCATCCGCGTCTGCGCATGCGGCACATGCCGTTCAAGGTGAACCCGGATGCGCGCGACCGCTGGCTCGCGCACATGCGGGTCGCCGTCGACTCGCTGGCCCTGCCTCCGCTCGACGAGCAGATGCTCTGGGACTATCTCGAACGCGCCGCGCATGCCATGGTGAACACGTTCGAGGAGTGAGACCGCGGCCGCCACGGCCGCGCAGACGACGAGACGCGAAGGAGCGCTCATGGGTTCGACCAGCTCGACCGATGTCGTGATCGTGGGCGCCGGCCTGTCCGGCCTCGTGGCGGCGTGCGAGGCGCTCGACGCCGGGCGCCGGGTCACGATCGTCGACCAGGAGCCCCGCGCCTCGCTCGGTGGCCAGGCGTGGTGGTCGTTCGGCGGTCTCTTCCTCGTCGACAGCCCGGAGCAGCGCCGCATGCGCGTGCGCGACTCGCTCGAGCTCGCTCGACAGGACTGGTTCGGATCGGCCGGCTTCGACCGCCCGGAGGATGCCTGGCCGCGACTGTGGGCGGAGGCGTACCTCGACTTCGCCGCGGGCGAGAAGCGAGCGTGGCTGAGGTCGCTCGGGGTGTCGTTCTTCCCCGTGGTCGGCTGGGCCGAGCGCGGGGGCGGGACCGCGCGCTCACACGGCAACTCGGTGCCGCGCTTCCACATCACGTGGGGCACCGGCCCGGGGATCGTCGAGCCCTTCGCCGAGAAGGCGCTCCAGGCCGAGCGGGAGGGCCGCCTGAAGCTGCGGTTCCGGCACCGCGTCGACGAGCTCGTGACCGCCGACGGCACGGTCGTGGGAGTGCACGGGTCCGTCCTCGCCCCGTCCCCCGTGTCGCGCGGCGAGGCGAGCTCGCGCGAGGTGGTCGACGAGTTCACCCTCACCGCGGGGGCGGTCGTGGTCGCGTCGGGTGGGATCGGCGGAGACCACGACCTGGTCCGGCGGATGTGGCCCCCGCGCCTCGGAACGCCGCCGGAGCGCATGCTGTCGGGTGTCCCCGCCCATGTCGACGGCCGGATGCTCGGCATCGCCTCCGATGCCGGCGCCCACCTCATCAACGGCGACCGGATGTGGCACTACACGGAGGGCATCGAGAACCACTCCCCCGTCTGGGCGCGGCACGGCATCCGCATCCTCCCCGGCCCGTCGTCGCTGTGGCTGGACGCGACCGGCCGCCGCCTCCCTGTGCCCCTCTTCCCCGGGTTCGACACGCTGGCCACGCTGGAGCACATCCTCGCCACCGGTTACGACCACAGCTGGTTCGTGCTCACCCAGAAGATCATCGAGAAGGAGTTCGCGCTCTCCGGCAGCGAGCAGAACCCCGACCTGACCGGCCGCGACCTCGGGCTCCTGGCCCAGCGGGTCCGTCCGGGCGCCCCCGGTCCCGTGGAGGCCTTCAAGGACCGCGGCAGCGACTTCGTCGTGGCCGACTCCCTGTCGGAGCTGGTGAAGGGCATGCAGGCGCTGGAGCCGTCCGGGCCCCTCTCGGCCGAGGCCGTCGTGGCGGAAGTGGAGGCGCGCGATCGGGAGATGGCGAACGACTTCACCAAGGATGCGCAGATCACCGCCCTGCGCGGGGCACGCAAGTACCTGGGCGACCGGCTCATCCGCGTGGCGTCACCGCACCGCCTCCAGGACCCGGCGGCCGGGCCGCTCATCGCCGTGCGACTGCGGGTGCTCACGCGGAAGACGCTCGGCGGCATCGAGACCGACCTCACGGGTCAGGCGCTGTCCGCCTCCGGGGCCCCCGTGCCGGGCCTCTACGCCGCGGGCGAGGCCAGCGGCTTCGGCGGCGGCGGCATGCACGGCTACCGCTCCCTCGAGGGCACCTTCCTCGGCGGCTGCCTCTTCTCGGGCCGCACCGCCGGCCGCGCCGCCGCCCGCTCCCTCTGACCCCGCCCCGCGGCGTGCCGAGCGCGTCGACACGCGGGAAGGCGCCCTTCCCGCGCCGTTCAAGGGGCGTGTTCTCGCCACTCGGTGGGAGGCGGCGAGCTCACCTCGAACGCCGTCCGACGGAGTGAGCGTCGAAAGGTACCGTCAGCCGCCGCATGGCGCGATAGACGCCGCATGTGCGCTCTGACGCGACCTTTCGACGGCCACCCTCCGCCGCCACGCACCGCCGCCCGCGCCGCCCCTCCCCGTGTCCTCCAAGCCAACTCCGGAGATTCAGCTCCATCGGAGCTGACTCCGGACTCCTGCCGGCGTGTCGCGTCGGAAGTCCGGAGTCGGCTCCGGGTGGGGCGGAGGAGGTGCGGCGCCGGTGGCGGAGCGACCTCAGGAGAAGCGGGAGTCGAGGAAGGTGGTGATGAGGGGGACGGGGTGGGTCAGGCGCCAGAGCGGGCCGGGCTCGGCGAGGCGGCCGTCGAGCTGAAGCAGAACCGTGATGGTGCCGTCGGGGGTGTCGACCGTCACCGTGCCGACCTGCTGGCCCGCCGAGCCGCTGGTGAGCGGCTGCACGTCGACCTTGTAGGCCAGAGGTGCTGTCGTCCACAGCATCCGCGACTCGGTGCCCATGGCGACGGCGTTCGCCGTCTCGCCCCAGGGTGTCGTGTACGTGGCGAACGTCTGACCCTTCGTGACGATCGCGGTCTTCGTGAGGGTCGTCGAGGCCGAGCTGGACAACGTCGCGAGGTCGGCGTTGAGGGTGTCCCAGTCGGGCTCGCGCAGGAAGGCGCCGTAGAGGGTGACCTTGTCGCCGCCGTCGGCGGGAGTGACGTCGAGGGCGAAGAGGAAGCACAGACCGGCCTGGTCGGTGTAGCTCAGCGACAGACCCCGGAAACCGAGATCGGATGCATGCACGGCCAGGTTCCCGACGAGACGCTTGCCGCTGACCGTCGCGTCCGGCAGCGCCATCACCTCGCTGATCGCGGGATCGGCGAAGGCCAGAGCGCTGATCCGGGCCAGATCCGAAGCGGACCCGACGTCGCCTTGGTCCAGCCCGGTCGCGTCGACCAGCTGGACGCTCGACAGCTCCTTCTCGGCCAGCCACGTCCTCGCCGCCGCCAGGTATCCGTCGATCGAGCCGAACGCCCACCGGGCGAGAGCGTCGGAGTGCGCATTGCTCGAGCCGAGGAGCATCGCGATCAGCACGTCGCGCTGAGACCACTGCTCACCGGCGATCATGGGCACCGCGCGGCTGCTCTCGCTGATGTACCCGAGGAAGCCGTCGTAGTCCTCGCGACTGATCGTGATGGCCGGCCCCTGCTCCCCCGCGGCGAGGGGCTTCGCGTCGAGCACGACGAGCGCGGTGATGACCTTCGCGCTCCCGCCGAGCGGGACGGCATCGGGCACACCTCCGACCGCGAGCGGGGCCGTGGCGTCGGCGCCGATGACGGCGCTCGCCCCTTCGGCGGGCATGGCGGGCAGCCCGGTGGGCGACACCTCGGACGAGGGATCGACGGTGCTCGCCTGCGCGGTCGGCAGCGGACCGACCAGCGTGGCGGGGCCGTACACGCCCACCGCGAGGATGAGGACGGCGCCCAGCACCACGACGACCACCCTGATCGCCTTGCGACCCGCGCTCCCTGCCATGCCTCCCAGGCTAGGCGGAGCATCCGTCAGCACGCCGTCAGCACGCCGTGAGCGGCTCGGTCGGCGGTGCGACAGCCGAGCAGAACGTCACCCCCAGCCCAGCTCGTGCAGCTTCGCGTCGTCGATGCCGTAGAAGTGGGCGATCTCGTGGACGAGGGTCACGTGCACCTGATCGCGCAGCTCGTCGACCGAGTCGCAGATCGACAGGAGCGGCTCGCGGAACAGGGTGATGCGATCGGGCATCTCACCGAACCCGTACTGGCCGCGCTCCGTCACGGCGACGCCGTCGTACAGACCGAGGAGGTCGAGAGAGCCGTTCTCCGGGCGGTCTTCGACGACGAACACGACGTTGTCGAGGCCGTCGAGCATGTCGTCGGGCAACTCGTCGAGCTCATCCGCGACGAGCTGCTCGAACTCCTCGGCACTCAGGTCGATCATGGGGTGAGTAACGGGACTCGAACCCGCGACATCCGGCACCACAAGCCAGCGCTCTACCAACTGAGCTATACCCACCATGGTCGCTGCCCCGAGGGGCAACGACAAATCATCTTATTACATGTGACCGGAGAATTCGCGCACCACGTCCGCGGCGACGTCCTTGAGCTCGGCCGAGGTCGGTCCGGGCTCCGCGACGAAGACCGCCTTGCGGTAGTACTGCAGCTCGCGGATCGACTCGAGGATGTCGGCCAGCGCCCGGTGCCCGCCCGCCTTCTCCGGGGCGTTGAAGTACACCCGCGGGAACCAGCGACGTGACAGCTCCTTGATGCTCGACACGTCGATGCTGCGGTAGTGCAGGTGGCCGTCGACGCGGGGCATGTACTTCGCGAGGAAGGACCGGTCGGTGCCGATCGTGTTCCCGGCCAGGGGCGCGGTCTGCTCCGCCGGCACGTGCTTCAGGATGTACTCGAGCACCTGGTACTCGGCGTCGGCGAGGCTGACGCCGTTCGGGATCTCGGCCGCCAGCCCGCTCGTCTCGTGCATGTTCCGCACGAAGTCGCCCATGTTCTCCAGGGCGGAGGCGTCGGGCTTGATGACGATGCTGAAGCCGGGGTCGACGAGGTTCAGGTCGAAGTCGGTGACGACGACCGCGACCTCGACGAGCTCGTCGATCTCGAGATCGAGTCCCGTCATCTCGCAGTCGATCCAGACGAGACGGTCGGACAGAGAACTCATGCTCGAAGTCTAGTCGGGTGCCTCCGACGCCCCGGCCGGGGCATCCGGATGCGCCGCGCTCCTAGACTCGAGGGGTGATCGTGACCCTCGCCGTCCTGCTGTTCGTGAACGCCGCGTGGAACCTCGTCGTCTGGCCCCAGTTCCTCAAGCGGGTCAACCGCGATCCGCGGGCCAGGGATGCCTCGGGCCGTCCTACCCGATTCCTCGTCGTGCACGCCGTGCTCATCGGCATCTCGCTGCTGCTCGCCGTGGTGTCGGCGATCGTGGGGATCGTCGCCCTCGTCTCCTGAGCTCACGCGGGCCGGCTCACGCGGCCCGGCGCACTCGACATCCCGCAGGACGGAGCGCGGCCGGCGCTCGGTGCCCCCGGCAGGAATCGAACCTGCGACCAAGAGATTAGAAGGCTCCTGCTCTATCCGCTGAGCTACGGGGGCGGCCTCGACCAGGCTACCGGATGCGCCCGCGACCGAGCCGTCGGGCCGTGCCGGAGGCGGGCCGGGTCAGGCCTTCGACGACTCGCGGGGCGGGAGGGCGTCGACGGTCGACTGCGTCGCGCTGCCGCTCGCGCCCGGTCCGGTGTTGTCGAGCTCGGCGAGAGGCGAGTCGGACGCGGCCACGCGCGAGCCGCGCCCGGCCAGGACCTGCTGCACGGTGGGACGCGGGTCGTTCGTCGGGGGCAGCGGCGCCGCCGGCGCGATCGTCGTGGAGGTGAGCGACGCCGTCGAGGTGCTGAAGCGGTCGTCGGCGCGGATGGCCGGCTCTGCGGAGGCGCTGGGTCGCGCGGAGGCTGCCGGCTGGCCCGCCCCGCCGGGCTGCGAGGCGTACCGGTCGTGATGCTGCTCGGCGACCCAGCGCTCCTGGTCGGCCAGGAGCGAGCTCTCGAGCGAGGCGTCCTCGCTGGACCAGCGCTCGAGGTCGCTCTGGAACACCCGACGCGCACGTCCCGGGCGCTGCTGCCACTCGACGAGACGGTCGCGGAACTCGATGACGGCGGGCTCGACCTGGTAGCCGAAGGTCGCGGAGTTCCGCTTCATCTCGGCCAGAGCGTGCGAGGCCCAGTTGGCAGCCACGTCGGCGCCCTTGATGGGGAGCAGCCGCACCTGGATGTCGGCCTGCCCGCTCGCGCGATCGGACAGGATCTGCTCCTGCGGGGTGAGCGAGTTCCACACCGCCGCCTGCTCCGCGGCGTCGATGAGGGACGCGATCGCAGCGATCTTCAGCTCACGGTCGTGCTTGGCGAGGAGGCTCTTCACCGCACCCCGGGCGATGAGGGCGGCCAGCACACCCGCGACGAGGATCGCGATCGCAGGCATGACGAGACCGGAGACGACGTACGCGCCGGTGTCGCTCCCGAGCCACCCGACGAACCCATTCCACCATTCCATGCGCCGCACGATACCTCCGCGTCGGCCGCCCGCCGGGACGACGGGCCGACGTCGCGGGAATCGTGATCCCTCGTGGCCGGAGTGCCCATCCGCGTGCTCACCGCAGGGCGCGCGCGGCATCCTCCCGGTCGTGGAACTCGCCGATGGGCAGCACGGCGATGGACGGGGACACCGCGACCAGTCGTGACGCGGCATACCTCAGGTGACCGTCGGGCCGGGTCTCCTCCACGTACCCGAGCACGCGACCGTCTGCCGCGCTCACCCGCCAGTAACCCTCGCGGATCCGCCGGAGCGCTGATGCCGTCGCCGTCGCCATGGTCCCTCCCGTCATCTGTCGACATGAACGCTACGACCGACCACCGACACCGCAGACGGAGGCCGTAGGCTCTGCGCATGCACACCTTCGTTCTCGCCGGCGGCTGCTTCTGGTGTCTGGACGCCGTCTACCGAACCCTCCGCGGTGTCCAGGACGTCGTCTCCGGGTACACCGGCGGCACCGTGGCCGACCCCAGCTACGAGCTCGTCTGCACCGGGACGACCGGGCACGCCGAGGCCGTCGCCGTGACGTTCGACCCCGAGGTCATCCCGGACGAGGTCATCCTCGACGTCTTCTTCACCCTGCACGACCCGCGGCAGCTGAACCGTCAGGGCGACGACGTCGGAACGCAGTACCGGTCGGCGATGTTCTACGCCGACGACGAGCAGAAGGCCCTCTTCGAGGCGGCGCGCGACCGGGCGAGCGAGCTCTGGGACGGCGGCGTCGTCACGACCATCGAGCCGCTCGGGGAGTTCTACGACGCCGAGGACTACCACCAGGACTTCTTCGCCAAGAACCCCGGCCAGGGGTACTGCATGGCCGTCGCGGTGCCGAAGGTGAACAAGGTACGCAAGGCCTACTCGAGCTACATCAAGGCCGCCTGACCCGGCTCCTGCACAGCGGCCGCCGCGGCGCCGGTTTTTCACTGATGCGCGCAACACCCCTCTGAGCGCCGGTCCCCCGCGCGAGACTCGGGACGAGCATCCGCTCGACACCCTGATCGCACGAGGAGCACCACCGATGAACGACACCCTGACCCTCACCGGGGTCGTGGCCACCGACCCCCAGGCCCGCACCACGACGAGCGGCATCCCCATGACGAGCTTCCGGCTCGCCTCGTCGCAGCGCCGCTTCGACAGGGCGGCCGGCCGCTGGATCGACGGCGACACCAACTGGTACTCGGTGACCGCGTTCCGCCACCTCGGTACGAACGCGGGCCGGTCGCTCGTGAAGGGCGACCGCGTGGTGGTCGTGGGCCGGCTGAAGATCCGTCGCTGGGAGCAGGCGGAGCGGTCCGGCAGCTCGGTCGACCTCGAGGCCGACACCATCGGCCACGACCTGTCCTGGGGCACCTCGGTCTACAGCCGCGTGCGCCCGACGTCGGCGGAGCCCGCCTCGACCGCCGAGGAGTCGTTCCCCGACGCTCTGCCCGACGCGGGGGCGGAGGCCTTCTCGGCCCCGCCGCGCGAGCAGGAGCCGGTGCCGTTCTGACGACGTGGCCCGGGCGCCCGGCGGGCCGGACGCGTCGCGCACGGGCCCGGGATCCGCGCCCGATGCCTCAGCACGTTCTCAGCGGGGAGCGCCGGCCGACCGCATAGACTGCCGGAGATCCCCGCGCAGCACCGCACTCGAGAGGAACACGCGATGCCCATTCTCCGCAGCGGGGAGGCCCGTACGCCCACCAGGTCACGCCTGAGGATCGGGGCGCCCCTCGTCCTCGCCGCCGCCCTGGGCCTGGCGCTCGCCGGGTGCACGCCCGAGGCCGCCCCCTCGCCCACGCCGACCGCCGACGTCGCGACGCCCACGGCCACCGCGTCCGCACCGCCCGCGGCCGCCGTCTACGACCCGAACGCCGGCGCCGAGGCGAACAAGCCGGTCTTCGACCAGACGAACCAGGCGGTCATCGCGGCGAACCCGTCGGCGGGCGGCGCCGACTTCATCATCGCCCTGCGGAACGCCGGGTTCGACGGCAGCGCGATGCAGCTCACCCCCGACATCACCACCGTCGGCGTCAAGGCCGACTCGGTGCAGTTCTCGGTCCGGCTCTCCGACGGCTGCCTCGTGGGCCAGTACGGCCTGGGCAGCTACGAGAGCCAGGTCATGCCCGCGCTCGGCACGGGCGGGTGCCTGATCGGTCAGACCCGGCCGATAGACTTCTAGGCATGGCCGAATACATCTACTCGATGGTGCGCGCCCGCAAGTCTGTGGGCGACAAGGTGATCCTCGACGACGTGACCATGGCGTTCCTGCCTGGCGCGAAGATCGGTGTGGTCGGCCCGAACGGCGCCGGTAAGTCGACGATCCTGAAGATCATGGCGGGGCTCGACACCCCCAGCAACGGCGAGGCCAAGCTGACCCCCGGCTTCACGGTGGGCATCCTGATGCAGGAGCCCGAGCTCGACGAGTCGAAGACCGTGCTCGAGAACGTGCAGGAGGGCCTGGGCCCGATCAAGGGCAAGGTCGACCGCTTCAACGAGATCAGTGCGGCGATGGCCGAGCCCGACGCCGACTTCGACGCCCTGCTCGCCGAGATGGGCACCCTGCAGGAGGAGATCGACGCCGCCGACGCGTGGGACCTCGACTCGCAGCTCGAGCAGGCGATGGATGCGCTCCGCACTCCCCCGGGCGACGCCGAGGTCAAGAACCTCTCGGGTGGTGAGAAGCGCCGGGTGGCGCTCTGCCGTCTGCTGCTCCAGAAGCCCGACCTCCTCCTCCTCGACGAGCCCACGAACCACCTCGACGCCGAGAGCGTGCTCTGGCTCGAGCAGCACCTGTCGCAGTATCACGGCGCCGTGCTCGCCGTGACCCACGACCGGTATTTCCTCGACCACGTCGCGCAGTGGATCGCGGAGGTCGACCGCGGCCGCCTGTACCCCTACGAGGGCAACTACTCCACCTACCTCGAGAAGAAGCGCGAGCGCCTCGAGATTCAGGGCAAGAAGGACCAGAAGCTCGCGAAGCGCCTGTCCGACGAGCTCGAGTGGGTGCGCAGCAACGCCAAGGGCCGCCAGGCCAAGTCGAAGGCACGTCTGGCCCGCTACGAGGAGATGGCCGCCGAGGCCGAGCGCACCAGGAAGCTCGACTTCGAGGAGATCCAGATCCCGGCGGGGCCCCGCCTCGGCACGCAGGTGATCGACGCGAAGAAGCTCCACAAGGCATTCGGCGAGCGGGTCCTGATCGACGACCTCAGCTTCACCCTCCCCCGCAACGGCATCGTCGGCGTCATCGGCCCGAACGGCGTCGGCAAGACCACGCTCTTCAAGACCATCGTCGGCCTCGAGCCGCTCGACGGTGGCGAGCTTCAGGTCGGCGAATCGGTCGACATCTCGTACGTCGACCAGAGCCGCACGGGCATCGACCCGAACAAGACACTGTGGGAGGTCGTGTCCGACGGGCTCGACTACATCCAGGTCGGCAAGACCGAGATCCCGTCCCGCGCCTACGTCTCGACGTTCGGCTTCAAGGGGCCCGACCAGCAGAAGAAGGCCGGTGTGCTCTCCGGCGGTGAGCGCAACCGTCTGAACCTGGCGCTCACGCTCAAGCAGGGCGGCAACCTGCTCCTGCTCGACGAGCCGACCAACGACCTCGACGTCGAGACCCTCTCGAGCCTCGAGAACGCGCTCCTGGAGTTCCCGGGCTGCGCCGTCGTGATCACCCACGACCGGTGGTTCCTCGACCGCATCGCCACGCACATCCTGGCCTACGAGGGCACGGAGGCCGACCCGGCCAACTGGTACTGGTTCGAGGGCAACTTCGAGGCCTACGAGGAGAACAAGATCGAACGCCTCGGCCCCGAGGCGGCGACCCCCCACCGGGCGGTGTACCGCAAGCTGACGCGCGACTGATGCCCAGGCTGCACGTCCCCACGGCCCTCCGCTGGAGCGACCTCGACGCCTACGGTCACGTCAACAACGTGGCCGTGGCGCGCATCCTCGAGGAGGCGCGCATCGTCGTGTTCTGGGTCGACCCGGATGCGGGCGACTCCGCTGCCGACACCGCGGTGCTCGACGCGCTCCACGGGTCCGAGACGCAGAGCGTCCTCGCGCGTCAGGAGATCGAGTACCTCCAGCCGATCCCCTACCTGCGTCGACCGCTCGACGTGCAGCTCTGGTTCGCGCACATCGGGGGCGCGAGCATGGAGCTGTTCTACGAGATCCACAGCCCCGTGGGGTCGGAAGAGGACGTGCTGTTCGTGCGCGCCTCGACCACCCTGGTGCTCGTCGACGCGTCGACGGGTCGGCCCATCCGGGTCTCCGAGGAGGCTCGTGCCGCGTGGTCGGGGTACATGGACGAGCCGATCGCGTTCCGCCGACGCTTCTGATCGCCGGCCGGGCCGATCAATCGCCCCAGTGCGTGGGGCGCACGAACCCCTCCGGCAGGACGGTGGACGAATCGCCGCGGGCGCTGTTGACCTGCATCTGCGTCAGGTAGACGGCGCCGTCGAGATCGGCGCCGCTGAGGTCGGCGTCGCGCAGGTCGACACCGAGCACGTCGCACAGCCGCAGCTGAGTCCGGCTGAGGTCGGCGGCGATCGCGACGCTGCCCCGGATGCTCACGCCACGGAGGTCCGCGCCGGACAACGAGGCTCCCATCAGATCGCTGCCGGGTCCGAGCGGACGGCCTCGACGACGAGGCGCCGGGGGATGGTGCCGCCGCGCGATCTCGCTCGCCGTCACCAGCAGCGGCCGGACCGCGTCGTACTCGGCGTCCACATCCAGACCGGCGAGGGTGTCCGGATCCTCGTCGCTCAGCCGCAGGACGCGGTCGAACGCCGCGATCCACGGTGCCGCGTCCTGGTCGCCCTCGACCAGCGTGATCGCCTCGTCGAGGTACCAGAGCAGCTCGTGGAGCCGGCGGACGAGGGGGAACGCGGAGAACATCGCCGTGCGCGTCTCGGGGTCGTCGCGCCAGGAGCGCCCCGCGAACGTCCGTCGGGAGACCTTCTGCCCCGCACCGAAGCAGTCGAACACGGTGCAGCCCTTGAAGCCGCTGTCCCGCAGGTGCGGATGGATGCGGCAGCCGTCACCGTCGTCGAGGTTCACGCACGGGTCTCCGGCGGGCTTGTCGACCGGGAAGTCGGTCGACCTCGCGAACGCGAGAGCCACGCAGCAGAGCCCGAAGCACTCGCCGCAGTCGGCGCCGAGGTCCTCGCGACGACCGAGGGCGACCCGTGTCCGTCCTCCCACCGCTACGAGGGGCGCTTGCCCACGCGGATCATGCCCTCCTGGGCGACCGAGGCGATGAGACGCCCCTCACGGTCGAACATCCGCCCCAGCGCGAGCCCCCGCCCCCCGCCCGAGGTCGGCGACTCCTGCGTGTAGAGGATCCAGTCGTCGGCGCGGGCGAACCGGTGCCACCACATGCCGTGGTCGAGGCTCGCCATGGCGAAGTCGGGCCGGGCCCACGCGACGCCGTGCCGGCGCATCACCGGCTCGAGGATGGTGTAGTCGCTGACGTAGGCCAAGGCGGCACGGTGGATGGTCGGGTCGTCGGGCAGAGTCCCCAGCGCCTTCACCCACACGGCCTGACTCGCGACGTGATCCCCCTCGACCGTGACGTAGACCGGGGACGACACGTGGCGCATGTCGAACGCCCTCGTCTCCGCCCAGACCTTCGCGACCGGGTGATCGGTCGCGTCGAGCACCTCGCGCGCGCTCGGCAGCTCCTCGGGCTCCGGCATTCCGGTCGGCATCTCGATCTGGTGCTCGAGCCCCTCGTCCTCGGTCTGGAATGACATGATGCCGGAGAGGATGGGCACGCCGTTCTGGTAGGCCTGCGTCCTCCTGGTGGAGAAGGAGCGGCCGTCGTGGATCCGGTCGACCGCGAACGTGATCGGCTTCGTCGCGTCGCCCGGACGGAGGAAGTAGCCGTGCAGGGAGTGCACCGGCCGGTCGGGCTCGACGGTGCGCGCTGCGGCGACCACCGACTGCGCCAGGACCTGGCCGCCGAATACGCGACCACCCGGCATCTCCTGGCTCGGACCGGTGAAGATGTCCTCCGTGGTGCGGGCTCCGGTGTCGGCGAGATCGAGCGTCGTGAGGAATGCGGCCAATGGGTCGGGCAACAGGACCTCCAGGTGACGTGCCGGTGAGTCGTCTGTGAAGTAGTTTAGACAGCACTGATGGTCCAGAGTCTCTCCCTCGTCGATGCGCCGTCCCTCGGCGACCTCAAGGTCTTCCTCGGTCGCTCCGCACGCGTCGAGAACGGGTCGGTGAGGTTGATCGGCAGCCTCGGTGTGCTCGCCGTCTACACGCCCGTGCTCACCCCCAAGGGCCTGCTCGACTCGTCGCCCACCGTCCTGGGGCTGCGCACCTTCGCCCTCGCCTCGACCGAGGACTTCGACGTCGTGGTCTCGATCCGCGGGCTCCTCGACCGCCTCGCCATGCTCTCCCTCTCGGTCGATCGGGAGGGCGGCCCCATCGAGGTGCCGCTCCCGTTGCCCGACGCGGGCGTCGCCTGGGCGGGGATCAGCCCGCCGCGAGGCGGCTGGCGCCGGGTCGGCACGACCGACCCCCGGCAGCTGGAGGACATCGCGAAGGCCGGCATCTCCGAGATCGCCGACGCGGTCCCGTCGGAGGTCGGAGAGCAGGTCGTCCGGAAGCTCCGCGGTGCGGTGTGGACCCGCCTCATCCCCGACGTGGGCGCCCGCGTGCCTGCGGCGGCGGCCTTCGCCGCCTACAGCCTCGGCTTCCTCCGGCGCGATGACGACGCGGCCGTGTACGAGGCCTCGTCGTGGGTGCGCGTCTCGACCCGCCGGGGGCACGTGCTCGTGCACTGGTGACGCGCAGTCGACCGGCGCGCCGACTAGGTCGGCACCACGAGGGTGGCGAGCGACCGCGGGTCCTCCGCGGCGACGAACGCCGACCACTGGCCCTCCCACTCGTCCCAGTGCCGCTCGTACGCCTCGCCATCGCGCGCGATCGCCCTGCGCCGGCGCTCCACGTCGTCGGTCTCGACCCAGATCGCGAGGTCGCTGAGCGGTGCGCTCGCGCGGCTGAGCGCCCCGCACCCCTCCACGAGGAGGGGCCTCGACGGGTCGACCGAGTGCCACTCGGCGAACTCGTCGCGGTCCCAGTCCCAGCGCTGCCATCGGGGCACTCCCCCGTCGCGGAGCGGGCGCAGGAGCTCGGTCACGACGTGCTCGCTCGCGGCTCGCAGACCGCCCCAGCCGGGGTAGACGTCGTCGAGGTGGACGACCTGCGGCACGTCCGGCCCGGACCAGCGCCGCACGATGGTCGCCGCCAGGTCGGTCTTGCCCGAGCCGGAGGGCCCGTCGATCAGGATCACGACCATGCTCAGCGCACCACGAACGTGAAGGAGCCCACCGCGATCGAGACCAGGAGCGCCGTCGCCCCGACCAGCAGCGCACCGCCGAGGAGCAGCCAGTCCCGCGCGCGGAACCGGGAAGACCTGGCCCACGTCCGGTCCGCGCGGGCGCCGAATCCCCTGGCCTCCATCGCCGTCGCCAGCTTGCTGCCCCGGCGGATGGAGAGCACGAGCAGCGCGAACGCCTGACCGACGAACCGTCGGATCCTCCCGGTGTCGCCCAGGCCCCGCGCCCGTCGGGCCAGCTCGAGCTGGCGCCAGTCGTCGAGGAAGAGCCCGACGAGACGCATCCCCGCCAGCGCGCCGAGCACGAAGCGCGACGGGAGGTGCCAGACCTGCGCCAGGCCGTCGGCGAGATCGGTCGGGTCGATCGTGATGAAGAGCACCACCGCGGGGAGGCCGATGGCGAGGATGCGCAGCGCCGTCGCGATCGCCAGCGCGATCGACCCGTCGGAGACGTGGATCAGGCCCCACTGGACGTACGTCGTGCCGGACGCGACGCCGTACAGCGCGGTCGTCAGACCGGCGAGCGGTGCGGCGATCCAGATCGCGACCGTGCGGCGCAGCAGCACTCGGAAGCCGATGCCGCTCCACGCGATGAAGACGGCCTCGAGCGCGAGCGCGACGAGGGCGGACACCCAGTCGATCGTGACCAGCAGGAGCAGGCTCAACCCGAGACCGGCCGCGATCTTCGCGACCGCGTTGAACGCCGCGAGCCGGGGCGCCCGCACCGAGCCCAGGACCCCGCTCACGCCGCGACCCCCTTCGGCACGACGAGGGCGCCGCCGTCGCGGACCACGAGCTCCTGGTCGGCCAGCGCCCGGATGAAGGCGCGGTCGTGCGTGATGGCGATCACCGCGCATCCCTCGTCGAGGAGGTCGCCGAGCAGCAGCACCAGTTCGGCCCAGGTGCGCGAGTCCTGCCCGAAGGTGGGCTCGTCGAGCACGAGCACGCGCGGGCGCGCGATGAGGGCGGAGGCGACGGAGAGCCGCCGCTTCTGCCCGCCGGAGAGGGTGTACGGGTTGGCGCGCGCGAGCGGAGCGAGCCGCATCCGCTCGAGCATCGCGGAGACCCTGTCGCGGATCTCGGGCTTCGGGAGCCGGAGCGCCTTGAGCGACACCGTCAGCTCGTCCTCGACCGTGCCCGAGACGAACTGGTGCTCGGGATCCTGGAAGACCGTGCCGATGCGCGTGAGGAGCTCACGAGAACGCCAGCGGGCCGGATGCGGGCCGGCGCCCGTCGCCAGCTCGTCCGACGCCCGCACCTCGCCCGCCTCGGGCGGGATGAGCCCGGCGAGGGTGAGCGCGAGGGTCGACTTCCCCGCCCCGTTCGGACCGGTGACCACGAGGGCCCGGCCGGCGGAGAGGACGAGCTCGATGTCGGATGCCACGGGTCGGCCGGGCACGCGGGCCACCGCGAGCGCGCCGGCCGTGAGCAGCTCGGACCGCGCCGTGTCGGCTGCCGGTCGATCGTCGGCGTTCGTGGAGCGCGCCGCTCGTCCGCCGAGCGGGTCGATGCCCGGGACCCAGACGCCGGCGTCGGCGAGCCGCCGCCCCTCCGCGGCGATGACCTGCCGAGCGGGGCCGTCGGCGAGCACGCCGCCCTCGGCGTCCAGCACCACGATCCGCTCGACGACGTCGAGCCAGACGTCGACCCGGTGCTCGATGACGACCAGGGTCGCTCCTGTCGACCGCACCACCCTGTCGACCGTGTCGCGCACCTCGATCACCCCGTCGGGGTCGAGGTTGGCGGTGGGCTCGTCGAGGAGGATCAGGCCCGGCCTCATGGCGAGCACGCCGGCGAGCGCCACCCGCTGCTTCTGACCGCCCGAGAGCTCCGAGGTCGCGTGGTCGAGCGGCAGGTCGAGGCCGACCGCGTCGAGCGACTCCCCCACCCGACGCCAGATCTCGTCCCGCGGCACGCCGAGGTTCTCGCATCCGAAGGCGATGTCGTCTCCGACGCGAGCGAGCACGAGGTGGGCGTCCGGGTCCTGGAGCAGGAGCCCGGCGCGTCCGCGCACCTCCTCCGGACGCACGCCGTCGAGCAGGAGCTCGCCGACCTCGTCGCCCTCCTCCGCGCCGCCGAGCACCCCGGCCATCGCCTGCAGGAGCGTGGACTTGCCCGCTCCCGACGCCCCGAGCACGAGGACCCGCTCGCCCGGCTCGATGACGAGGTCGAGGTCGCGCACGGCCCACTCCTCGCGGCCGGCGTGGCGCCAGCCCCACCCGCGCGCCGACACCCGGGCGGCCGACGCGCGGACCGCGTCGGCGCTCACGCTCGGCGGACCGCCTCGCGTCCTGCGGCGAAGCGGTTGAGGGCGCCGGTGCGGGCGAGGCCCCGCACGATCAGCCACGACCCGAGGCCCGCGATGATCGCACCTCCGATGACGGAGCACACCGCGTACACGACCATGAACACGGTGTCGGCGCCGACGTACCAGGTGATGAGATCGTTCACCGCCATGCCGACGCCCGCGCCCGCGCCCGCCAGGACGGCCACGTAGACCCGGTAGTTGGCGTAGAGGAAGAGCGCGAACACGATCTCGGCCCCGAGCCCCTGAGCGAGGCCGGAGAGCAGAGTCGCGACGCCCCACTGGGTGCCGATGAGCGCCGAGACCACCGCGGCGACGAGCTCGGTGTAGAGCGCCGCTCCCGGCTTCCGGACGATGAGCCCGCCGAGGACCCCGGCGAAGAGCCAGACACCATAGAGGAGGGCCTGGGCACCGGGCAGGAGGGCCTCGAGCGGCGCCCCCACGGGGGCGTAGGCGAGGTTCCAGACCCAGAAGACGAGCCCGGCGGCGACTCCGACGACGCTCGCGACGACGATGTCGACGACTCGCCAGCGGAGCGAGCGGCGTCGACCCGAGCCGAGGCCGGGTCCGGTGGTGGAGGTGATGGTGGTGTGCACGTCGTGCCCCTTCGATCGCGTGATGCGTGGGCACGGGTCGCCGCATCCGCTCGTGTGCGGACACGGCGATGAGGAGAACTGCCTCCCTGCGCTGGCATGACCCAGATCAGGTTCGACGGTCGGAGGTTGAGAACCTCCCTCTCAGCCCGGCTCACCGGACTCCCGTGTTTTCCTGGCGATCCTAGCGCAGGATGCCGCCGACTACTTCTTGGCGGCCTTCACCAGCTTGGCGAGCACGTGGCCGGCGACGAGGACGAACGGGATGCCGACCGCGAGGAGCGCGATGAGGTTCGGCTGGAACCGCACGCCGAGCGACGTGGTGACGTACGCCCCGATCGGGACGCTCACGCCGCCGCCGCCGAAGCCCTCCCCCTCCGCGTCGGCGTCGGACTTCGCCCCCATGTTGCCGTTGCCGCCGCCGAAGCCGAACCACACCAGCGCGACGGGAACGATGGTCGCTCCGTCGATCTCGACCGGAGCCCCGTAGGACGCGTCCACGCCGAGGCGCTTGAGCGGCTCGGTGACCTTCTCGACCAGCTGAGTCATGCATCCACGCTACCGCTGAAGCACCCCGCACGCACGGGCACCCTGAAGCTGTGTGCGCCGTCGGCCGATCCCGGTACGGTGAGCACGCGAGACCCCGAATCCCCTGAGGAGATCAGATGCAGTCCTGGCCCGGTACGGCCTATCCGCTCGGCGCGACCTACGACGGGAGCGGCACCAACTTCGCCCTGTTCAGCGAGGTGGCCGAGAAGGTCGAGCTCTGCCTGTTCGACGAGCAGGGCGAGGAGACGCGGGTCGAGCTCATCGACGTCGACGCCTTCGTCTGGCACGCCTACCTCCCCCAGGTGCAGCCGGGCCAGCGCTACGGCTACCGCGTCTACGGGCCGTACGAGCCGGAGAAGGGGCTCCGCTGCAACCCCAACAAGATCCTGCTCGACCCGTACGCCAAGGCGACGAGCGGCGGCATCGACTGGGACCAGTCGTTGTTCTCCTACAACTTCGGCGACCCCGACTCGCGCAACGACGACGACTCGGCCGGCCACATGACCCATGGCGTGGTCATCAACCCGTTCTTCGACTGGTCGGGCGACCGACGGCTGCGCATCCCCTACAACCAGTCAGTGATCTACGAGGCCCACGTGAAGGGTCTCACAGAGCTGCACCCGGCCGTGCCGGAGGAGCAGCGCGGCACCTACGCGGGAGTCGCGCACCCCGCCGTGGTCGAGCACCTCCGGAAGCTCGGCGTCACCGCGATCGAGCTGATGCCGGTGCACCAGTTCGTCAACGACTCCACGCTCGTCGACAAGGGGCTGTCGAACTACTGGGGCTACAACACCATCGGCTTCTTCGCCCCGCACCACGCCTACTCGTCCACGGGCGATCACGGTCAGCAGGTGCAGGAGTTCAAGGGCATGGTGAAGACCCTGCACGCCGCCGGCATCGAGGTCATCCTCGACGTGGTCTACAACCACACCGCGGAGGGCAACCACCTCGGGCCGACGCTGTCGTTCCGAGGCATCGACAACGCGGCCTACTACCGCCTCGTCGACGACGACCCGAAGTACTACATGGACTACACGGGCACCGGCAACTCGCTGAACGTCCGACAGCCGCACTCCCTGCAGCTGATCATGGACTCGCTGCGCTACTGGGTCACCGAGATGCACGTCGACGGGTTCCGCTTCGACCTCGCCGCGACGCTCGCCCGCGAGTTCTACGAGGTCGACCGACTGTCGAGCTTCTTCGAGCTCGTGCAGCAGGATCCAGTGGTCTCGCAGGTCAAGCTCATCGCCGAGCCCTGGGACGTCGGCCCCGGCGGGTACCAGGTCGGCAACTTCCCTCCGCAGTGGACGGAGTGGAACGGCAAGTACCGCGACACCGTGCGCGACTTCTGGCGCGGCGAGCCGTCGACCCTCGGCGAGTTCGCCAGCCGGTTCACCGGCTCGGCCGACCTCTACGAGCGCGACGGCCGTCGCCCGGTGGCGTCGATCAACTTCGTCACCGCGCACGACGGCTTCACGCTGCGCGACCTCGTCTCGTACAACGAGAAGCACAACGAGGCCAACGGCGAGGACAACAACGACGGGGAGTCGTCGAACCGGTCCTGGAACTGCGGCGTCGAGGGTCCGACCGACGACCCCGCCGTGCTCGCCCTCCGTGCGCGCCAGCAGCGCAACTTCCTCGCCACGCTCCTGCTCTCCCAGGGTGTGCCGATGGTGCTCCACGGCGACGAGATGGGCCGCACGCAGGACGGCAACAACAACACCTACGCGCAGGACAACGAGCTCACCTGGATCCACTGGGAGACGGAGGACGCCCCGCTCGTCGAGTTCACCGCGGCCGTGACCCGGCTGCGCAAGGACCACCCGACCTTCCGCCGATCCACCTTCTTCGACGGACGTCCGGTGCGCCGCGGCGAGGGCGAGCCCCTGCCCGACATCGTGTGGCTGAACTCCGACGCCACCCCGATGGAGCCCGAGGAGTGGGATGCGCCGCTGTCGCGCTCGGTGGGCGTCTTCCTCAACGGGCAGGGCATCCGGGCGCGCGACTCCCGCGGCCAGGCCCTGGTCGACGAGAACTTCCTGCTCTACTTCAACGCCGACGACTCCGACGTCACGTTCACGATCCCGCAGGCCGAGTACAGCGAGGCCTGGGATGTCGTGATCGACACCGCCGGCGCCTCCGCCGACCTCCTCACGGTGCAGGCCGGGGAGACCATCACGGTCGAGCAGAAGTCGATGGTCGTGCTCATCGCCCACAGCGAGCCCGAGCTCGAGCCCGATCACTCCGTGGCGGCCTCGCTCACGGCTCAGGCGGATGCGGTGGTCACCTCCGCGATCACCCTGCCCAACCTCCAGTGAGGAGCACGATGAGCGACGAGGCCCGCATCCCGCGGTCGACGTACCGGCTGCAGATCACGCCGGAGTTCACTCTCACCGACGCCGCGGAGCTGGTGCCGTACCTGCGCCGGCTCGGCGTCGACTGGGTGTACGTGTCGCCGATCCTGCAGGCGGAGGCCGGCTCGCAGCACGGGTACGACGTCACCGACCACTCCCGCATCGACCGCGAGCGCGGCGGCGAGGAGGGCTTCGACGCGCTCGTCGCCGCGGCGCGCGAGGACGGCGTGGGGCTGCTCGTCGACATCGTGCCGAACCACGTCGGTGTCGCGACGCCCGCGCAGAACCCGTGGTGGTGGGACCTCCTCACCTACGGGCGGGAGTCGCGCTACGCCGAGGCGTTCGACGTCGACTGGGAGGCCGGCGACGGCCGCATCCTCATCCCCGTGCTCGGCGACTCCTCGACGGCCGACCTCGTCGTCGAGGGCGACGAGCTGGTGTACTTCGACAACCGGTACCCGATCGCACCGGGCACAGGTGGCGACGATGCCCAGGCGGTCCACGATCGGCAGCACTACCGTCTGGTCGACTGGCGGCTCGAGAGCACCGACCTCAACTACCGTCGCTTCTTCGCCGTCTCCACCCTCGCGGCGGTGCGCGTCGAGGTGCCGTGGGTGTTCGACGAGTCGCACGCCGAGATCCGGCGCTGGTTCGACGAGGGACTGGCCGACGGCCTCCGCGTCGACCACCCGGACGGGTTGGCCGACCCGGGTGGCTACATCAGCGACCTCGCGGAGCTCACCGGCGGCCGGTACGTCCTCATCGAGAAGATCCTCGAGGGCGACGAGCCCCTGCACCCCGACTGGCCCTCCGCGGGCACGACCGGCTACGACGCGCTCGCGATCCTCGACCGCGTGTTCGTCGACCCGGCGGGCGAGGCGCCGCTGACGGCGCTGGCCGACGAACTGCGCGGGCGCCCGCAGAGCTACGCCGACCTGATCCACGACACGAAGCGGGCCGTCGCAGACGGCATCCTGCAGTCCGAGGTGCGGCGACTGGCCCGCGACATCGTGCGGGCAGGCGGCATCGACGCGACCGACGACGAGGCGGTGCTGCACGACGGCATCGCGGAGCTGCTCACCTGCTTCCCCGTGTACCGCTCCTACCTGCCGCACGGCACGGAGGCGTGGACCCAGACGCTCGAGGCGGCGAAGCAGCGCCGCCCCGACCTCGCCGCCGTGCTCGACGACCTCGCCGCCGCCTTCCAGCGCACCGGGACGGCTCCGAGCATCCGCTTCCAGCAGACCTCGGGCATGGTGATGGCGAAGGGCGTCGAGGACTGCGCGTTCTACCGCTACACCCGCCTCACCAGCCTCACCGAGGTGGGAGCCGAGCCGCAGGAGTTCAGCGTCTCCCCCGCCCGCTTCCACGAGCTCCAGGCGCACCGCGCCTCGGTGCTGCCCGACTCGATGACCACGTTGTCCACCCACGACACGAAGCGGTCCGAGGACACCCGTGCCCGCATCAGTGCGCTCGCCGAGATCCCCGGCGAGTGGGCGGATGCGCTGGGTCGGCTCCGCGAAGCTGCTCCCGTGGGAGACGGGTCGTTCGAGAACCTTCTCTGGCAGGCCGTCGTCGGCGCGTGGCCGCTGTCGCGGGAGCGCGCCCACGCCTACGCCGAGAAGGCGGCCCGCGAGGCCGGCGACTCGACGGCGTGGCTCGACGTCGACGAGGAGTTCGAGGCGCGCATGCATGCCGCCGTCGACGCCGCGTACGACGACCCTGCGGTGCGGGAGATCGTCGAGGACGTGGTGGCGCGTCTGCGTGAGGCCGGCTGGTCGAACTCGCTCGGCGAGAAGCTCGTGCAGCTGACCGCCCCCGGAGTACCCGACGTGTACCAGGGCACCGAGCTCTGGGACCGCTCCCTCGTCGACCCCGACAACCGCCGCCCGGTCGACTACCGCGCGCGGGTGACGACGCTCGACCGCCTCGACGGCGGGTGGACGCCCCCGGTCGACGACGAGGGCGCCGCCAAGCTCCTCGTCGTGTCGCGTGCGCTGCGGCTGCGGCGCGACCGTCCCGAGCTCTTCACGGGGTACCGCCCGCTCGTCGCGGAGGGCGAGGCCGCCGACCACGTCCTCGCCTTCGACCGCGGCGGCGCGATCACCGTCGCGACGCGCCTGCCGATCGGGCTCGCCGCCCGCGGCGGCTGGGGCGACACCGAGATCGAGCTGCCGGGCGGCGAGCTCGTCGAGCTCCTCACCGGACGCCGCCTCGACGGCGGCCGCATCCGACTCGCCGACCTGCTCTCGACCTACCCGGTGGCCCTCGTCACCGAACCGGAGGACTGACCCGTGCTGCGCTGCGACTACGACGTGTGGGCTCCCCGCGCGTCCACCGTCTCGATCGTCCTCGACGGCGAGACGCACGAGATGACCCCCGCCGGCGACGGCTGGTGGACGACCGACGTGCCCTGGCGCGGCGGGGTCGACTACGGCTACCTGCTCGACGGCGAGGGCCCCTTCCCCGACCCGCGGTCCCGCCGCCAGCCGTCCGGAGTACACGGCCTGTCCCGAACCGATGATCCTCGCGGCTTCGAGTGGCACGACGCCGGCTTCACGCCGGTGCCGCTCGCCGACGCGGAGATCTACGAGCTGCACATCGGCACCTTCACGCCGGAGGGCACGCTCGAGGCTGCAGCCACCCGGTTCGACCATCTCCGGTCGATCGGTGTCACGCACATCGAGCTCCTGCCCGTCAACGACTTCAATGGCGAGTACAACTGGGGCTACGACGGGGTCGACTGGTACGCCGTGCACGAGCTGTACGGCGGCCCGGAGGGATACCGCCGCTTCGTCGACGCGGCCCACCAGGCCGGGCTGGCCGTCATCCAGGACGTGGTCTACAACCACCTCGGTCCGAGCGGCAACTACCTGCCGACGTTCGGTCCGTACCTCCATGACGCGTCGGCCAACACCTGGGGCGCCTCGATCAACCTCGACGGCGAGGGGTCGACCGAGGTGCGGTCGTTCATCATCGACAACGCACTCATGTGGCTCGACGACTACCGTGTCGACGGTCTGAGGCTCGACGCGGTCCACGCCCTGGTCGACCACGGCCCGGTGCACCTGCTGGCCGAGCTGTCGGCGGCCGTCGACGAGTTCGCGCAGTCGGAGGGGCGCTCGGTCTCCCTCATCGCCGAGTCCGACCTCAACGACCCCGTGATGTTCACGGAGCGCTCCGAGGGCGGCCACGGTCTCACCGGCCAGTGGAGCGACGACTTCCACCACGCCGTCCACGTCAACCTCACGGGCGAGACGATCGGCTACTACGCCGACTTCGAGTCGGTGGGAGCGCTGGCGAAGGTGCTGACCAAGGGGTTCTACCACGACGGCACGTACTCGAGCTTCCGCGAGCGCGACCACGGCGTCCCGATCGACCGCGAGAACACCGCGACCTGGCGGCTCGTGGTGGCCAACCAGAACCACGACCAGATCGGCAACCGCGCCATCGGCGACAGGCTCACGGCGACGCTCGACGCCGACCGCCTGGCGATCGCGGCCGCGCTGACCATGCTCGGGCCCTTCACACCCATGCTGTTCATGGGCGAGGAGTGGTCGGCGACGACGCCGTGGCAGTTCTTCACCTCGCATCCCGAGCCGGAGCTCGGGGAGGCGACGGCGAAGGGCCGCATCGCCGAGTTCGCAAAGATGGGCTGGGACGAGTCCTCGGTGCCCGACCCGCAGGATCCGGCCACCTTCGAGCGTTCGAAGCTCGACTGGTCCGAACCCGAGCAGCCCGAGCATGCCCGGATGCTGGCGCTGTACCAGCGGCTCGCCGAGCTGCGGCCCGACCTCGTCGAGCTGACGTTCGACGACGTGGCCGTCTCCTACGACGAGGACGCCCGCTGGCTGGTGCTGGATCGGGCGCCCTACGTGCTCGTGGTCAACCTCTCGGACTCGCCCGTCGACGTGACCGCGGTGGCTCCGCAGGCGGGCGAGCCTCTGCTCGACACCGCGGCGTTCCTCCGCTCCGCGCCGCTCGCGGCCGAGACGCTCGGCGCTCCGCACTCGGTCGTGGTCGCCCGCCGCGCCTGACCGCCCCGCCTGACCGCGGCTCGAACGGCGAGGAGCGGCCCTTCCCCACACTCCGGGAGGGCCGCTTCTCGCTGTTCGGCGGACTCATCCGGGGACCAACGCCTCCGATCGGCCCAGCGCAGCGCGCCACCCCCACACCTGGGTGGACGTGCCCACGCCGAAGTCCCGGAAGCTCGACGGCAGGCCGGTGGGAACGGGCTCGAACCAGCCGATGACCCGAGCGCCGCCCTCGGTGAAGATCCTGATGCCGGTCAGCCCCTGCTGGATGACCTTCACACCCGCCAGTTCCGCCATGCCCGGGAGACTGTCGCCCACCCAGGGAAGGACGCCGACGACCAGGTTCGTTCGCGAACCCGTGCCGCTGTCCTTCAGGTCGGTGACCTGCAGGCATCCCCATCGCCCGTCGCTCCGCGACACGGCGATCACGTCCCCGATCCGTAGCTGAGTCGCCGACGTCGGGGTGAAGGGGAACGTCGCCGGCCTGCCCATGGAGTCAGTATCGCGCGAGGGACGTCAGCGGCGGGTGCCGTTGCGGTCGGCGGTCTCGCCGGAGCGGGGCGCGCGGACGAGGGACGCCGGACGGACCGAGTCGATCCCGAAGCGCGCCGTGACCTGGTCGATGGTCTTCTCGGCGTCGTGCCACTCCTCGGCCGGCTCGTCGTCGCCGGGGAAGAGCGCGGGCTGCGAGGAGACGCGACCCGCGGGTGCCAGCTGCTCCATGCGCACCCCGATCAGCCGGACCGACCGCCCGGCGAGGTCGATCCCGGAGAACACCTCCCAGGCCTCGTCGAAGATGCGTCGACCGAGGTCGGTGGGTGTCGAGAGCGTGTGGGACCGGGTGATGGTGGTGAAGTCGGAGAACCGGAGCTTCAACGCCACCGTCCTCCCCTCCACGCCGGAGGCGCGCAGGCGGGCGGCGACCCGGCCGGCCTGGGCGAGCACCTCCCGCCTCAGCTCGTCGAGGTCGGACACGTCGGTGTCGAAGGTGCGCTCGTGCCCGACGCTCTTCTCGGTGCTCTCCGTCTCGACCGCCCTGTCGTCGTGACCGAGGGCGAGCTCGTGCAGCTTCGTGCCGGTCGCCTGCCCCACGGCGCGGACGACCGTGTCGAGCGGAGCGTCGGCGATGTCGCCCACCGTGCGCAGGCCCAGCCTCTCCAGCTGCTCCGCGGTGCGGGCTCCGACGCCCCAGAGCGCGCGCACAGGAAGGGGATGCAGGTAGGCGAGGGTCTCGGAGGCGCGGATCACGAGCATCCCGTCGGGCTTCGCCCGGCCGGAGGCGAGCTTGGCCATGAACTTGGTGGCCGCCACGCCGACGGAGCAGGTGAGCCCCGTCTCGGCCAGGACCCGGGCCCGCAGGTCGGCGGCGATCCGGTCGGACTCCCCCAGGAGCCTCCGGGCACCGGACACGTCGAGGAAGGCCTCGTCGATGCTGAGGGGCTCGACCAGGGGCGTCACCTCGCGGAAGAGCCCCATCACCACCCTGGAGTACTCCCGGTATCGGCTCATGTGCGGCTCGACCACGACCGCGTTCGGGCAGAGACGAAGGGCCGCCCCGACCGGCATGGCCGAGTGCACCCCGTACCGCCTGGCCTCGTAGGTGGCGCTCGTGACCACGCTGCGGGGCGAGCGGCCGCCCACGATCACCGGCTTCCCGCGCAGCTCGGGACGCGAGAGCAGCTCGACCGACGCGAAGAACGCATCCATGTCGACGTGCAGGATCGGCGGACTCGGCTCGGGAAGTCCGGACATGCGTCCGAGCATAGACGCCACCACCGACGCCGAGGCGTCCGCGAGCGCGGCATTCATCGCGGACTCAGCGCGGAACCGTGATACTGGAGGCTGCCCTCCCAGCGGGCAGCACGACCGACCGACGGGAACGGCATGACAGCGATCCTCGACCTGAGCATCATCTCAGGCCCTCTGGTGATCGTGGTCTACGCGGTGTCCGCCCTCGTCGCGCTGCTGCTGATCGCGGTGCGGCCGAGCCGCCGCTGGTCTCGGCGCCGCTGGCTGCTCGTAGCGGCCGTCGCCCTCGTCGCCGGCGCGGTCGTCGGGCTCGTCGCGACCTGGATCGTCAGCGACTGGGCGAACGTCTTCGGCGTGGTCCTCTCCGCCGTGGTGCACACCTGGATCGCGGTGGGCTTCGCCGGCATGGCCCTGGCCGCCGCGTCCTTCGTCCGGGCCACCTGGCGTCGCATCGTCGCCTCCGCGCTGGCTCTGCTGCTGTTCGCCGCGACCACCGCGATGAGCATCAACATCGACATCGGCCAGTACCCCACGGTGCGGAGCGCTCTGGGCCTCAGCGCCTATCAGGGCAACCCGCTCCCTCAGATCTCCGCACCTCCCGCCGGGACGGCACGCTCCACGATCGCCACCTGGACGGCCCCGAACGGGATGCCCGACCACGGCACGGTGGGCGAGGTCGAGATCCCCGCCACCGTCTCGGGCTTCCCGGCGCGCCCCGCCGACGTCTACCTCCCGCCCGCGGCGCTCACCGCCAACCCTCCGCTCCTGCCCGTCCTCATCGTGCTGTCCGGTCAGCCCGGCAACCCGGATGCGCCGCTCTCCGCCGCCAAGCTGCAGCGGAGCCTCGACGCCTACGCCGCCCAGCACCAGGGGCTCGCCCCCATCGTGGTCTCCCCCGACCAGCTGGGCAGCCCCCAGGCGAACCCGATGTGCATCGACTCGCCGCTGGGCAACTCGGCGACCTACCTCACGGTCGACGTGCCGACCTGGATCCGCTCGAACCTGCCCGTGCTCGACTCTCCCGACTACTGGGGCATCGGCGGATTGTCGCAGGGCGGGACCTGCTCCATCCAGCTCGGCGCCGCCCATCCCGAGCTGTTCAGCGCCATCCTCGACGCCTCCGGCGAGCTCGCCCCCTCCCTCGGCGACGAGCAGAAGACCATCGATCAGGGCTTCGGCGGCGACAGCGCCGCCTACGAGGCGGCCACCCCGGCAGCCATCATGGCCGCCAAGGCGCCCTATACGAACATGTACGCCGTCTTCGGCGTCGGGGCGAACGACTCGGGCTTCAAGCCGGGCGTACAGACCCTCTATCAGGATGCCCTCGCTGCCGGCATCGACGCCGTCTACGTCGAGGCGCCGGACAGCGCCCACGACGCCACGGCCTGGGCGTACACCTTCCAGCAGGGGCTCGGCCTGATCGCCGACCGCTGGGGGCTGAACCGATGAAGGCCCGCCTCGCCCACCGTCTCCGCGCCGCGGGCCGGTGGGCCCGATCGATCCCGGTGACCTGGACGATCGTCGGACTGGTGCTCGCGGCGACGATCGTGCGGCTGTCGTTGCACGCCGGGCGGATGACGGCTCAGCTCGACACGCTCGTCTCCACCGGCTTCGACACGGTCTTCCTGCGTCACGACTGGTTCTCCCTGCTGTCGTCGGTGTTCTTCGTGCGCACGCCGGGGCTGCTCGTCGTCGTCGCGATCGTGGCCGTGCTGTGCCTCGGCTGGTCGGAGCGCCGTCTCGGCCACTGGCGCACCGTCGTGGCCTTCGTCGTGGTCAGCGTCCTGGGCATCGTGCTCGGGCTCCTGCTCGACTCCCTCGGCGTCGCCGTCCACCTCTACCCGGCCGAGCAGTCCCGCGGCACGCGGACCCTCGATCCGATCATCGCCGTCGTCGGCGTGGTGATGACCGCGACGGCGTTCACGGGTCCGGTGCTCCGCCGCCGCATCCGGGTGATCGGGTTCGTCTCCCTGCTCACGTTCGTGCTGTACTCCGGGCAGCAGTCCGACATCTTCCGCCTCCTGGCGGCCGCGGTGGGGCTGCTCCTCGGGATGCTGCTGGCCGATCGGAGGGTGACCCTCCGCATCCCGCGATCGACCCACCGCGAGGCGAGGACGATCCTCGCGGCCGTGGTCGCCATCACCGGGCTCGGCCCGCTCATCACGCTCGCGGCCCCCGACTCGACCAGCCTGCTCAACCCGCTCGGGCAGCTCTTCCGCGACCCGCTCCGCGACTACCAGCGCGTCGCGGAGCACTGCGCCACGGGCGACTTCAGCCGCAAGTGCGTCGACGCCCTGGCGCTTTCGCGCCTGGACGGCCCGGGCGCCGTCGCCCTCTCGTTCCTCCCCCTCGTCGCCCTGGTGCTCGCGGCCTGGGGCATCCGGCACGGTCGCCGGATGGCGCTCTGGCTGGCCGTCGGGATCAACGTGATGCTCACCCTCCTCGCGGCGGTGTACTACGGCTTCTTCCCCCTGGTGGCGCCGACGGAGACCACGGTCTTCCAGACCTCCGCCGTCGAGCACTACGGCGTCTTCGTCGTCGTCTCGGTGCTGTTCCCGCTCGCGGTGGCGATCGCGCTCGTCGCGAGCCTCCGCCTCTTCCCCAGGGAGGCGGGGGTGCGCACCGCGCTCCGCTTCTTCGCGGTGGCTGCGGGCCTCTTCGTCGTCGTCGCGAGTGCGTACGTGAGCCTCTCGCTCGTCTTCCGCCACCAGTTCTCGCCGACCGCCTCGCTCTCCTCGCTGCTCCTCGATCTGCCGGAGCGGTTCATCCCCGCCAGCTTCCTCTCGTTCGAGCCGGTCGACGTCTTCCCGACGGGACCCGTCGCGATCGCGATGTACCAGTGGGTCGGCACCGTGTACTGGGTGGCCGTGATGGTACTGGCGGTGATCAGCATGCGCCGCGTCCGCCTCGTCCGCGAGAGCAGCGGCCCGGCGCGCATCCGCGAGCTGGTGAAGTCCGGTGCGGGTGGCGACCTGGCGTGGATGGCGACCTGGACGGGCAACGAGTACTGGTTCGCGGCGGACGGGTCGGCGGTGGCCTATCGGGTGGAGGGCAACGTCGCGATCACGACGGCGGAGCCCCTGGCCCCCGCCGGACGTCAGCACGCCGTCGCGCTCGAGTTCGAGCGCTTCTGCATCGAGCACGGCTGGACGTGCGCGTTCTACTCCGTCTCGGACGCCCTCCGCTCCGAGCTCGCGGCCGACGGATGGGAGTCGATGCGGGTCGCGGAGGAGACGGTGGTGCGACCGGGCGAGTTCACGCTGGAGGGCAAGCGGATGCAGGACATCCGGACGTCGATCAACCGGGCGGCCCGGGAGGGCGTGCACGACGTGTGGACGACGTACCCGGCTCTGACACCCGACCTGGCCGCGCAGGTGCGGGAGATCTCCGAGCTGTGGGTGGCCGAGAAGGGGCTCCCGGAGATGGGCTTCACGCTCGGCGGCATCGACGAGCTGGCGGACCCCGAGGTGGCCCTCATGCTCGCGGTCGACGATGACGGTCGCGTGCAGGGTGTGACGAGCTGGCTCCCCACGTTCCGGGACGGACGGCGCATCGGGCTCACGCTCGACTTCATGCGCCGCCATCCCGACAGCATCAACGGCGTGATGGAGTTCCTCATCGCCGAGACGATCCAGCGGGCGACGCAGGAGGACATCGAGTTCGTGAGCCTGTCGGCGGCTCCTCTCGCCGTCGCGAGCGGACCCGAGGCGGCACAGGGCGCCGCGGCGTCGGAGGCCCCGTCCGGCGCCACGGCGGCCTTCCTGGCGTTCGTGGCCCGGGCTCTCGAGCCCGTCTACGGCTTCCGGTCGCTGCTGCGCTTCAAGATGAAGTTCCGCCCGGAGCTCCGCGAGCTGGCGCTCTGCTACCGCGACCCGATCACCCTCCCGTCGATCGGAGCCGCGATCGCCCGCGCGTACCTGCCGACGCTCTCGGCCCGGCACGCGGTGCGACTGCTCGGTCAGATGCAGCGGCAGTAGAGGCGTCCGGCGAGGTCAGAGCGTCCGCTCGAGGAGCGCCACCTCCACGGTGCCGCCCTTCGTGGACTGCCGTCCGACCTCGGTGAAGCCGAGGCGGGCATGGAAGGCCATCGACTCCGGATTGGGCGGGAGCGTGTTGACCTCGCAGCAGACCCTCGCGCGCTCCCCCTCGGCCGCCACGAACGCCTGCTCGTACAGCCCCCGGCCGATGCCCCGGCCGTGCGCCGACGGATCGACGACGATCCGGTCCACGTAGAGGAAGTCGGTCGACCGCTCCGAGAACCAGCGGTAGTTCTCGCTCGCGTAGTCCGCGCCCGGCTCCAGCGCGAGGAGGAAGCCGAGCAGCTCGTCGTCCTCCAGCGCGGCGACGGCGAGGCCGCAGCGCCCGACGAGCGTCCGCAGCTCGGCGATCGTCAGATCGTTGACGGCGGGCACCGCGTCGGTGTTGAGAGCCGCCACGCGGGCGAGATCGTTCTCGGACAGCGGACGGAACACGATCGGCACGGGATCCGAGCGTACCGGGTGGAATACTCTCCCCTGGACTCGTCTTGACGTGATCGAGCCCCGATCGGAGGTCCCCATGTCCCTCACCCCCGCCTTGACCGATGAGACCACCACCTGGCTGCGTCACCAGCGCACCGCCCACCGCGAGTTCGCCACCCGACTCGCTGCGGTGACCGACTGGTCCGCGCCCACGCCCGACACCGAATGGGACGTGGCCGCCCTGGTCCGCCACGTCATCGAGGAGCAGCAGTGGGTGCCCTGGCTGCTCTCCGGTCTCACCACGAAGCAGGCCCGCTCGCGCCTGGACCGCATCGAGGACGACCTCCGGATGGAGTGGCATCGATACTCGCTCGCGGCGACCACGGCCTGGCGCGATGCCCAGCCCGGTTCGCGGGTCAACCTCTCGTACGACACGGTCGACGTCATCGACTACCTCAAGGAGCAGGTGGCCGACGTCACCATCCACTCCTGGGATCTCGCCCGCGCGGTCGGTGCGTCGGAGGAGCTCGACGAGGACCTCGTCGCCGCCGTCTGGACGGTGTTCGAGCCGCAGCGCGACACCCTCGAGGCGAGCGGGCTCTATGCCTCCCCGGTGGCGGTGCCCGACGACGCCCCGCTCCTCGTGCGTCTGCTCGCCGTGACGGGCCGCGACCCGCGATAGCGGCCCGTCACGGGCGCGCGCTCAGCGCGAGGCGTACGCCATCGATCCGGGGAGCCGGAGCTCCAGCGCGTCGGGGTACAGGGCCACGAGCCCGCGTACCGCCGCCTCGAGGCGGCTCCGGAGCCGGTCGACCTCGACGGCGAGATCCTGCGGATGCGCCTCCGTCGCCTCGATGAACACGTTGCAGGCCGCGACCATCTCGTCGAGCTCGCCCCACGCGGAGGAGGCCGCTCGGAGCTCCGCCCGGGCGGCCCGGACGTCCTTCCGCAGCAGGCGGATCGATCGGACAGCCGAGTTGAGGTCGGAGGACGGGTCGGCCCGGTCGAGCGTCAGCGGAGGCGCGGTGAAGTCGTGCGCGAGGGCCCGACGGGCGGCGATCTCGACGATGAGCAGGCGCAGCGCGCTCACCTCGGTGAGGCGCTCGCTGCGCCTGCCTCTCCAGCGCTCGACGGCGAGGGCGATGAGCGCTCCCCCGGCGACGCTGATGGTGGCGATCACGGCCTGGGCGATGAGGACCTGCATGGCTCCACGCTATCGCCGACCACCGACATCCGAGGGATACGAAAAGCGGCTCCCATCAGGTCAATCGATGGGAGCCGCTGATCGGATGCGGTGGGTCGCCTACTCGGCGGAGGCCCGCTCGAGGACGAGCTCGCGCACGCGAGCCGCGTCGGCCTGACCCCTCATCGCCTTCATCACGGCGCCGATGACCGCACCCGCGGCCTGCACCTTGCCGTCGCGGATCTTGGCGAGGACGTCGGGCTGCGCGGCGAGGGCCTCGTCGATCGCGGCGATCAGCGCGCCGTCGTCGGAGACCACGGCCAGGCCCCGCGCGTCGACGACCTCCTGGGGCGACCCCTCTCCGTCGACGACGCCCTCGAGCACCTGACGGGCGAGGCGGTCGGTGAGCGTCCCGGCGTCGACGAGCGCGACGAGCTGCGCGACGTGCTCGGGCGACACGAGCGTGGCGGCGTCGACCTCACGGGCGTTCGCCAGACGCGAGATCTCGCCCGACCACCACTTGCGGGCGGACTGCGGGGCGGATCCTGCGGCGATGGTCTGCTCGACGCTGGCGACGAGACCGGCGTTCGCGATGTCCTGGAACTCGAGGTCGGTGAACGCCCACTCGCTCTTGAGCCGTCGGCGACGGGCCGCGGGCGGCTCGGGCAGAGCGGCACGCAGCTCCTCGACGAGCGCCGCGGAGGGCACCACGGGCAGCAGGTCGGGCTCGGGGAAGTACCGGTAGTCGTCGGCGTCGGACTTGGGCCGGCCCGCGGAGGTGGCGCCGGTGTCCTCGTGCCAGTGCCGGGTCTCCTGGGTGATGGTGCCGCCCTTGGCGAGGATGGCGGCCTGCCGCTGGATCTCGTAGCGCACCGCCCGCTCGACCGAGCGCAGCGAGTTCACGTTCTTCGTCTCGGTGCGGGTGCCGAGCTTCTCCTGGCCGCGCGGCCGAAGGGAGACGTTGGCGTCGCAGCGGAGGTTGCCGCGCTCCATCCGAGCATCCGAGATGCCGAGGGCGATGACGATGTCGCGGATGGTCGCGACATAGGCCTTCGCGATCTCCGGGGCGTCCTTCTCGGCGCCGAAGATCGGGCGCGTGACGATCTCGACCAGCGGCACGCCCGCGCGGTTGTAGTCGACCAGCGAGTACTCGGCACCCTGGATGCGACCGGTCGCGCCGCCGACGTGCGTCAGCTTGCCGGCGTCCTCCTCCATGTGGGCGCGCTCGATGGGCACCGTGATGATCCGGCCGTCGGAGAGCTCCACGTCGACCTGGCCGTCGAAGGCGATCGGCTCGTCGTACTGCGAGATCTGGTAGTTCTTCGCCAGGTCGGGGTAGAAGTAGTTCTTCCGCGCGAACCGGCTCGACTCGGCGATGCTGCAGCCGAGCGCCAGCCCGAGCGAGATGCTGTACCGCACCGCCTGACCGTTGACCACGGGCAGCGATCCCGGGAGTCCGAGGTCGACCGGGGTGATGTTCGTGTTGGGCTCGCCGCCGAAGAAGTTGGGGGCGGAGGAGAACATCTTCGTCTTGGTGTTGAGCTCGACGTGCACCTCGAAGCCCAGCACGGGCTCGAAGCGCTCGAGGGCCTCGTCGAAGTCCATCAGTTCGTCGCGGGCCATCAGACCGCCCCTCCCTCTGCAGCAGCCATCTCGCCCGGGGTCAGGTCGGGCGCCTTCGTCAGGAGCGGAGCCCCCCAGCGCGACTCGAGCAGTCCCTCGACCACGGCGCCGACGCGGTAGAGCTGCGCGTCCTCCCTGGCAGGGGCGAGCAGCTGGAGGCCGACGGGCAGGCCGTCCTCGGCGGCGAGGCCCACCGGGACGGACATCCCCGGGATGCCCGCCAGGTTCGCGGGGATCGTGGCGATGTCACCGAGGTACATGGCCATCGGGTCCTCGGTCTTCTCGCCGAGCCGGAACGCGGTCGTGGGCGCGGTGGGCGACACGAGCACGTCGGCCTGCGCGAACGCCGCCGCGAAGTCGCGCTGGACGAGCGTGCGCACCTTCTGGGCGCTGCCGTAGTAGGCGTCGTAGTAGCCGGCGCTGAGCGCGTAGGTGCCCAGGATGATGCGGCGCTTGGCCTCGGCGCCGAAGCCCACCTCGCGGGTGGCCGACATGACGTCCTCCACGGTGCCGCCCCCGGGCGGGTTCACGCGCAGGCCGAACCTCACCGAGTCGAACTTCGCCAGGTTCGACGACGCCTCGGCGGGCATGATCAGGTAGTACGCCGAGATGGCGTACTCGAGGCTCGGCAGGCTGACCTCGACGATCTCCGCCCCGGCCGACTCGAGAGCGGCCACGGCCTCGCGGAAGCGCTCGAGCACACCGGGCTGGAAGCCCTCTCCGCTCAGCTGTGAGACGACGCCGATGCGCAGTCCCTTGACGTCGCCTCGACGGGCCGCCTCGGCCATCGACGGCCACGGGTCGGTGAGCGAGGTGGAGTCGCGGGGATCGTGACCGGCGATGACGTCGTGCAGCAGCGCGGAGTCGAGCACGGTGCGGCTGCACGGTCCGATCTGGTCGAGCGACGACGCCAGCGCGATCGCGCCGTAGCGGCTGACGCCGCCGTAGGTGGGCTTGACGCCCACCGTGCCGGTGAGGTGCGCGGGCTGGCGGATGGAGCCGCCCGTGTCGCTGCCGAGGGCGAGGGGCGCCTCGAAGGCCGCGACCGCGGCGGCGGAGCCTCCGCCCGATCCGCCGGGGATGCGCTCGAGGTCCCACGGGTTGCGGGTGGGACCGTAGGCGGAGTGCTCGGTGCTCGAGCCCATCGCGAACTCGTCCATGTTCGTCTTGCCGATCGGCACCAGGCCCGCTGCGCGCACCTTCGTCATGACGGTCGCGTCGTACGGCGGTCGCCAGCCCTCGAGGATGCGGCTGCCGCTCGTGGTGGGCATGTCGTTCGTGACGATGACGTCCTTCACGGCGAGCGGGACGCCCGCGAGGGCGTGGAGCTGCTCGCCCGCGGCGCGGCGGCGGTCGATCTCCTCCGCTGCCGCGAGGCTCAGCTCGGAATCGGTGTGCAGGAACGCGTGGACGTCGCCGTCGACGGCGCCGATGCGGTCGAGGTGCGCGCGCGTGGCCTCGACGCTCGACACCTCGCCCGCGGCGAGCTTCTCGGCCAGGGCCGAGGCGTCGAGGCGGATGATCTCGTGGGCGTGCTGCATCACTGCTCCTCACCGAGGATCGCGGTGACCCGGAACCGCGATCCGTCGTGGTCGGGGGCCCCGGCGAGCGCCTGCTCGGTGGTCAGCGTCTCGCCGGGCACGTCGTCGCGGAAGACGTTCTCGAGCGGGATGGGGTGGCTCGTCGCCGGCACGTCGGGCGTGGCGACCTCGGAGACCTTCGCGACGTCGTCGACGATCGAGCGCAGGTCGCTGGTGAGGCTCTGGATCTCGTCGGGTGTCAGCGCGATGCGAGCCAGACTCGCCAGATGGGCGACCTGCTCGGTGGTTATCTCGGACATGCTGCTCCGTGGTCGGGGACGGCTCGGGGACTGAACGATCCTACTCGGCGGGCCCGTCGTCCTCCTGTGCCGGAGCCTCCTCGTGGGCCTCGCCGGCCGCGTCGTCGGCGGGATCGCCGGCCGGGGCGAGCGCATCCGGGCCCTGGGTGACGAGGAGGTGGAACTCGGCCGCGTCGAGGATGCGCAGGCCCAGCTGCTCCGCCTTGGTGAGCTTGGAGCCGGCCCCCGGGCCGGCGGCCACGAAGTCGGTCTTCTTGCTCACGCTCGACGCCGCCTTGCCGCCCGCGTTGATGATCGCCTCCTGAGCCCCTTCGCGCGTGTAGCCCTCGAGCGATCCCGTGGCGACCACGGTGAGCCCCTCGAGCACGCCGCCCGCGCCCACCGAAGCCCCCGGACCCGGATGCCCGGGCGTGGCGAACTGCACGCCCGCGGCCGCCCAGCGGTCGAGGATCTCGACGTGCCAGTCGACCGTGAACCAGTCGATCAGCGCGTCGGCGATGATGCCGCCCACGCCCTCGACGGCGGCGAGCTCGTCGCGGGTGGCGGAGCGGATGGCGTCGAGGGAGCCGAACCAGTCGGCGAGCGCCCGCGCCGCCACAGGGCCGACGTGCCGGATGCTGAGGGCGACGAGGATGCGCCACAGCGGCTTGGTCTTCGCGGCCTCGATGTTGGCCAGCAGCTCGACGGCCGCCGACGAGGGCACGGACTGGGCGTCGCCCCAGAACTCGGGCGAGCCCGGCACGGCCATCTCGTCGAAGGCCGGATCCTTCTTCGTCCGGCGCCGACGGAACGGGGTGACGAGCTTCGGGTCACCGGACTCGGTGAGCTTCTCGAGACCGGTCTCGTTGTCGCGGACGACCGCACGGATGGGGAAGAGGTCGCTCATGGTGAGCGAGAACAGGCCCGCCTCGGTGACGAGCGGCGGGGTGGCCGGCTCGATCGGCTGCGTCAGCGCGGCCGCGGAGACCTCGCCGAGCCCCTCGATGTCGAGCGCGCCGCGCGAGCCCGCGTGCTCGACCCGCCCGCGCACCTGCGCGGGGCAGCTCCGCGAGTTCGGGCAGCGGAGGTCGATGTCGCCCTCCTTGGCGGGGGCGAGCCGGGTCCCGCACTCGGGGCAGAGCTCGGGCATCACGAACTCCCGCTCGGTGCCGTCGCGGAGCTCTACCACCGGGCCGAGCACCTCCGGGATGACGTCGCCCGCCTTGCGGAGCACGACCGTGTCGCCGATGAGCACGCCCTTGGCCTTCACGACGTCCTGGTTGTGGAGCGTGGCCTGGCGGACCTCCGACCCCGCCACCTCCACCTTCTCCATCACGGCGAAGGGCGTGGCCCTCCCCGTGCGGCCGACCGAGACGACGATGTCGAGGAGCTTGGTGTTGACCTCCTCGGGAGGGTACTTGTAGGCCGTGGCCCAGCGGGGGGCACGGCTGGTGGCGCCGAGCTCCGCGTGCAGCGCGAGGTCGTCGACCTTCACCACGATGCCGTCGATCTGGTGCTCGACGGCGGCGCGGTGCTCGCCGTAGTAGCGGATGAACCCGGCGACCTCGTCGATCGTGTCGAACACCCGGTAGTGCGTCGACGTCGGCAGACCCCATCCCTTGAGGAGGTCGTACACCTCGGACTGCGCCGCGACCGGCGGATCCGGCCAGGCGCCGATGCCGTGCACGAGCATCCGCAGCCGTGACAGCCGAGCGTGCATGAGCGCCAGCTGCCGGTCGTTCTTGCCCTCGCGCTTCTGCCTCAGCGATCCGCTGGCGGCGTTGCGGGGGTTGGCGAACACGCGCTCCCCGGCCTCGATCTGACCGCGGTTGAGCTCCTCGAAGGCCTCGACCGGGAAGAAGATCTCGCCCCTGACCTCGACGAGGGGCGGATGCCCCGTGCCCTGCAGCCTCGACGGGATCGACTCGATCTGCAGCACGTTCTGCGTCACGTCCTCGCCGACCACGCCATCGCCGCGGGTGGCCGCGGTGACGAGCACGCCGTCCTCATAGCGGAGGTTGATCGCGAGACCGTCGATCTTGAGCTCGCTGAGGTAGCGCACGGAGGCTCGCCCCGCGTCGCGCTCGACCTTGGCGGCCCACTCGTCGAGCTCCTCCTCGCTGAACACGTTGTCGAGGCTGAGCATCCGCTCGGCGTGGGTGACGGGGGCGAACAGGGTGGTCTCGGCGCGGCCGCCGACGGTCTGGGTGGGGCTGTCGGCGGACTGCAGCTCGGGGTGCAGCCGTTCGAGCTCGCCGAGGCGGCGCACCATCGCGTCGTACTCGGCGTCGGTGACGGTCGAGGCGTCGTTCTCGTAGTACTCGTCGCGCAGCTCGAGGATGCGGGTGGTGAGGCGGTCGGCCTCCGCCTTGGCCGCCGCGAGGTCGGGGGCGGACTCCTCCGGGAGGGCGTCGGTCGTCGTCGCGTCGCTCATCGAGCGGCCTTCCCGCCGACCAGAGCCGGCACGGCGCTGACCGTGCGGTCGATCGTGCACTGGCCGAGGACGCGCGTGCCTACGTACACGACGGCCGTCTGGCCCGGAGCGACGCCGTCGAGCGGGACGGCGGGAGTGATGACGAGCTCGTCGCCCTCCTCCCCCGCTGCGGGGCGGAGGCGGGCGGTCGCGTCGACCGGGTCGCCGTGGGCCCGGATCTGCACCTGGCAGGCGAACTCGGTGGTCGCGTCGGCGGGCGGACGGCCGGCCCAGGTGTAGCGGGACCCGGCCAGCTCGGCCACGGCGAGCGCCTCGCGCGGCCCGACGACCACCTCGTTGCTCACGGGCCGCACCTCGAGCACGAACCGCGGTCGCCCATCGGGCGCAGGGACGCCGAGGTTCAGACCGCGCCGCTGGCCGACGGTGAAGCGGTGGGCGCCCTCGTGGGCGCCCACGACCTCGCCCGCCGCGTCGACGATGGGACCGGGCTCGACGCCCACGCGGTCGGCGAGCCAGCCCGCCGTGTCGCCGTCGGGGATGAAGCAGATGTCGTGGCTGTCGGGCTTGGCCGCCACCGACAGACCGCGGGCGGCCGCCTCGGCACGGACCTCGGCCTTCGAGGGCGTGGACCCGAGCGGGAACATGCTGTGGGCCAGCTGCTCGGCCGTGAGCACGCCCAGCACGTAGGACTGGTCCTTCGCCCAGTCGGCGGCGCGGTGGAGCTCGCGGTCGCCGTTCTCGTCGACGACGATGCTGGCGTAGTGCCCGGTGCACACGGCGTCGAAGCCGAGGCTGCGCGCCTTGTCGAGCAGGGCGGCGAACTTGATGCGCTCGTTGCAGCGCATGCAGGGATTGGGCGTGCGGCCGGCGCGGTACTCGCTGACGAAGTCGTCGACGACGTCCTCCTTGAAGCGCTCCGAGAAGTCCCACACGTAGTACGGGATGCCGATGACGTTCGCGGCGCGCTGGGCGTCCATCGAGTCCTCGATGGTGCAGCAGCCGCGGCTGCCGGTGCGCAGGGTGCCGGGCATGCGCGACAGCGCGAGGTGCACCCCGACGACGTCGTGACCGGCGTCGACCGCACGCGCGGCGGCCACGGCGGAGTCGACCCCGCCCGACATGGCAGCAAGGACCTTCATGGCCTCGAGTCTACGGCGGGCATCCGACAGCGGCCCGGGCGTGTGCGCAGGCCCGTCGGCCCGCCCGGGAGCGCCTTCCGGGTCGTGACACTGCGGCTTTCGTCAGGTGTGTCGCGGCTCCTCTTCAGAGTCACCGGGCAGAATCGGAGTCGATGGCCACCCTGATCGACGAGCCCCGCCAGAGCATGCCCACCCGAGCCCCCCGCCGACGCCGCAGCCCGCGGGTCGGGCTCGCGGTCACGTGCGTCGTGCTCTCGTTGGCGCTGGCCCTGGTGCTCGTCGCGCATCGCTGGATCCCGGACGCCGGTGGCCTCCGGCTCGTGATCGAGTCGGGGCTGCCCTGGCTGGGGCTCGCGATCCCCGTGCTCCTGGTCTTCGCGCTGCTCTCGCACAGCAAGGGCGCGATCGCGGCGACGGTGGTGCCCGCGCTGGTCTGGGCCGTCGTCTTCATCCCGGCCATGCTCCCGCTGTCCTGGACCGGGTCGCCCGCCACCGCATCCGACACGCTCACCGTCGCGAGCCAGAACGTGGAGGCCGACTCGGGGACGGCGGCCGAGTCCGCGACGGCGCTCGCCGCGACGGGCGCTCAGGTGATCGCGCTCCAGGAGATGGACGACGACGCCCGCGCCGAGGTGGACGCGGTCCTCGACGACCGCTACGCCTACTCCTACGGGATCGGCACGGTCGGCCTGTGGAGCTCGTACCCCATCGAGAACGCGCAGATGCTCGACCTCGGGCTCGGCTGGCAGCGCGGCATCGCCGCCGACCTCTCGACGCCGGTCGGGCTGGTGTCGATCTACGTCATCCATGCCGCATCCGCCCGCCCCGACGACCACGCCGACCGCGACACGATGCTCGCGAACCTCGCCGACTACGCCCAGCGCGACCCGAACAGCCGCCTGATCATGATGGGCGACTTCAACGCGGGCGCCTCCGACCGCAACCTCTCGGCGCTCACGTCGCAGCTCTCCGAGCCCAACCAGTCCGGCGGCGGTCTCGGGTTCACCTGGCCCGCGAGCCTCCCGCTCACCCGTCCCGACCACGTCCTCGCCCGGGGCATGGAGGCCACGTCGAACACCACGACCCGCGCCGGCGCCAGCGACCACCTCGCCCTCATCACCACCTTCGCCCTCTGACCCCCGCCCCCGGCGCCGCCCGCGCTCCCGCCCCGCCCCGGGCCGCGCGTCCCGCGCCGCCCGCGCTCCCCGCGCTGAGCGCGCTGCCCGCGCCGAGCGCACTGAGCCAACTCCGGAGATCCGGCTCATCCTGAGGCAACTCCGGAGTTCCACCGGCGTGTCCCGCCGAGAGTCCGGAATTGGCTCGGCTGAACACGGCTGCGCGGCCGCAGACGCAGCTGCAACCCCTGCCCGAGCGAGCAGCGCAGAACCCGCAGCGCCCGCAGCGGGGAGCGGGAGCGGACGCTCAGCGGGGGCCGGCGGCGAGGCCCGCGGCGCGGGCGGAGGCGTACGCGGCGGGGAGCGCGGCGACGAGGGCGTCCACGTCGGCGGCGGTGGTGCCGTGGCCGAGGGTGAAGCGGAGCGCACCGCGGGCGTCGTCCTCCGGGACGCCCATCGCGAGGAGCACGTGCGAGGTCTCCGGCACGCCCGCCGTGCACGCGGAGCCGGTCGAGACGGAGAAGCCGGCCATGTCGAGCAGGAACAGCAGCGAGTCGCCCTCCGCTCCGGGGAAGGTCGCGTGGACGTTGCCCGGCAGGCGGTCGCCGTCGGCAGGATCCGGACCGCGGAGCACCGCATCCGGGACCGCAGCTCGCAGACCCGCGATCAACCGGTCGCGCAGCGCTGCCAGACCCTCGACGAACGAGGCGTGCGACGGCATCGCCAGGGCGCGAGCGGCGGCGGCGAAGCCCGCCGCGCCCACGACGTCCTGTGTGCCCGACCGCGCGCGCTGCTGGGCGCCGCCGTGGATGAGCGGCTCGACCTCCCAGCGCCGCGCCAGCAGCAGGGCGCCGACCCCGACGGGCCCGCCGATCTTGTGCGCCGACACGGAGATCGCCGCCGCACCCGAGGCGTGGAGTCCGACGGGCACGTACCCGTACGCCGAGACCGCGTCGACGTGTACGGGGACGTCGTGCGCGGCCGCCACCTCGACCAGGGCGCGCACGGGCTGGACCGTCCCCACCTCGTTGTTCGCCCAGAGGAAGGTCACGAGGGAGACACGCCCCTCGTGGCGGGCCAGCGCCTCCGCGAGGACCGACGGGGACAGGACGCCGGACGAGTCGATCGGCAGCCACTCCACCTCGGCGCCCTCGTGCCGCTCGAGCCACTCGACCGCGTCGGCGGTGGCGTGGTGCTCCCCCGTCGCCGCCAGCACGACCGGCCGCGGAGCGTCGGCCTGCCGCCGCCAGTGGAGCCCCTTCACCGCGAGGTTGATCGACTCCGTGCCCCCCGACGTGAACGTGACCTCGACCGGGTCTGCGTCGAGCGACGCGGCGACCGCCTCACGCGCCTCCTCGAGGACGCGCCGCGCATCCTGACCCTGGGAGTGGATCGACGACGGGTTGCCGACCAGGTCGAGCGCAGCGACGATCGCCTCCCTCGCCTCGGGGACGAGCGGGGTGGTCGCGGCGTGATCCAGATAGATCGGCATGGGTGCTCCTGACCTCGCCGCAGGGCCCGATTTCGGGCGGCGGCGAGCACCTCACTACTGTAAGTCCATGATCGCGGCCGACCCCCTGGCTCGACTCGGAGTGCGACAGACGTCCCACGGCGGCGAGATCCGCGTGTGGAGCGAGAACGCCACCTCCATCGAGCTCTGCCTCTACGACCACAAGGACCCGAACTGGGTCTTCAAGACCGTGCCGCTCACCCGCGGCGACGGCGGGGTCTGGAGCCGGCGCTCGCGGAGCCTCTCGCCCGGGCGGCGCTACTCCCTCCGCGTCGACGGACCCGAGGGCCCGACCCACGCCTTCGACCCGTCCCTTCCGCTCCTCGACCCCTACGCCCGCGCCATCGCCCGCTCCGGACGGGAGCAGTTCCGCAGCGTCGTGGTCGACGAGGAGTTCAACTGGAACGGGGTGGGCAAGCCGAACACACCGCTCGACCACACCGTCATCTACGAAGGGCACGTCAAAGGCATCTCACGGCTGAACACGCGCATCCCGGAGCACCTCCGCGGCAGCTACGCCGGTCTCGCCCACGACACCACGATCGGGTACCTCAAGAGCCTCGGCGTCACCGCGGTCGAGCTGCTCCCGGTGCACGCGTTCACCTCCGAGCAGCGCCTCCAGAAGCAGGGCCTGGTCAACTACTGGGGCTACAACACCCTCGGCTTCTTCGCCCCGCACGCCGCCTACGCCTCCAAGCAGGCCCAGGCCGAGGGCCCGGATGCGGTGCTCCGCGAGTTCAAGGGCATGGTGAAGCTCCTGCACGAGGCGGGCCTCGAGGTCATCCTCGACGTGGTCTACAACCACACCGCGGAGGAGGGTCGGCTGGGTCCGACCACGAGCCTGCGCGGCATCGACAACGCGAGCTACTACCGGCAGACCAGCCGCGGCGACTACATCGACGTCACCGGATGCGGGAACTCCGTCAACACCTCCGTTCCGGCCGTCTCGAGGATGGTGCTCGACTCGCTGCGCTACTGGGCGAACGAGGTGCAGATCGACGGGTTCCGCTTCGACCTGGCCGCCACCCTCGGCCGCAACGCCGACCACTACTACGACCACGCGCATCCGCTGCTCGAGGCGATCGTGCACGACCCGGCGCTCGCGGACGTGAAGATGATCGCCGAGCCCTGGGACGTGGGCATGGGCGGATGGCAGACGGGCAACTTCCCCGACGGGTGGTCGGAGTGGAACGACCGCTTCCGCGACCGGATGCGCAAGTTCTGGCTGCGCGACGTGAAGTCGATCCGCGAGAACGGCTCCCCCGGCGACGGTGTGGGGATGCTCGCCACCCGGATCGCCGGCTCCAGCAACACCTTCGCGCAGAACCGCGGACCCCTCGCCTCGATCGACTTCGTCACCGCCCACGACGGGTTCACGCTCGCCGACCTCACCGCGTACAACATCAAGCACAACGTGGGCAACGGCGAGAACAACCGCGACGGATCCGACGACAACATGTCGTACAACCACGGCATCGAGGGACCGACGTCGAGCCGCACGATCGAGCAGACCCGGCGGCGCGCGATGCGCAACCTCATGGGGACCCTCCTGCTCTCGGCCGGCGTGCCGATGATCACCGCGGGCGACGAGTTCGGACGCAGCCAGAAGGGCAACAACAACGCCTACTGCCACGACAGCGAGCTCACCTGGCTGAGCTGGGATCGCCGCACCTGGCAGAAGGAGCTGTGGCGCACCACGCAGCACCTGCTGCGCCTGCGCCGCGAGAACCCCGCGCTGCGACCCGTGCGCTACGGCGTCTTCGGCGAGCGGATGCCCGGCGCGAGCCAGATGGACTGGTACGACCTGCACGGCGAGTCGATGTCGGTGGCGGAGTGGAACGCGCCCGAGAACCGCACGTTGCAGTACGTCGCGGCCTCGACACCTGAGCACGAGGAGTTCAACCGCATCCTGCTCGTCATCCACGGCGTGGAGTCCCCCGTCGAGGTCACGCTCCCGCTGCACGAGGGGGTCGAGCACTACGAGCTGCTCTGGGACAGCGCCCAGGAGGCGCCGCCTCAGCACCACCACGACGAGGTGCTCCCCCGGTACGCCCCGGGCTCGGTGATCGAGGTCTCCCCCACGTCCCTGCAGCTCTTTCGCGCCCGCTGACCCCGCCCCGCCCGCTCTCCTCGCCCAACTCCTGATCCGTCACTTTCGGCTAGTCCGCGGCCCCCGCACTAGCCGAAAGTGACGGATCAGGCGGGGAGGGGTCAGTGGGCGGGGGCGAGGCGCTCGCGGCCGACGGGCAGGAGGAGCGCGAGGAGCGCCGCGAGCGCCAGGGCGCCCGCGCCGACCGCGACGGCGGGGATCGCGGCGTCGACGTACCCGGTCGGCGTGAACGACCCGCCCGCCCCGGTGAAGACCGCGGAGAGCACGGCGATGCCGAGCGCGACGCCCAGCTCGCGGAGCGTGGAGTTCGTGCCCGAGGCCTTCGCGTTGTCGGCCGGGCTCATGTTCGCGAGCACGGCCGTCGAGCTCGGCGCGAACACGAGGCTCATGCCCACCCCGGCGAAGAGGAACGCGGGGAGCAGGGTCGTGTACGCGACGTCGGCGCTCATCACGAGCGCCAGCCAGCCGATCCCGATCGCCTGCAGCGCGAGCCCTGCCACGATCAGCGCCCTGGTGCCCACGCGTGGTGCCAGGAGACCTGTGAGCGGCGCGACCACGACCGGGGCCAGCGTCCACGGGATCGTCTGTACGCCCGCCTCGAGCGGACTCGCCCCCTGCACGATCTGCAGGAACTGGATGAGGATGAACACCGAGCCGAAGGCTCCGAAGCTGAACACGAAGCCCACGATGTTCGCGACGCTGAAGCTGCGGTCGCGGAACAGGCGGAGCGGCAGCAGCGGGTTCGAGACCCGCGACTCCCACACCACGAACGCGGCGAGCAGCACGGCTCCCAGCCCCATCGACCCGAGCACCTCGAGGCTCGTCCACCCGGCCTCGTTGCCGCGGACGATCCCGTAGACCACACCCAGCACGCCGATGCCCGCGAGGAGGACGCCCACGACGTCGGCGCGGAGGCGAGCGCCGAACGAGTTCGGGAGCGCCCACAGCACGAGCGGGATCACGAGGACGCCGAAGGGCACGTTCAGCCAGAAGATCGCGTCCCAGCTCCATCCCTCGATCACGGCGCCGCCGATGAGCGGTCCGAGAGCCACGCCGAGGCCCGAGATGCCGCCCCAGATCCCGATCGCGAGCGGGCGCATCCGGTCGCTCACCGAGCCGACGAGCAGCGTCAGCGACAGCGGCATGAGGGCGGCCGCGCCCGCACCCTGGACCGCTCGAGCGGCGATGAGCATCCACGGCTCCGTCGCGACCGCGCAGAGGGCGGAGGCGACGGTGAAGAGCCCGATGCCGCCGAGGAAGACCGTGCGGCGACCGAAGCGGTCGCCGAGCGCGACCGCGAAGAGCATCAGGCCGGCGAAGCCCAAGGTGTAGGCGTTCACGATCCATTCGAGCTGCTCGATCGACGCCTCGAGCGACCGGCCGATGACCGGCAGGGCGCTCGTGACGACGAGGTTGTCGAGCGTCGCCATGAACATCGGCACGGATGCGGCGACGATCGCGAGCCAGACGGGCACGCGCCGCCGGGTCGGGGTCGTCGTGCTCTCGCGTCCTTCGAGCGCGACGTCGGTCGCGGCTTCGGTCGTCGACAAGGTCTTCCCCCTGTGGTGATCGGTCGTAAGTAATCGGATGATCACTTAGCTGAGGCCACAGTAGGTAATCGACTGATAACATGTCAAGCGTGATCGAGAAGCGCTCCAGGATGTCGTCCGACGACCGTCGGGATCTCGTGCTCGCGGCGGCGACCTCGGTGTTCGCGGAGGCCGGCTATCACGGCACGACCACCGACACCGTCGCCCGGGCCGCAGGCGTCAGCCAGCCCTACGTGGTGCGGATGTTCGGCACCAAGGAGAACCTGTTCATCACCGTGCTGACACGGGCGCTCGACCTCGTGATGGAGGCGTTCCGCAGCGCGCTCGCGTCACGCTCCCCCGAGACGAGCGTCGAGACGGCGCTGGGCGACTCGTACTACGAGCTCGCGCAGGACCGCGACGTGCTGCTCTGCCTCATGCACGCCTTCACGATGGGATCGCACCCGGTCATCGGCCCCTGCGCCCGCGACGGCTTCCTGTCGGTCTTCGAGTTCCTCCGCACCGACGGCGGCATGAGCGCCGCCGAGGCGCAGGAGTTCCTGGCGGGCGGCATGCTCATCAACACCGTGCTCGGGCTGCGGATCCCCGACAACGCCGGGGTGAACCCGTGCGCCGCCGAGGTGACGGACGTGGTGCTCGGCTCCTGACCGCGCCCCGGCTCAGTGCGCGACCGCGATGAGCCCGAGCTCGGCCTCCGAGGCGAGGTACGCGTGACGCGGCACGATGCGCACGGTGTAGCCGAAGGTGCCCGAGGACGCCAGCGGCACGGTCCCGGTGTAGACGCGCGCTGCGCCCTCGGCGGACTCGCCCGCCGGGGTCAGGGCGACCGTCGACGTCTCGGTGAGCTCGTCGGCGCTCGTCGCGTGCCCGTAGACGACCTCGACCGACACGTCGTCGGGGCTGAGCTCACCGAGCTGCACCTGCGCGCGCACGTGGAGCTCCTCGCCCACCTGAGGCGTCTCGTCGAGCCCGCCGGACTCGACGTGGACGACGGCGACACCCGGCCATCCGGCCCGGATGCGCTCCTTCCAGGCTGAGAGCTCGCGGGCGTGCTCGTAGTCGTCGGAGGTCATCTGCTCCTCGGCGACCGTCGCCGGCGCGTACAGACGCTCGACGTACTGCCGCACCATCCGCTCGGCCGACAGCTCGGGCGAGAGGGTGGCGAGGGTGTGCCGGATGGACGCCATCCAGTTCGCCGGGATCCCGTCGGCGTCGCGATCGTAGAACCGCGGGGCCACCTGGTGCTCGAGGAGGTCGTAGAGCGCCTCGGACTCGAGGCGGTCGCGCTCCTCGGCGTCGGGTGCCCCGTCGGCGGTGGGGATCGCCCATCCGTTGTCGCCGTCGTAGTACTCGTTCCACCAGCCGTCGAGGATGGAGAGGTTCAGACCGCCGTTCAGCGCCGCCTTCATGCCCGACGTCCCGCACGCCTCGAGGGGGCGGAGCGGGTTGTTGAGCCACACGTCGGTGCCCGGGTAGAGCGTCTGAGCCATGCCGATGTCGTAGTTGGGCAGGAACACGATGCGGTGGCGCACCTCCGGGTCGGAGGCGAACTGCACGAGCTTCTGGATGAGGCGCTTGCCCTCGTCGTCGGCGGGATGCGACTTGCCGGCCACCACGAGCTGGATCGGGCGCTCGGGGTTCAGGAGGATCGCCTTCAGCCGAGCCGGGTCGTGGAGCATCAGCGTGAGCCGCTTGTAGGTCGGCACCCGCCGCGCGAACCCGATGGTGAGGACGTCCGGGTCGAGGAGCCCGTTGAACCACGCCGGCGGGATCGACGCGGGGTTCTGGGCACGCCAGGCCTCCGTGACGCGACGTCGGGCGTCGAGCACGAGCTGGCGGCGCATGCGACCGCGCACGGCCCAGAGCTCGCCGTCGCCGACGGCGGGCGACATCCAGTCGGCGGCCGTCGTGTCCTGGGTGCCGAGCCGCTCGCGGGCGAGCTCCTGCAGAGCCGGGTCGACCCAGGTGGGCGCATGCACTCCGTTGGTGACCGACGTGATCGGCACCTCGGCCTTGTCGAAGCCCGGCCAGAGCCCGTTGAACATGCCCCGGCTCACGTCGCCGTGCAGCACCGACACCCCGTTGGCGCGCTGCGCCAGCCGCAGGCCCATGACGGCCATGTTGAAGACGTCGGGTGACCCGCCCTCGTAGTCCTCGGCGCCGAGGGCGAGGACACGATCGACCTCGAGCCCGGGCAGCATGTCGGTCGAGAAGTAGCGCTCGACGAGGGAGCGGTCGAAGCGGTCGATGCCGGCGGGCACGGGCGTGTGCGTGGTGAACACGGTGCCTGCCCTGACCACCTGGAGCGCCTCGTCGAACGTGAGGCCGTTGCCGATGAGGTCGGAGATGCGCTCGAGCCCCTGGAACCCGGCGTGCCCCTCGTTGGTGTGGAACACCTCCGGCGGCTCGGTGTCGGTGAGCTCGGCCAGGATGTTCAGCGCCCGCACCCCGCCGATGCCGAGGAGCATCTCCTGCAGCAGACGGTGCTCGCCGCCGCCGCCGTACAGGCGGTCGGTGACCGAGCGGAGGTCGTCGTCGTTGTCGGGGATGTCGGTGTCGAGCAGCAGGAGCTTGACCCGCCCGACCTGGGCCTGCCAGATGCGCGCGTAGAGGGCGCGGTCGTCGGGCAGGGCGAGCACGATCTGGGCGGGGCTCCCGTCGGCCTGGCGGAGCACCGACAGCGGCAGGCCGTCCGGGTCGAGGATCGGGTAGCTCTCGAGCTGCCAGCCCTCGCGGGAGATCGCCTGGTTGAAGTAGCCCGAGCGGTAGAACAGGCCCACGCCGATGATGGGCACCCCGAGGTCGCTGGCGGCCTTCAGGTGATCGCCCGCGAGGATGCCGAGGCCGCCGGAGTACTGCGGCAGAGCCGCCGCGATGCCGAACTCCGGCGAGAAGTAGCCGATCGAGGCGGGCTTCGGCCCCTCGAGCTGCTGGTACCAGCGGCCGCCGCCGAGGTAGGCATGCAGGTCGTCGCGGAGGCTGTTCGCCCAGGCGACGAAGCCCGGGTCGGCGGCGAGGCCCTCGAGGCGCTCGGTGCCGGCGGCGCCCAGCACGGCCACCGGGTCGCCCTCGGTGGCGGTCCAGACATCGGGTGAGATGTGGGCGAAGATCTGGCGGGTCGGCTCGTGCCACGCCCAGCGCAGGTTGACCGCGAGCTCGCCCAGAGCCGACAGCGACTCGGGCAGGACGCTCCTGACCGTGAACCTACGGATAGCCCTCACTCGAACCCCTCACTCCTGCGACGGCCAGGCGGCCGTCGGTCGTCGTCGTCGCCGCGCGTCGTGCGGCACCGCAACCCTACGACAGTCCCGTGACGGCGGTGTGAACGGCAGGTACCTGAGCGTTCCTTGCGAGCCCACCCGATGTTGGTACGGTCGGTCTCGTGGCACGAGTCTCAGAGTCGGAACAGCTCCCGTCGTTCTCGCCGGCGATCGGCCGGATCCCCATCCTCGACGAGCAGCCCGTCGTCGACGGCGGCCGCTGGCCCGCGAAGGCCTATGCCGGGGAGGTGCTCCCCTTCAGCGCGACCGTGTTCCGCGAGGGACACGACGCGGTGGGCGCCCACCTCGAGCTCGAGTCGCCCGCGGGCGTGCTGACGGACGTCCCGCTCGCCCGGGTCCACTCCTGGGACGACCGGTACCGGGCGCTCGCTCAGGTGACCTCCGAGGGTCCGTGGCGGTTCCGCATCCGCGCCTTCTCCGACGACTTCGCCACCTGGGAGCACAACGCGACGATCAAGATCGCGAACGGCGTCGACGTCGAGCTGATGTTCACGATCGGCGCCGAGCTGTTCAAGCGCCTCTCGAAGGAGAAGGGGCGTCCCGTCCCGACCAAGGCGCTGTTCAAGACGGTGTCGCAGACCCTCTCCGACAAGCGGCTCCCGGTCGAGGAGCGGCTGGCCCCCATCCACTCGGAGGAGGTCGCCTCCGCCCTCACCTCACGACCGGCCCAGAGCCTCGTGACGTACTCCGAGTGGCATCCCCTCGTCGTGGAGCGCGCCCGCGCGGGCGTCGGCGCCTGGTACGAGCTCTTCCCGCGGTCGGTCGGCGCCGAGCAGGCCGCCGACGGCACCTGGACCAGCGGCACCCTCCGCAGCGCCGCCGAGCGCCTCCCCGCCGTCGCGGCGATGGGGTTCGACGTCGTCTACCTCCCGCCCGTGCATCCGATCGGGTCGGCCTTCCGCAAGGGGCGCAACAACACCCTCGACCCGCAGCCCGGCGATCCGGGCTCGCCGTGGGCCATCGGCGGCGCGGCCGGCGGCCACGACGCCATCCACCCCGATCTCGGCACGCAGGCCGACTTCGCCGAGTTCGTGGCCGCGGCCGCACGCGAGGGGCTCGAGGTCGCGATGGACTTCGCCCTCCAGGCCTCGCCCGACCACCCGTGGGTGACCGAGCATCCGGAGTGGTTCACGACGTTGCCCGACGGGAGCATCGCCTACGCCGAGAACCCGCCGAAGAAGTACCAGGACATCTACCCGATCAACTTCGACAACGATCCGGAGGGCATCCGTCAGGAGGCACTGCGCATCCTGCTGCACTGGATCGCCTTCGGGGTGAGGATCTTCCGGGTCGACAACCCGCACACGAAGCCCGTCGACTTCTGGGAGTGGGTCATCCACGAGGTGAACCGCCGCCACCCCGACGTGGTGTTCCTCGCCGAGGCCTTCACGCGGCCCGCGATGATGCAGACGCTCGGCAAGGTGGGGTTCCAGCAGTCGTACTCGTACTTCACCTGGCGCAACACCAAGGAGGAGCTCACCGAGTTCTTCGAGATGCTCGGCGAGTGGGCGCCGTACTACCGGGCGAACCTGTTCGTGAACACGCCGGACATCCTCACCGAGTACCTCCAGTTCGGCGGACGTCCCGCATACGAGATCCGCGCGATCCTGGCCGCGACGGCATCGCCCTCCTGGGGCGTCTACTCGGGATACGAGCTCGTCGAGAACGTGGCGCGGCCGGGGTCCGAGGAGAACATCGACAACGAGAAGTACGAGTACAAGCCGCGCGACTTCGCCGCGGCCGAGGCCGCCGGTACGTCGCTCGCCCCCCTCATCACCCGGCTGAACGCCATCCGTCGTGAGCACGCCTCCCTGCGCGACGTCCGCACGATCGACGTGCACTGGAGCGACGACGACGCCGTCCTCGTCTACTCCAAGCACCTCGACGCGCGGTTCGCCCCGAGCGGCGAGAGCGACACCGTCCTCGTCGTCGTCAACACCGACCCGCACTCGGTCCGCGAGACCACCGTGCACCTCGACCCCACGCGCTTCGGGCTCGAGGCCGACAGCGAGTTCACCGTGCGCGACCTGCTCACCGGTCAGGAGTTCGTCTGGGGCCAGCACGACTACGTGCGGCTCGACTCGTTCACCCAGCCCGCCCACATCCTCCACGTCCAGCACGAGAGAGGGGACGACTGATGTCGACTCCGGATGCGTCCACCGCCCTCGACCTGCCCGCGATCGACGACGGCGTGCTCGCCGCCGTCGGCACGGGGTCCTACTACGACCCCCACTCGGTGCTCGGTCAGCACGAGGTGCACGCGCCGGGGCTCTCCGACCCGGTCACGGTCATCCGGACGCTCCGGCCGCTGGCCGAGGAGGTGTCGGCCGTGCTGTCGACCGGCGCGCGCGTGCAGCTGACGCACCTGGCGCATGGCATCTGGCAGGGGTTCACGCTCACCGGCCGCGACGACTACCGGATCGAGGCACGCTACGCCGACGGCGGCGTGTGGACGGCCGACGACCCGTATCGCTTCGCACCGTCGCTCGGGGAGGTCGACCTCCACCTGTTCGGCGAGGGACGGCACGAGAAGCTGTGGAAGGTCGTGGGCACCCACGTCCGCGCGCTCAGCGGCGTCCGCGAGGAGGTCGCCGGCACCACCTTCGTCGTCTGGGCGCCGCACGCCCGCGCGGTCCGCGTGATCGGCGACGTGAACGGCTGGGACGGCACGCTCCACGCCATGCGCAGCCTCGGCAGCACCGGCCTCTGGGAGCTCTTCATCCCCGACCTCGGCGAGGGCGGGGCCTACAAGTTCCAGATCCTCACCCAGCACGGCGGATGGGTCGAGCGCGCCGATCCGATGGCCCGCTACACCGAGGTGCCGCCGCTCACGGCGTCGAAGATCGGGCGCGCCCGGCACGAGTGGCAGGACGAGGAGTGGATGGCCACGCGCGCGGCCACCGATCCGCACAACTCGCCCATGAGCGTCTACGAGATGCACCTGGGCTCGTGGCGGCCGGGGCTCGACTACCGCACGCTCGCCGACGAGCTCATCCCCTACCTGACCCAGCTCGGCTACACGCACGTGGAGTTCCTGCCGCTCGCCGAGCACCCGTTCGGCGGGTCGTGGGGCTACCAGGTCACCTCGTACTACGCGCCGACCTCCCGGTTCGGCCACCCGGACGACCTGCGGTACCTCATCGACCGGCTCCACCAGGCCGGCATCGGCGTGCTCGTCGACTGGGTGCCCGCGCACTTCCCGAAGGACGAGTGGGCGCTGGCCCGGTTCGACGGCGAGGCGCTCTACGAGCATCCGGACCCCCGCCGCGGCGAACAGCCCGACTGGGGCACGCTGGTGTTCGACTTCGGGAACAGCCAGGTGCGCAACTTCCTCGTGGCGAACGCGCTGTACTGGCTCGAGGAGTTCCACGTCGACGGCCTCCGGGTCGACGCCGTGGCGAGCATGCTGTACCTCGACTACTCCCGCAAGGAAGGCGAGTGGCTGCCGAACATGTACGGCGGACGCGAGAACCTCGAGGCGATCAGCCTGCTACAGGAGGTCAACGCCACGGCCTACAAGCTCCACCCGGGCATCGTCATGATCGCCGAGGAGTCGACGAGCTGGCCGGGGGTCACGCATCCGACCAACCGGGGCGGTCTCGGGTTCGGCCTGAAGTGGAACATGGGCTGGATGCACGACACGCTCGACTACATCGAGCACGACCCGATGTACCGCCAGTACCACCACGGCGAGATCACGTTCTCGTTCCTCTACGCGTTCAGCGAGAACTTCATCCTGCCGATCTCGCACGACGAGGTCGTGCACGGCAAGGGCTCGCTGCTGTCGAAGATGCCGGGCGACCACTGGCAGAAGCTCGCGAACCTGCGGGCGTACCTCGGCTTCATGTGGGCGCACCCCGGCAAGCAGCTGCTGTTCATGGGGCAGGAGTTCGGACAGCCGTCGGAGTGGAGCGAGGAGCGCGGGCTCGACTGGTGGATCCTCGACCAGCCGGTGCACCAGGCCCTGCTCGGGCTCGTGGGGCAGCTGAACCGCGTCTACCGCGAGAACCCGCCGCTGTGGCGGCGCGACAATGAGCCGGGCGGCTTCGAGTGGATCGACGGCGGCTCGTCGAGCCAGAACCTCGTGTCGTTCCTGCGCTGGGACGACGAGGGCAACCCCGTCGCCGTGCTCATGAACTTCTCGGGCCAGCCGGTGGGACCGTACCGCGTCGCGCTCCCCGTGGAGGGCGTCTGGGACGAGCTCATCAACACCGACGCCGCGGAGTTCGGCGGCTCGGGCGTCGGCAACTTCGGCTCCGTCGTGGCCGAGCCCGTCCCCTGGCAGGGTCGCCCCTTCTCCGCCGAGCTCACCCTCCCCCCGCTCGCCGCCCTCTACCTCCGCCCCCGCCCCTCCCCCGCCGCCCCCTAGTAGCCCGTCGCGTAGCCCGTCGCGCCGGCGCTGCGCCGAACCGGGTCGTGAGCCAACTCCGGAGATTCGCGCCCCTGCGCGGCAACTCCGGACTTCTCCCGGCGTGGCGCGCGAGATCTCCGGAGTTAGCTCAGCCCGCGGGGGCGGGGGCGGGGACGCGGCGGCGGCGCGGAGAGAGGAGGCGATCACGGTCGCGGGAGGCGGCGGCGTGACGGCGCGTCCCGCGGTCGAGGGCGGCGCACACAGGAGTGGCCCACACTCCGCCGCATCTCGCCGCAGGGGCGGCGGCGATCACGCTCGCGGGAGGCGGCGGCGTGACGGCGCGTCCCGCGCCCGAGGGCGGCGCACGCAGGAGCCGCGCGCACTCCGCCGCGTCTCGCCGCAGGGGCGGCGGCGAGAAGAAGGGCTAGAACAGGAGCCCGGCCAGACGGGTGCGGGCCTTGGCGACGCGGGGGTCGTCGGTGCCCACGACCTCGAAGAGGTCGAGGAGGCGCGCACGGATGCGGTCCTTGCCGGCCTGGTCCTGCTTCGGGAAGAGGTCGAGGAGCCGTCCGAAGGCGTCGTCGATGTGACCGCCCGACACGTCGAGGTCGGCGACGAGGAGCTGCGCGTCGAGGTCATCGGGGTGCGCGGCGGCGTCGGAGCGCACGTCGTCGAGGGACACCCCGTCGAGGCGCTTGAGGAGCTGCACCTGCGCGAGCCCGGCCACGGCGAGGGAGTCGCGGGGGTTCTGCGCGATCGCGGTCTGGTACTCGGCGATGGCGGTGTCGTAGTCGCCGGTGGAGATCGCCTCGTACGCCTCCGCGTGGTGGGGCGGCAGCGGCTCCTCGACCGGCTCGGCAGCGTCGCCCTCGGCGGGCCCACCCTCCACGGGCACGGTGCCCGTGACGCCGTTCTGCTGCGCGAGCTGGAGCACCTGCTCGATCACGTCGCGGATCTGGTCCTCCGGGTACACGCCCGCGAAGAGCCCGACGGGGCGACCGCCGATGATCGCGGCGACCGTCGGGATCGACTGAGCCTGGAAGGCCTGCGCGATCTGCGGGCTGGCCTCCACGTCGACCCGCGCGAGGACCAGGCGCCCGCCGTAGGAGGCGACGACGCGGTCGAGCACGGCGGAGAGCTCCTGGCTGGGCTCGGCCCAGGGCGCGGCGAGGTCGACGAGGACCGGCACCGTGTTCGACAGCTCGACGATCTGCGGGAAGTTCGCGTCGGACGCGCTCACGATGAGCGAGGACGCTCCGCCGGCGCCCTCACCGGCGGGCCCGCCGGCCGTGGGAGCCGGAGCCTGTGCCCGCGACACCAGACTCGACAGGTCGACGGCGCCGCGGAGGTTGCCGGGCAACGGGGGCGTCATGCTCATGGGAGCTCCTTCGCGGAGAGAAGGCCCTGGGTGAACCCGAGCAGCTGAGCCTTGGCGTCGGGCGTCCCCTGGGGCGGGACGTAGAACAGCAGCTGGTAGTCGTAGGTGGCCTCGGTGCCCTTGCCGGTCTCGGTCACGTTCGAGAGCGCCTTCACCGCGCCTTCGGGCTTGATCGTGGCGCCCGCCTGGACGGGCTTGACCGTGGTGGTCTCGCCGATGTCGACCGCGACCAGCGCGCCGGAGTCGCTCGTGGCCAGGGCGATGCTCTCCCCCTGGGCCGCGACGGAGGCGAACTCGATCGCGGCCGTGGCGGAGAGCCCGGACTTGGTCGTGTTCTTGTAGTCCGCGCCGACCTGCGAACGCAACGTGTCGCCGGTCGGGTCGATCATCGACGCGTACTGGCTCGAGTCGCCGTTCAGCAGGATGTCGGAGTACGCCGTCTTGATCTGGTCGGGTGTCATCGCCAGGAGCTTCGACTCTGGGCCGAGCCGTGTGGTGCCCACGGTCGCCGCTGCGACCTCGGGCAGCGTCGTGTTCGGCTCGAGCGCGATCTCGTAGTAGACCTTGTAGTCGGCCCGCGGAGTGTCCTGGGTCAGGAAGAGCGCGACCGGCGGGACCGACGGGTCGTCTCCCCCGACGATCGCGAACGCGGTGCGCGGCCAGGAGTCGGTCGCCTGGGGCAGCAGGACCTGGACGGGGTTCGCGGGGATGGGCTGCGGTGCGGCGTACTCGGGGAAGCCGGCGCGGATCGCGTAGGTCGCCGCGCGGAGATCGAGCGCGGGGCCCTCGAAGCGCGAGGTGAGCAGGTCGCGGTTGGCCGAGGCGTCCGCCTCCGCGGCGACCGAGGACACGTCGGCCAGGATGGCCGCGAACTGGTCGCTCGTCACCACGGGCTCGGGGGTGTCGTCGTCCGGCACGGCGGTCGGCGCGGGCGTGGCGTCGATCGTCTCCACCGGGGTCGGAGCGGCCGCCTCGGGCTGGGGCCAGTAGTCGGGCGAGCATCCGCTCAGCACGAGGGCGGAGGCCAGCGCGATCGGGACGCCGACCGCCATGGGCGCCTTGAGCGAGCGCCGGCGTCGGGCGACGCTCGACTCGATCGCGTTGGTCCGCGACGAGGAGAAGCGCTTGCCCTTGGGCAGCGCCGGCGGCTTCCGCCGTGGCCCGTGCGAGCGGCGCATGTGGATGAGGCCGAGGATGAGCAGGACGATCCCGGCCAGGAGGAACACCAGTCCGGCGACCAGTGTCGGCCCGACCCACGGCGTCGCGTTGGAGACCGGCCACGAGATGGTGACCTCGGCAGGAGCCGGGTCGGTGCCGTTGGAGGCGAGGATCACGGAGTACCCCTCCGGCAGGTTGAGGGTGCGGTAGAGCGTCCCCTGCGAGGTGAAGCGCTCGAGCCAGAGATCGCTCGCGGCCGGGTCGGCGGATCCGCTCGCGACGTTCTCGGCACCGTCGGGGTCGGCGGCGACCGACTCGACGACGAGACCTCGACCGTCGGCGCCCGCGCCGATGCGGTCGTAGGCGGAGCCCTGCAGCCACGCCTCGACGTCTGCGGTGCGGCCGTAGGCGGCGAAGACCTGCCCGCCGTTCCCGCTGCTCACGGTGAGCGTCTGAGCGCCGTCGTGGGAGCGCAGGGCCTCCGAGTCGATGACGGCGTAGTTCACACCGTCATCGGTCTGCACGGTCGACTCGACGGTCGACGGAGGCAGGAACACCGTGCGCTGAGCGACGCCGTATCCGATCAGCGCCGTGGCGATGATGAAGGCGAGGATGGCCAGAATGAAACGCACGTATCAGCTCCCGAACGAGGACAATCCACGATAGCCGACGCCGGGGGCCTCCCCGCACAGGATGCACCCAGGATTCATGCAGGTCGATGCACCGTGGCGGGCCGCGCGTCCCCCCTAGGATTGAGCGACACTCGATGCATCGATCCGGCGGGAGCAACCGTGAAGATCCAGAACGCGTTCACGCTGGGCCTGGTCGCCACGCTGGGCGTGGGTGTCGGGCTGCTGATCATCGGGGCGGTCGCGTCGCTCGCGACCATCCTGACCTACGTCGGCGTCGCGCTCTTCATCGCCCTCGGCCTCGACCCGATCATCACCTGGCTGGAGCGCAAGAGGTGGCCCCGCTGGCTCGCGCTCGTGACGGTGCTCATCGTGGTGCTGGGGATCGTGACCGGGCTGGTCTTCGCCGTGGTGCCGATCATCGTCGAGCAGACATCGCAGCTGATCACCACGGTGCCCGAGGTCGTCAACCGCGTGCTCGACGAGCGCTGGCGCGAGAGCCTGACCCAGCAGCTCGGCGGATTCATCGACATCAACGAGGTCTACAACGCCGTCGTCAGCTACTTCCAGGACACGAGCAACATCACGGCGCTCGCGGGCGGCGCGCTCCAGGTGGGCATCGGCATCGCCAGCGGGGCCTTCGGCGTCGTCATCGTCCTCATCCTCACGCTGTACTTCACCGCCTCGCTCAACAGCATGAAGCGCGCCGCGTACCGGCTCGTCCCGGCGAGCCGGAGAGAGCGCTTCGCCGACCTCGCGGAGCAGATCACGCACTCGGTGGGCCGGTTCGTCGTCGGTCAGATCAGCCTCGGCCTCATCAACGGCATCCTGAGCTTCATCTTCCTGAGCATCATCGGTGCGCCGTTCCCCGCGGTGCTCGCCTTCCTCGCGGGCATGCTGTCGGTCATCCCGCTGGTGGGCACCATCTCGGGATCGGTCATCATCGTGCTGGTCTGCCTCATCCCCGGACTGTCCACCGGGAACGGGCTGATCCCCGGCCTCAGCACCCCGATCCTCGCCCTGGTCGCCGGCATCTACTACATCGTGTACATGCAGGTCGAGGCGTACGTGCTCAGCCCGCGCATCATGAACCGCGCGGTCTCGGTGCCGGGCGCCCTCGTCGTCATCGCGGCCCTCGCCGGCGGAACCCTCCTCGGCGTGCTCGGCGCCCTGGTGGCCATCCCGATCGCGGCCTCGATCCTGCTCATCATCAAGCAGGTCGTCATCCCCCTCCAGAACGAGCGCTGACAGGACGGGCACTTGCCCGAACGAGCGCGGGTCGCTCAGTCGGGCAGGTGGTAGACCGTCGGCAGCGGAAGCGGCACGGCGGGGTTCACCCGGGCGACGATCTCGTCGAGCACGCGCCGCGTCTGGTTCTCCCCCACCCAGAGGTGCTTCCCACCCTCCACCTCGACGAGCTCGATGTCGGAGACGCCGGAGAACCGCTCGCGCGCCTCGGGCGGGCGCAGGTAGTCGTCGAGCTCCGGGATGAGCGCCACCAGGCGCTTCCCGTTGCCGTCCCACGCCGCGACCTCCGCGGCCGACGTGCGGTGGAGCGGGGGCGAGAGCAGGATGGCGCCGTCGATCTCGTGTCGGGCACCGTACTTCAAGGCCAGCTCGGTGCCGAACGACCAGCCGACGAGCCACGGATGCGGGAGGCCGCGCTCACGGACGAAGGCCATCGCGGCGTCGAGGTCGTGTCGCTCGCCCTCCCCGTGGTCGAACGAGCCCTCGCTGGTCCCTCGGGGCGACGAGGTGCCCCGGGTGTTGAACCGGAGGACGGCGAGGTCGGCGAGGGCAGGAAGCCGGGCGGCCGCCTTCCGCAGGATGTGGGAGTCCATGAACCCGCCGCCCGTGGGCAGCGGGTGGAGGGTGACGAGAGTCGCCACGGGCGGGCGGCCGTCCGGGACCGCGAGCTCACCCACGAGCGTGAGCCCGTCGGCGGTGTGCAGCTCGACGTCCTCCCGCACGGCGGGGAGCAGCGTGGTGCTGCGGATCTCGATGTCGGCCACGTCAGACTCCGATCTTCCAGCAGTGGGCGTGCCAGTGGCGTCGTCCTGCGAGGTCGCTGGCGTCGCCGAGCACCCCGTCGGCCCGCCACGCGACGAGGTGCGCGGTGCCGGGCTCGACGGCCCTGCCGCATCCGGGACAGACGTACTCCTTGACGGCGGACGCACCCGAGACGGGTTGGACGTTCCACTCCACCCCGCGCCGGACCTCCACACGGCGCCATCCCGCGACGAGCCGCTCCAGCCGCTCGTCCGGATCGTCGCCGGTCGGGCGAGGACGGTGGCGGCGGGGCATGACCTCAGTCTACGAAGTCGGCGCCGGGTGCGGGCCGAGCGGCCCAGCCGGCCGCCGTCACTCGTCGTCGTCGCCGACAGCCTGGTAGAGGCGTGCCTCCTCCTGGTCGAGCATCGTCTGCGCCCGCGCGAGCACGCGAGAGGGGTAGTCGCCCCGTGAGCGGGCGTCGAGCAGTGCGCCGCGCTCGGCCTTCAGGACCTCGAGACGCAGCTCCCGGTACTGGCGATGCGGCGTGCTCGCGTCCTCGTCGCTCTCGCGGGCGTTCTCCCACACCGACTCGCTCCGCAGCTGCGCGTCGGTGCGGACGCGGTCGATGACGGTCGGGTCGACGGACTCGCCGCTCGGCAGCTGCACGCTCTCGGCCCGGAGCGTCTCCTCCCCGGCCTCGCGCAGCTCGTCGACGAGGGTGGCGAACGACTCCTCGTCGGCCGCCTTGTCGACACCCCGCACCCCAGACAGCCGGATGACGGCGGGGAGCGTCATCCCCTGACCCAGCAGGGTCACCACGGCCACGGTGAACGCGATGAGGATCAGCTGCGCCCGGAACGGGGTGTTCTCCGGAAGGCTCTGCGCCGCCGCCACCGTGACCACTCCGCGCATGCCCGCCCAGGTGAGGACGAGACTCCCCCGCATCCCCACCGGACCCTCGTGCGGCGGCCCGGCGGCGCGCCGACGACCGGCCCACCAGCGCTGGACGAACAACAGCGGGGCCACGAAGCCGAAGCGGATCCCGAGCAGGGCGAGCGCCGCCAGCACCCCGAAGAGGATGGCGCCCGTCGCGTCGAGCGACGCCGCGCCGTGGTCGCGCACGACGGCCGTCGTCACGATCTCCTTCAGGGCCAGGCCCATCAACAGGAAGACGCCGTTCTCGAGCAGGAAGTTGATGGTGCGCCAGTTGAGGCGCTCGCTGAGCCGCGTGACCGCGGTGAACCGTCTCGCGCCGTGATGGCCCGTGTAGAGCCCGGCGACGACGACGGCGAGCACCCCGGAGGCGTTGAGCACCTCGGTCGGCAGGTACGCCACGAACGGGATCGTGAACGACAGCGCCGTGTTGAGGACGCTGTCGCGGAGGCGGGAACGCACGAAGACGGCGAGGAACCCCACCACGAGTCCGATCGCCACGGCAATGCCCGCGGAGGTGAAGAAGTCGACGACCACTCCCCCGAAGGCGACGCCGCCGCTGATCGCGACCGTGGCCGAACGCAGGAGCACCAGGGCGGACGCGTCGTTGACGAGGCTCTCGCCCTCGAGCGTGGCGATGAGGCGGGGAGGCAGCCCGAGCCGCTTGCCGATCGAGGTGGCGGCCACCGCATCCGTGGGGCTGATCACCGCGCCGAGCGCGATCGCCGCGGGGAACCCGATCTCCGGGACGATCGCCCAGAGCCCGAGTCCGATGATGAACGCGCTCGCGAAGACGAGCACCACCGACAGGACGGTGATCGAGCCGATGTTCTTCCTGAAGTCGACCAGCGGGACGTTGATGGCCGAGGAGTAGAGCAGCGGCGGGAGGACGACCGCCAGCACCCACTCCGACGGGATGGTGATCGGCGGGACCCCGGGGATGAGGGAGACGCCGAGACCCACGATGACCACGACGAGCGGCGTGGCCAGCCGGAGCTTCGGCGCCAGCGCGGCGAGGGCGACGATGACGATCAGCCCGATCACTGCGATGATCTCCGGCCGCATGCCGCCACTCTAGCGAAGGGATGCGGTCGTCAGGCGACCCGGGCCGTCGTCAGTACCAGCCGCGCTCCTCCGACGAGGCCCACGCCTCGCAGGGGGTGCCGTACCGGCCGCTGATGTAGGACAGGCCCCAGGCGATCTGCGTGGCGGGATTGGTCTGCCAGTCGTCGCCGAACGCGGCCATCTTGCTGCCCGGGAGGGCCTGGGGGATGCCGTAGGCGCCACTCGAGGTGTTCTCGGCCGAGGGGTTCCAGCCCGACTCCCGGTTCCAGAGCGCGAGCAGGTAGTAGTACTCCTGAACGTCCCAGCCGTGGGCGAGCACGGCCTGATATCCCGCATCCTTCGGCGTGCCGGGCTCGGGCGGGCCGGGCTGCGGGACCGAGAGGGCACGGCAGTCGGCCGGTGCGCCACCGGACCCGGTGGAGGACGAGGAGCCGGAACCGCTCGTCACCGCCACCGGCGCGACCACGGGCTCGGGGGCCGGGGGCTCGGTGACCTGGTATCCGTCGCGCGACACGGTCGAGGAGGCGGATCCGCTCGTCGCGAGGGACTGCGACGCCGAGCTGCCGACGGCGTTGTCGGGGGCGTAGTAGGCGGCGTTGGCGAGGGATGCGGTGCGCGGCTGCAGCGCGAAGAGCCCGACGAAGGCGGCGGCGACGCCGAAGGCCACCACCTGCAGTCCGATCCTCACACCCGGATGCACGTCACGCTTGAGCGACACGTCAGTACCATCCCGAGGCGTCGGAGTGCGCGAGAGCGCTGATCGGGTCGCCGTAGGCGCCCGCGATGTAGTTGAGGCCCCACGTGATCTGCGTGGCGGGGTTGGTCTGCCAGTCGGCGCCTGCCGAGGCCATCTTGCTGCCGGGCAGCGCCTGGGGGATGCCGTAGGCGCAGCTGGACTTGTTGAGGGCGTTGAGGCGCCAGCCCGACTCGCGTGACCACAGCGCCACGAGCGCGTCGTACTGCGCGCCGGTCCACCCGCGAGCGGCCGCGAGCTCGAGCGCGATCGCCTTCGCACCCTCGGGGTCGGCCGTCACGTCGGGGGTGGGGCAGGACGAGTCGCTGCTCGCGGAGCCGCTGGAGGACCCCGTGGTGGGCGTGGAGGCCACGACGGGCGGCGGAGGCGGAGGCGCGACGACGCTGTAGGCGTCGCGCGAGACGCTGGCACCGGCCGCGCTGTCGACGGCGATCACCTGCCCGTCGGGGGTGTAGTCGGCGAACGTGCCCTGGAACTGGGTCGCCGACGCCACCGTGTTGGGACCGGAGACGAAGACGAAGGCGCACGCGGCGACGGCCGAGAGACCCACCACCTGCAGACCGACCCGCTGCGCGGTCGACCGTCTGGAGGGCCGACGCGTCGTCACCGGGGCCGGAGCCGCCGCTGCCCTGGCCGACACCGTGGTCGAGCCCGGTCGAGCGGCCGTCGCGGTGGTTCGGTGAGCGGCGCCGCCTCGTCCCGGACGGGACGTGGAGCGTGCGTCTTCCAGTCCATGCTTTCCCACGATCGGACAATCCTAGCTCACGAGGCCGACCCTGGCCCAGCCCGCGTCCAGGCTACGAGGTACGGGCAGCGCGGCGCGCGGCCTGCTCCACCGGGTCGGGCACGGGAAGCGACTCGAGCAGGCGCTTCGTGTACTCGTGCTGCGGCGAGCCGAGAACCTCGGCGGCATCGCCCTCCTCGACGAGCTTCCCGTGATACAGCACCGCGATGCGGTCGGCGAGGAGGTCGACGACGGCGAGGTCGTGGCTGATGAACAGGCAGGCGAAGCCGAGGCTCGACTGGAGCTCGGCGAACAGCTCCAGCACACGGGCCTGCACCGACACGTCGAGGGCCGAGGTCGGCTCGTCGGCGATCACGAGCTTGGGCTCGAGCGCGAGCGCACGCGCCAGGCTCACCCGTTGGCGCTGGCCGCCCGACAGCTCGTGCGGGAACCGGTCCCCGTACGCGCGGGGCAGTTGCACGGCCTCGAGCAGCTCGTCCACGCGAGGCCTCGCCTGCGCCGTCGATCGCGCCCTTCCGTGGATGACCAGGGGCTCGGCGACCGCATCCGCGATCGTCAGCAGCGGGTTGAAGCTGGCCGCCGGATCCTGGAACACGAAGCCGATGTCGGCGCGCAGCGGCTTGAAGGCGCGCTCGGAGAAGCCCACCATCTCCGTCCCGAGGACCTTCAGGGATCCCCCGGTCGCTCGGGTCAGTCCGCCGATCGCGCGACCGATCGTGGTCTTGCCCGAGCCGCTCTCGCCGACGAGGCCGAGCACCTCACCGGGGGCGATGCGGAACGAGACCCCGTCCACGGCGCGGAACGCCCTGCGTCCGAAGCGGCCGGCGTATTCGATCTCCACCCGATCGGCCTCCACGACCGGGGTCGCGCTGCTCACCGCGCGGCGGCGTTCCTGGGTGCGAGCGCCGACCCGGGGCACGGCGGCGAGCAGCGCCTTCGTGTAGTCCGCCTGCGGCGACGCGAACAAGGTCCGCACGTCCGCCTGCTCGACCACCTCGCCGTCGTACATGACCGCCACCCGGTCGGCCAGGTCGGCGACCACACCCATGTTGTGCGTGATCAGGACGATCGCCGTGCCGAGCTCATCGCGGAGCCGGCGCAGCAGGTCGAGGATCTCGGCCTGCACGGTGACGTCGAGCGCCGTCGTCGGCTCGTCGGCGACGATCAGCCCCGGACGCTGCACGAGCGCGCACGCGATCACGATGCGCTGCTTCTGGCCGCCGGAGAACTGGTGCGGGTAGTGGTCGACGCGGGTCTCCGGATCCGGGATGCCGACGACACGCAGGATGTCGATCGCCCTCCGCTTCGCCTCGGCGCGCGAGAGGCGACCGTGGGCGCGGAGGCCCTCCGCGATCTGCCAGCCGACGGTGTACACGGGGTTCAGCGCCGTGGAGGGCTCCTGGAACACCATGGACACATCGCGGCCGCGGAGCTCCCTGAGCCGGCTGCCGGTCACCGCCACGACGTCGACGGAGCCGTCGGAGGCGGTGCTGAGGACCACGGCGCCGGACACGGCGGCCGTCTCCGGGAGGAGGCCCAGCATCGTGCGCGCCGTCACGGTCTTGCCGCTGCCCGACTCGCCCACGATGGCGAGCACCTCGCCGCTCTCGACGGCGAGCGAGACCCCGTGGACGGCGCGGACCTCTCTCGATCCACCACGGAACGTGACCCGGAGGTCCTTCACGTCGACGACGCTCATGCGCCTGCCTCCTTCGTGTCGGCCGCACCGGTGGCCATCGTGGCGTCGGAGCTCGACGCGGCGGCGGATCCGGCGGAACGGTCATGGCGCCGGGAGCGTCTCGACGCCCGCCGACCCCGCAGGCGCGGATCGGACAGGTCGTTCATGCTCTCCCCCACCAGCGTGATGCCCAGCACGGAGACGACGATCGCCAGTCCCGGGTAGAGCGCCGTCCACCAGATGCCGCTCGTCACGTCGGACAGCGCCTTGTTGAGGTCGTAGCCCCACTCGGCCGCGGCCGTGGGCTCGATGCCGAAGCCGAGGAAGCCCAGACCGGCGAGCGTGAGGATCGCCTCCGACGAGTTCAGCGTGAACAGCACGGGGAGCGTGCGCGTGGCGTTCCGCAGGACGTGGCGGAACATGATCCGCGGGGCCGAGGCGCCCAGCATCCGCGCCGACTCCACGTACGGCTCGGCCTTGATGCGCATGGTCTCGGCACGGATCACGCGGTAGTACTGCGGGATGTAGATCACCGTGATCGACAGGGCCGCCGCGGTGATCCCGCCCCAGAGGCTGGACTGGCCGCCGCTGATCACGATGGAGAGCACGATGGCGAGGAGCAGCGAGGGGAACGCGTAGATCGCGTCCCCGATCACGACCAGGACCCGGTCGAGCCACCCGCCGATGTAGCCGGACACGAGGCCCAGCAGGATCCCGATGACGATCGAGAACACCACGGCCATGACGATCACGAGGAGCGCCGTCTGCGCTCCCCAGATCACCCGGGAGAGCACGTCGTAGCCGCCCACGGTGGTCCCCATCGGGTGCGCCGCGCTCGGCGGCTGCTGCGCGCCGAAGGCGCCGTCGGCGTCGCGGAGCTGCGCGAAGCCGAACGGGGCCAGGAGCGGCGCGAAGATCGCCATGAGCACGAAGATCGCGGTGATCACGAGACCCGCGATCAGCATCCCGCGCTGCAGGCCCGAGCTCTGCCGGAGCTGCTTGATCACGGGGATGCGGTGCCACAGGTCGGGCCGCTCCGGAACGGCGGCCGAGATCGGCTCGGGCTTCATCAGGTCTGCGCCTGCGGAGTCGAAGCTCATGTCAGTACCTCACCCTCGGGTCGATGAGCGCGGCGAGGACGTCGACGATGAAGTTCGTCACCGCGACGATGACCGCGAGGAGGGCGACGATGCCCTGCACGGCGACGAAGTCCCGGGCGGCGAGATAGGCGGCGAGCTGGAACCCGAGCCCCTTCCACTCGAACGTCGTCTCGGTGAGCACGGCCCCGCCGAGGAGCAGGGCGATCTGCAGGCCGATGACGGTGATGATCGGGATGAGCGCCGGCTTGTAGGCGTGCTTGCGCACGAGCCGCGCCTCCGAGACGCCGCGGGAGCGCGCCGCCTCGACGTAGTCGGTGGACAGCGTGCCGATCACGTTCGTCCTGACCAGACGGAGGAAGACCCCCGCCGTGAGGAGCCCGAGGGCGATGCCTGGGAGCACGGCGTGGGCGAGGACGTCGCCGATCGCGGCGGAGCTGCCCGAGGCGATGGCGTCGATGAGGTAGATGCCGGTGTGCACGTCGGCGGTCTGCATCGCCAGCTCGGTCCTCGTCGACGCTCGACCGGCGACGGGGAGCCAGCCCAGCCAGACCGAGAAGACGAGCTTCAGGAGCATGCCGGCGAAGAAGACCGGGGTGGCGTAGCAGAGGATCGCGAAGATGCGGAGCACCGCATCCGGCAGCCGGTCGCGGAAGTAGGCGGCGAGCATGCCCAGCGGGATGCCCACGATGAACGCGACGATGAGCGCGTAGAAGGCCAGCTCGAGCGTGGCGCCGCCGTAGGTGAGCAGCACCTCGGTGACGGGCCGGTTGTCGGAGATCGTGTTCCCGAAGTTGCCGGTGAACACCTGCCCGAGGTACTCGACGTACTGCACGAGCACCGGACGGTCGTACCCGGCCGCGTGGATGCGCTCCTGCAGCTGATCCGCGGTGAGCCGGCCGCCCTGGGCGGCGGTGATCGGATCGCCGATCGTGCGCATCAGCAGGAACACGAGGGTGACCAGGATGAAGATGGTCGGGAAGATCAGGAGGAAGCGGACCAGGATGTAGCGGCCGAGGCCGCCGTCGGCGCTCCTGGGCCGGGGTGCGACCACCGACGGCGCGTCGGTGGGGAGCATGCTGGTGGTCATCGGGGCCAATCGTCGAAGGAGCCGTGCTCGTCGAGCGGGCTCTGCGGGGCGTGAGGCACGGGAGCCGACCGGAGGGACCGGTCGCTCCCGTGCGCTCTGCGAACCCGACGCGCAGGAGCGACCGGCGACCGGCCGCCCCTGTGCGTCGGTGGGCTGACTCTACGGGAGCGTCAGCCCTTGGTCAGCGGCGCGTAGCGGAACTTGAACGACGCGTCGAGCGTGACGCCGCCGATGTCCGTCCCGGCCACGGCCACCTGCGCGCCCTGCAGGTACGGGACGGTCGACAGGTCGCCCGCCTCGAGCTGCTGGATCTGCTCGATGAGCTTCGTGCGCTCGGCGGCGTCGGGGGTCGACGCCTGCTGCAGGATGAGGTCGTTCACCTGCTGGTTCGAGTAGTGGTTCGACAGGAAGTTCTCGGTGAGGAAGAACGGCGTGAGGTAGTTGTCCGCGTCCGAGTAGTCGGGGAACCAGCCGAGCTGGTACGCCGGGTAGAGGTCGGCGGTGCGGTCCTTCGCGTACTGCACCCACTCCGTGGACTGGAGGTTCACGGTGAACAGGCCCGACGCCTCGAGCTGGTCCTTGATCAGCGCGTACTCGTCGCCCGAGGAGGGACCGTAGTGGTCGGGGCTGTACTGCAGGTTGAGCGTGATGGGCTCGGTGACGCCGGCCGCGGCGAGGGTCTGCTTCGCCTTGTCGACCGAGGGTCCGCCGTTGCCGTCGCCGTAGGTCTCCTTGAGCACCTCGGTCGAGCCGGTGAGGCCCGCGGGGACGAAGGAGTACAGCGGGGTGTAGGTGCCCTTGTAGACCTGCTCGGCGATCTCGTCGCGGTCGATCAGGTCGGCCACCGCCTGACGGACCGCGAGGGCCTTGGCGGGGTCCGCCTCCGGCGTGGTCGCGCCGAACGGCTGGGTGTCGAAGTTGAAGACGATGTAGCGGATCTCGCCGCCCGGGCCGTCGTAGACCTTCACCTTGTCGTTGCCCTGGAGGTCCTCGACGTCGGTCGCGGAGAGGCTCCGGAACGCCACGTCGATGTTGCCCTCCTGCACGTCGAGCTTCAGGTTCGACGAGTCGGCGTAGTACTTGACGTTGATCGGCGAGGCCGCGGGGTCCAGCAGACCCTGGTAGTCGGCGTAGGGCTCGTACGAGATCAGGTTGTTGAAGTCGTAGCTCGAGATCGTGTACTGGCCGGCGAAGGCGTCACCGTCCACGATCTCGGTGTCGGGGGTCACGGCGTCGGCCGAGAAGACCTCCTCGTCGACGATCGGGCCGGCCGGGCTCGACAGGATCTGCGGGAAGACCTGGTCGTCCGGGCTCTTGAGGGTGAAGACCACGGTGGTGTCGTCGGGGGTGGCGACGGAGTCGAGGTTGTAGAGCAGCGACGACGGACCGTTCGGGTCGGCGATCTTCAGCTGGCGGTCGAAGGAGAACTTCACGTCGGAGGAGGTGAGGTCGTGGCCGTTGGCCCACTTCAGTCCGGGCTTGAGCTTCACCGTGTACTCGGTCGGAGCGGTGAACTCGGCACTCTCGGCGATGTCGGGCTCGACGTCCGGGCTGCCGTACGGCGTGTTCATGAGGAACGGGAAGACCTGGTTCATCACGGCGAACGAGCCGTTGTCGTACGAGCCGGCCGGGTCGAGGGTCGTGACCTTGTCGGTGGTGCCGACGATGATCGTCTCGCCGGACCCGTTGGTCGACTCCGCGGAGCCGCCGTTCGAGCAGCCTGCGAGGACGAGCGAGAACGCGACGCCTCCCGCGGCGACGACGAGCGCGCGGCGGGCGATCGTGGAAGCGGATGTCATATCCGTCATACCTCCTGAAGGGTTCGCGCGCCGCGACGATGCGACCACGGCACGCGCGTGCTGTGTGCTTAGGAGATACATAGGACCATGGCCACCGAACGGGGGCAAAACCGCGTAGGGATTTCTTTACGCGATCGAAACACCGACGCGCGAGATCCGCGCTCCACGCGCATCCGTTGCGCGGGTGTGGAGGAATCCGGCGTCAGCGGACGGCGAGCATCACGTCGACCACGGCGTCGAGGAGCGCGTCGACCTGCGCCTCGTCGTAGCCGCCCCGCTTGGAGCGGAAGGTGATCGTGCGGACGTCGGTCACCGACAGGTCCGCGCCGGCGCGGAAGTACTGCACGAGGTGGTACGCGAAGGCGTCGACGTCCTTCGGGTGGTAGCCGATGCGGAGGAAGCCCGCGCGGGTGAACTTCTGGCCGTCGGGCCGCTCGATCCGGTTGAGGATCTCCCGCGCCCGCGATCTCGCGTTCGCGAACCAGGCCTCGTCGCCGGCCTTCGTCCACGCCTGGTCGCGCTCGCGCAGCGCGAAGGCGTCCTCGAGGCGTTCGAGGGCCGCGTCGACGGCGGGAGGGAAGTACCCGCCCTTGCGCATGGTGAAGGCCGTCCGGCGCACGAGGTCGCTGGAGATGGCCGGGCCGCCCCCGGAGGCGCGGGTGTCGTACGCCTCCCGCGCGCGGGCGAGGAACTCGTCGACCTCGTCGGTGTCGTATCCGAGCTTGGAGCCTCTGGTATGCGGGAAGGGGCTGCTCACGGCTCTATTGTGCCATTCGCGACGAACGGATCCTGAGCATCCCCCAGCCGCTCTCGTCTCAGCGCGTGATGAGGACGTACAGCACGTACGCCACCGCGGCCGACGGGAGGATCGAGTCGAGGCGATCGAGGAGGCCGCCGTGGCCCGGGAGCCACGAGCTCATGTCCTTGACGCCGATGTCCCGCTTGAGGAGCGATTCGCAGAGATCGCCCACCGTCGCCGTGAGGGAGATGAGAAGCCCGAACAGGAGGCCGAACCACCACGGCTCCCCCAGCAGGAAGACCGAGAGCAGCACTCCCCCGACTACCGCGATGACCACCGCTCCCGCGAAGCCCTCCCAGGTCTTCTTGGGGCTGATCGTCGGCGCCATGGGATGCTTGCCGAAGTTCAGGCCCGTGGCGTACGCACCGGTGTCGGTGAGCACCACCACGGCGATGAAGGCCAGCACCCACCACTGCCCGCCGTCCTTCGACAGCAGCAGGATGGCGGTGCTGCCGAGGAACGAGACGTAGACCTGCACGAAGGTGCCCACGGCGAGATCGCGGGCGAGCCCCACCCCGGCCGCCGCCGGTCTCCGGAGGGCCGCCTCGGCGAGACGCCAGAGCGCGATCAGCACGACTCCGCCGAGGAACACCAGCCACTGCCCGGGGGCCTGCCAGTAGTACGCGGCCGGGACGACGGCGATCGCGGTGAGCATCGACGGGATGCGGGGCACGTGCACCGACGTCGCCTTGCGGAACGCCATGATGAGCTCGAGGGTGCAGAACGCCGTCACCGCGGCGGCGAGCACCATGAAGACCTCTTTGATGAGCACCAGGCTCACCACGAGCACCGCGCCCATGGCCACGCCGATGAGGATCGCGTAGAGCAGGTTGCGACCGGTGCGCGCGGTGATCTTCTGGTTGGCCTCCTCGAACCGTTCGCGGCCGGCCTTCACCTGGGCCTGGAACTCGTTCCGCGAGAGCGGACGCCCGCGCCGACCCGGGTTCGGGCGGGACGGCTCTGTCTCGTCGGCCATGCGGTCGGGAAGCTCGAGGTCAGACCTCGAGCAGTTCCGCTTCCTTGCGCTTGAGCGCCTCGTCGATCGAGTCGACGTACTTCTTGGTCAGCGACTCGAGCTCCTTCTCGCCGCGAGCCACCTCGTCGTCGCCCACCTCGCTCTTGAGCGCGTCGAGGTCGTCCTTCGCCTTGCGACGGATGTTGCGGATGGAGACCTTGCCGTCCTCGGCCTTGGTGCGCACGATCTTCACGAACTCCTTGCGGCGCTCCTCCGTGAGCTCGGGAAGCGTGACGCGGATGAGCGTGCCGTCATTGGTGGGGTTCGCCCCGAGGTTCGGCTGGTCGCGGATGGCCTGCTCGATGTCGCGCAGCGCGCTCTTGTCGTACGGGGTGACGACGAGCGTGCGGGCCTCGGGGTTCTGCAGCGACGCCAGCTGCGCCAGCGGCGTGGGCGTGCCGTAGTACGAGACGAGGATCTTCTGGAAGAGCGCGGGGTTGGCCCGGCCCGTCCGCACGGTCGCGAAGTCTTCCTTGGCCACGTCGACGGCCTTGCTCATTCGCTCGGTCGCGTCGGACAGCACATCGCTGATCACGGGGAACTCCTTAGGTCTTGCGTCTGTCCAGTCTAGGGTGCGCGCTCAGTCCGAGTTCGACACGAGCGTGCCGATGCGGGCTCCGAGGATCGCCTTCTCGACGTTGCCCGCCGGCTCCATCCCGAAGACGTGCATGGGCATGCCGTTGTCCATGCAGAGGCTGAAGGCCGTCGAGTCGACCACCTTGAGTCCCTGCTGGAGGGCCTCGTTGTAGGTGACGGTCGTCAGCTTCGTGGCGTCGGGGTTGGTGCGGGGGTCGGCGTCGTAGACGCCGTCGACGCCGTTCTTCGCCACGAGCACCTCGTCGGCGAGGATCTCGAGCGCCCGCTGCGCGGCGACCGTGTCGGTGGAGAAGTACGGCAGTCCGGCGCCGGCGCCGAAGATGACGACGCGGCCCTTCTCGAGATGCCGGATAGCCCGCCGTGGGATGTAGGGCTCCGCGACCTGGGTCATCGAGATCGCCGACTGCACACGCGTCTCGGCGCCCGCCTGCTCCAGGAAGTCCTGGAGAGCCAGCGCGTTCATCACGGTGCCCAGCATGCCCATGTAGTCGGCGCGTCCCCGGTCCATGCCGCGCTGCGACAGCTCCGCGCCGCGGAAGAAGTTGCCTCCGCCGACCACGATGGCGATCTCGACCTGCTCGGAGGCCCGCGCGATCTCGCGGGCGAGCGACGACACGACGTCGGGGTTGACCCCGAGCGCTCCCCCGCCGAACGCTTCTCCGGAGAGCTTCAGAAGGACCCTTCGCTTGCTCGGCTCTGGCATGGTCTGACGGTTCTCCTCTTCGTGATGTGATCTCAGGCTACACACGACGAAGGGGGTCCGGATCGTGAATCCGAACCCCCTTCGTCTGACGTGTCTGACTAGGCGCCGACCTTGAACCGGGCGAAGCCGGTCACGGTCAGGCCCGCGTCGGAGAGGACCTTGCTCACGCTGAGCTTGTTGTCCTTCGCGTACTCCTGGTCGAGCAGGGCGACCTGCTTGAAGAACGCGCCGAGGCGACCCTCGACGATCTTCGGCAGGGCGGCCTCGGGCTTGCCCTCGTTGCGGGAGATCTCGGTGACGATCTCGCGCTCCTTCTCGACGACGTCGGCCGGCACCTCGTCGCGCGAGATGTACTGCGGGTCGGCGAACGAGATGTGCTGAGCGATCGAACGAGCGGTGTCCGCATCCGACCCGGTGTAGCCCACGACCACGCCGACCTGGGGCGGGAGGTCCTTCGAGGTCTTGTGCAGGTAGATCGCGAACGCCTCGCCCTTGACCAGGGCCACGCGACGGAGCTCGATCTTCTCGCCGAGGATCGCGGCCTCGTCACCGATGAGCTCGGCGACGGTCTGGCTGCCCGCGGGGGCGGCCAGGGCCTCGTCGACGGTGGACGCGCCCGACGCGGCGACCGCGTCGAGGACCTTGTCGGCCAGCGCGACGAACTTGTCGCCCTTGGCGACGAAGTCGGTCTCGCACGCGAGCTCGATGAGCGTCGCGGTGCCGTTGCCGTTCTCCTTCGCGGCCACGAGGCCCTCGCTGGTGGAGCGGTCGGCACGCTTCGCGTTGCCCTTGGCGCCCTTGAGGCGGAGGATCTCGACCGCCTTCTCCATGTCGCCGTCGGCCTCGACGAGAGCGTTCTTCGTGTCGACCATTCCGGTGCCGAGACGCTCGCGGAGCGTCTTGACGTCAGCCAGGCTGATGTTTGCCATGGTGCTTGTTACTCCCTAGAAGTGTGGGGTGATTACTTGGCGGGACGCTTCTCGGCCTCGGTCGCCTCGGCCTCGATCTTCGCCTCGGTCTCGGCGTCGCTCTCGACGTGGTGCTCGGGGACCAGGTTCGGGTCGGCCTCGGCGTCGTGCGCGGCGGCCACGGCGTCGGCGTCGTTCTCCTCGGTCGGCGTCTCGGCGGCGATGACCTCGGCCACGGCCTCGGCGTCCTCGGTGCCGGTGACGAGACCGTCGACAGCCTCGATGCGCTCGGCCTCGCTGGCCGGCGTCTCGGAGGCCTGGAGGAGCTCGCGCTCCCACTCGGCCAGAGGCTCGGCGGGCTCGCCCTCCTCGGGCTTCTGGTGACGCTGGATGAGACCCTCGGCCGCGGCATCGGCGACGATGCGGGTGAGCAGCGCGACGGAGCGGATCGCGTCGTCGTTGCCCGGGATCGGGTAGGCGACCTCGTCGGGGTCGCAGTTGGTGTCGAGGATGCCGATCACCGGGATGCCGAGCTTCTTCGCCTCGTCGATGGCGAGGTGCTCCTTCTTGGTGTCGACCACCCAGAGCGCCGACGGGGTCTTCGTCAGGTTGCGGATGCCGCCCAGCGACTTGTGGAGCTTGTCGAGCTCGCGGCGCTTGATGAGCAGCTCCTTCTTGGTGAAGCCGCTCTTCGAGCCGTCCTCGAAGTCGAGCTCCTCGAGCTCCTTCATGCGGGCGAGGCGCTTGGAGACGGTGCTGAAGTTGGTCAGCAGACCGCCCAGCCAGCGCTGGTTGACGTAGGGCTGGCCCACGCGGGTCGCCTGCTCGGCGATGGACTCCTGCGCCTGCTTCTTGGTGCCGACGAAGAGGATGGTGCCGCCGTGGGCGACCGTCTCCTTGACGAAGTCGTAGGCGCGGTCGATGTAGGCCAGCGACTGCTGCAGGTCGATGATGTAGATGCCGGAACGCTCGGTGAAGATGAAGCGCTTCATCTTCGGGTTCCAACGGCGGGTCTGGTGCCCGAAGTGCACGCCGCTGTCGAGCAGCTGGCGGATGGTGACGACGGCCATGGCCGGTCTCTCCTCATGTCGCGGCACGCGCGACACGTCGGTCGAGCGCACCTGATCGGTTGTCATCGCGGCGACGATCGTCGCGATCCTGGTGCCCCGCGCATCCGCCGCACGATCAGACCGAGGCCTGGTCACGCGGACCGAATGGATGCTGGTTGGCTTGCGCCGAGAGGGCACGCGAAGTCACCCCGACTCGCGGGGTGCACGACGACTATACCATCAGGATGCGGTGGTGGCCTTCTGAGCGTCCGCTCGCTCGCGGCGCCGCTGACGGGCGGGCGAGAGGTCGTCCATGCTCTCGAGCGAGCGTCCCTTCGTCTCCGGCACGGCGAAGAAGACGAACACGAACGACAGCACCGCGAAGAGCGTGTACAGGCCGTAGGTGAAGCCGAGCGAGAAGCCGGACAGACCGGGGAACGTCTCCGTGATCGCGAAGTTCGCCAGCCACTGAGCCGCCGCCGCGACACCGAGGGCCTTGCCGCGGATGCGGTTCGGGAAGATCTCGCCGAGCAGCACCCACACGATCGGGCCCCAGGTCGCTCCGAAGAAGACGACGAAGAGGTTCGCGCCCGCCAGGGCGATGATGCCCCAGGCTCCGGGGAGCGTCGGGGCGGCGCCGTCGACGCCGGGGACGGCCTGGGTGAAGGCGAGCGCCATGGCGCCCAGGGAGACCGCCATGCCCGCCGAGCCGATCAGCAGCAGCGGGCGGCGCCCCACCTTGTCGACCAGGAAGATCGCGATGAACGTGACCGCGACGTTGATGACGCTGGTGACGACGGAGATGATGAACGACGTGTTCGCGTTCCCGATGTCGAACCCGACGGAGTTCCAGAGCGTCGTGGAGTAGTAGAAGATCACGTTGATGCCGACCAGCTGCTGGAACACCGACAGCAGGATGCCGATCCACACCACGGGCATGAGGCCCAGGAGCTTGCCGCGGAGCGATCCGGTGCGCGCGTACTCCTTGTCCTTGGCGATCGAGTCCTCGATCTCCTTGAGCGCGTTGTCGACCTCGGAGTCGGTGGTCACCGAGGCGAGCACCCGGCGGGCGTCGTCCCGACGGCCCTTGCCGGCCAGGTAGCGCGGCGACTCGGGCAGACGCAGCGCGAGGATGCCGTAGATGGCCGCGGGGATCACGGCGACCGCGAACATCCACCGCCAGGCGTCGCCGTTGAACCAGAACGGCTCGTTGGCGCCGCCCGCCGCGCCCGCGATCAGCGCGTTCGAGAGCAGAGCGGCGAAGATGCCGAGCGTGATCGCCAGCTGCTGCAGCGAGGCGAGGCTGCCGCGGACGGCCTTCGGTGCGATCTCCGAGATGTACGCCGGCGCGATCACCGAGGCGATGCCGATGCCGAGACCGCCGAGGACACGCCAGATGATGAGGTCCCACGTCGCGAAGGCGAACGCCGAGCCGACGGAGCTGATGAGGAACAGGGCGGATCCGATGAGCATGACGGGGATGCGGCCGATCCGGTCGGCGATGCGTCCTGCGAACCAGGCGCCGATGGCGCAGCCGAGGAGGGCGCACGCGACGACGAAGCCGGACAGCAGCGGCAGGTCCGTGAGGCCGAAGTCGGCCTCGATCGCCTGCACGGCGCCGTTGATCACGGAGGAGTCGAAGCCGAAGAGGAACCCGCCGAGGGCCGCGGCTATCGACAGGGCGAGGATCTTCCGGCGCAGCTTCTTCTCGAGCGCTCCGGCAGGACGCGCCGAAGCGGTCCCCGTCTGCTGCGACCCTGCAGTCGAATCGGACATCTGACCACTCCTAGCTCGGCCTCACGGCCGTCCTGCTCGCGTTCGCACGGTGCCAGTGGCGCCGCTCCCCCACAGAGTCGATCTTGGCACCATCTGTCCACCGCTGTGCACTCCGGCGCGCAGAACGTGCACGGAGGGCCGATCGTGGGCGCATGCTCCGTCTCGCCCTCGCGCTCCTGCTCGTCCCGGGTCTCGTCCTCGTCGCCCCCACCTCGGCGTCCTCCTCGGTCGCCGCTCCGGCGTCAGCGCGCGTCTCCGCTCCGGCGCGCGCGTCCGCTCCGGCGCGCGTCTCCGCTCCGGCGTCGGCGGTCGCCCGCGCAGGGCGGGTGGCGGTCGGTCGCGCGGGGTGGGCGTGGCCGGTGCCGGGCCCGCCGGTGGTCGCCCGAGGCTATGAGGCACCGGCGACGCGGTACGGCGCCGGGCACCGCGGGATCGACCTGGAGGTGGGCGTCGGAGGCGAGGTGCGCGCTCCGACCGACGGCACGGTGGCCTTCGTCGGTCAGGTCGCGGGCCGACCGGTGGTCGCCCTCGAGCACGACGGCGGATACCGATCCAGCCTCGAGCCGGTGTCGTCGTCGCTCGCGGTGGGCGACAGGGTGGCGCGCGCGCAGCCGATCGGCGTCATCGCCGACGGCGGACACTGTGCGGGATGCCTGCACTTCGGAGTGCGCCTCCGAGGCGAGTACCTCGACCCGCGCGCGCTCATCGTCGGCATCCCCCGCGCCGTCCTGCTTCCCGCCTAGTCCGTCCCGCCCGCCCCGCGCGACCCACCACTCCCGCCGTCTCCCCTGTTCGCGGAAGTCGCCTCGGATCCTCCGACAACCGTCCTCCCTCGCCCCGACCGCGCAGACGGGTATCCAACCGCCCGCCGGCGGACGCCGCTCGATGGCACGTCGACACCTGATTCGTTCAACCTCCCGCATATTCGCCGGGCTCAACCGGATTCGGTGTCGAGCGTCCGCCCATCCCCCCGACGGCGCGACATCCGACCATCCGCGGGCAGCACGGCGGACGCCGATCGACGGCGCCTCATCACGAAATACCCTGCGACCCCAGCCATATTCGGCGGAGTCGGCCCGAAATCCGTGACGAGCGTCCGCCCCTCTCCCCGACCGCGCGACACCCGACCATCCGCCGGCGGCACGACGGACGCCGATCGACGGCGCCTCATCACGAAGTACCGTGCAACCCCGGCCGTATTCAGCGGGGTCACCCCGAAATCCGTGACGAGCGACCGCCGCCCTCGCCCCCACCGCGCGCCATCCGACCATCGCGGGCGGAACAGCGAACGCCGATCGACGACGCTTCATCACGGAATACGGTGCAACCCCCGCCGTATTCAGTGCAGTCACCCCGAAATCCGTGACGAGCGTCCACGCCTCGCCCCGACCGCGCGACATCCGACCATCCGCCGACGGCACAGGGGACGCCGATCGACGGCGCCTCATCACGGAATTCCGTGCAACNCATCCGCCGACGGCACAGGGGACGCCGATCGACGGCGCCTCATCACGGAATTCCGTGCAACTCTCGCCGTATTCGGCGGGGTCACCCCGAAATCCGTGACGAGCGTCCACGCCTCGCCCCGACCGCGCGACATCCGACCATCCGCCGACGGCACAGGGGACGCCGATCGACGGCGCCTCATCACGGAATTCCGTGCAACCCCCGCCGTATTCGGCGGAGTTGCCCCGGAATTCGTGACGAGCGTCCGGCCCCTCGCCTCGAATGCACGTGTCCGCCGGGGGGCGCGGCCGGCGCGGACTGGCGGCTCGACACCGACGACGGGAGGCCTCCCGCGTATTCGGCGCACTCGGCCGGAATCGGTGTCGGAGCGGCGGGGCCTAGGCGCGCGGGTGGGCGGTGCGGTAGGTGTCGCGGAGGCGCTCGATGGTGACGTGCGTGTAGATCTGGGTGGTGCCGAGGCTCGCGTGTCCGAGCACCTCCTGCACGCCGCGGAGGTCCGCGCCGCCGTCGAGCAGGTGCGTGGCGGCGGTGTGCCTGAGCGCATGCGGCCCGGACGGCCCCGACCCCGGGACGTCCGCCAGCAACGACGACACGAGACCGTACACGGTCCGGGTGCCGAGCCGTGCCCCGCGCGCGCCCAGGAAGAGCGCGTTCTCCACCCGCGAGGTGCGCTCGCCCGCGGTCCCCGCCGAGGCCCGCTCCAGGAGGACACGTCTGCCCCTGGCGAGGTAGTCGGCGAGGGCGTGCTGCGCCGGCCGCCCGAACGGCACCACCCGCTGCTTCGACCCCTTGCCCGTCACGCGGACGGTGCGCCGATCGAGGTCGAGGTCCTCCAGATCGATGCCGACCAGCTCCGAGACGCGAAGCCCCGAGGCGTAGAGAAGCTCGATCACCGCGACGTCGCGGACCGCGACGGGGTCGCCCTCTTTCGCACGAGCCTGGACCGTGTCGAGCACCCCGTCCATGGCGCGCACGCCGAGCACCCGCGGGAGGGTCCGATCGGGGCGAGGAGCCTTGAGCCGCGCCGACCCACCGCCCACCTCGCGGCCGGTGCGGTCGAGCCACGCGGCGAACGTCTTCGCGCTCGCCGAGCGCCGGGCCAGCGTCGCCTTGGCGAGCGAGCGCTGCGAGCCGTCCCAGAGCCAGTCGCGCAGCAGCGCGAGGTCGATCCCCGAGGTGTCACTCACCCCTCGCCCAGCGGCGAACCGCTCGAGGTCGGCGAGGTCGGATCCGTACGCCCGCACGGTCTGCGGCGAGTACCCGCGTTCCAGCCGGAGGTGCTCGGCGTAGGCCTCGCGCGCATCCCGGAACAGCATGCCTCCATGCTGCCCCACAGGGAGGCGCTCGGACTCAGGCCCGGTCGGGGTGGCGCGAGAAGGCGGCGATCCGGCCCTCGTCGTCGAGAGACTCCATCCGATCCACGAAGGCGGCGTCGAAGCCGGAGACGACCGCGTAGTCGCCGATCGGGATGGTCGAGTGGACGATGCGGTCGTCGTACACCTGCACCAGCGAGAACGACTGCCCGCCGTCGACGCCGCTCAACGCGCCGGCGGCGCCCGTGAGGTCCATCGTGTAGCAGGTCGCTGCGGCGACCGACACCGGCACCCCCGCGAACAGGCTCGTCGTCGAGTAGTGCAGATGGCCGCCCAGCACGGCCCGGACGTCGGTCCCGCGCAGCACGTCATCGAGCTCGTGCTGGCGCTGCAGCTCGAGGATCGGCATGAGCGGCAGAGTGGTGGGGATGGGCGGGTGGTGGAGCGCGACGATGGTGCCCTCGGGGGCCGGCTCGGCCAGCTCGGCCCGCAGCCACTCGAGCTGCGACGCCTGGAGCTCTCCGTGGTGGTACCCCGGCACGCTGGTGTCGAGGGCGATGACGCGCAGACCGCCGATCCGGACGCTCGTGACCACCGGGTCGGTGCCCGGCTCCTCGTCGAGGAGCTCGGTGCGGACCCGGGACCGGTCGTCGTGGTTGCCCATGACCCAGAGGACCCGTGCCCCGAGCCGCTCGGCGGCGGGGTCGACGATCGACCGGATGCGACGATACGCGTCGGCCTCGCCGAGATCGGCGATGTCGCCGGTGAAGACCAGCAGCTCGGGCCGGATGCCGGAGCGGTCGAACTGCTCGAACAGCCGGGTGAGCGTCGCGTCGGTGTCGACCGCGCCGTAGAGCGGCTTCCGATCGGCGAGGAAGTGCGTGTCGCTGATGTGGGCGATGGTGTGAAGGGGCCGACCGTACTGAGCCATGCCCCCAGTCTCCCATCCGCCCCACCCGGGTTCGAGGACCGGACATCAGGGTGAGCGGTTGTTCCCCGTCTGTTCACGCTCGGACCCACCCGGTCGCGCTCTCGCGGACCCGACCGCCGAGCGCCAGGAGCCCGAGCGTGGCCGCCACGGTGCGCGGCGCGAGGCCCGTCCTCCGCGCGAGCTCGTCGGCGGCACGCGCCGAGCGCGGGCTCAGGGCATCGAGCACCCGCACCGCGTCGGGATCGTCGGCCATCCCCTCGAGCAGGGTGGGCTGCTCGGTCGGGAGCCGTCCCAGCGCCAGCTCTGCCACCTCGTCTGCGCTCGTGACGCAGGCCGCGTCGTACTCGCGCAGCAGGCGGTGGCATCCCGCGGAGAGCGCGCTCGTGGCGGGCCCCGGCACCGCGCCGAGCGGACGTCCCAGCGCGGCGGCGTGCCCCGCGGTGTTGAGCGAACCGGATCGCCTGCCCGCTTCGACGACCACCACCGCCTGCGAGCAGGCCGCGATCAACCTGTTGCGCTGGAGGAACCGCCAGCGTGTGGGGGACGCGCCGCACGGGAGCTCGGCGACGACGGCGCCGTACGCGGCGATCCGCGTCAGCAGGTCGCGATGTCCGGCCGGGTAGGCGCGGTCGACACCGCCCGCGACGAAGGCGACGGTGGTGCGCTTGACCGCGAGGGCCGCGCGGTGCGCCGCGGCGTCGATCCCGTAGGCCGCCCCGGAGACGACCGAGAAGCCGCGGTCTCCGAGTCCGCCCGCGATCTCGATCGCCATGTGCTCGCCGTAGGCGGTGGAGTCGCGCGAGCCGACCACCGCCACGCTTCCGCCCGGCGGCTCGAGGGCGGCGAGCCTTCCGCGCACCCAGAGCGCGAGGGGCGCGTGCCGTCCGAGGTCGTCGGCGCCCGAGGGCCACGCGGCGTCGCCCGGGAGGACGAGCCGGGCGCCGAGCCGCGCCGCGGAGGTGAGCGCGGACACGACACCGCGTGCCGACAGCCGGGGCGACCAGCGCTCGATGCCCGCCGCGACCTCCGCCGCGCCGACGTCGAGTCGGCCCCCGCCCGCATCGAGCCAGCGTTGCGGGTCGGCTCGTTCGAGCAGGAGCGAGAGCGCCCGATCGGCCCCGCACGCGGCGACCACGTCGCCCGCGACACCGTCTCCGGGTTCGCAGAGGACCGACCAGGCGGCACGGGCGAAGGCCGAGGACACGGCCTCCTCGTCGTCGGGCGAGTCCGGACGCGCAGCGGTCACCGCGTCGCGGACCATCGCCGCGTCCAGCTGGTAGACCGTCATGCGATCGCCCGCCTCAGGAGGTGCGCCCGCCCGATGTGGTCGAGCCCGGGACGCTCGACGCCGTCGAGGTCGGCGAGCGTCCACGCGACGCGGAGCACGCGGTCGTAGCCGCGCATCGTGAGGCTCCCACGCTCGAGGGCGCGGTCGATCGGGGCCGTCACCTCGTGGGAGAGCCGGCGTGACCCGCTGCGGAACCAGGCGCCGGGGACGTGGGCGTTGACCCGCCACGGCGTCGAGTCGAGGCGGACCGCAGCGGCGGCGCGCGCGTCGAGGACGCGCTGCCGCGCGTCCGCCGAGGTCACCCGGGGCGGCGCATCCGCCTGCGTGCGGATGGCCGCGGCCGTGACGCGATCCACCCGCAGCTGCAGGTCGACCCGATCGAGGAGCGGCCCGGACAGCCTGCCCAGATACCGCCGCCTCATGATCGACGTGCAGGTGCAGTCGAGGTCGCGACTGCCGAACGATCCGCACGGACACGGGTTGGCGGCCAGCACGAGCTGGAACCGCGCCGGGAAGTGCGCGACCGCCGTGGCCCGGCTCACAGTCAGCGTGCCCGACTCGAGCGGCTGCCGGAGGGAGTCGAGCACCGCGGGGGCGAACTCCGGCGCCTCATCGAGGAAGAGGATGCCGTGCGTGGCGCGCGCCGCCGCACCCGGGCGGATCACCCGGCTGCCCCCGCCCACCAGCGCCGCCGCCGACGCCGAATGGTGCGGGCTCTCCAGCGGAGGCCGGCGGATGAGCCCGTGCTGGGGCGTGCCCGCGAGGGAGAGCACGCTGGTGACCTCGAGCGCCTGCTCGTGATCGAGGTCAGGCAGGATGCCCGGGAGACGCTGAGCGAGCATCGTCTTCCCCGCGCCCGGCGGCCCGATCATCAGGAGATGGTGGCCGCCGGCAGCCGCCGTCACGAGCGCCTCGACCGCCTCGGCGTTGCCGACGACGTCGGCCAGGTCGAGCGGGGTCGCGACCTCCTCGACGGGAGGCGGCAGCACCAGGGGCTCCGTCTCCCCCGCCTCGAGGTCGGCACCATGACGGATCAGTGCTTCGCGGAGGGAGGCGACCGTCTCGATCTCGACGTCGTCGACCAGCCGCGCCTCGTGCTCGTTCCCGGTCGGCACGACGAACCGACGGCAGCCCGCCGCGCGCGCGGCCACGATCGCCGGGAGCACCCCGGTCATCGGCCGCAGTCGCCCGTCGAGACTGAGCTCGCCGAGGTGCACCACCCCATCGATGACCTCCGGTCGCACGACGCCCTCGGCGGCCAGCACGGCGACGGCGATCGCCAGATCGTACGTCGAGCCCGTCTTGGGCAGCGAGGCCGGGGAGAGGTTGACGACGATCTTCTTCGTCGGGAGCGGGCAGCCGTCGTTCGCCGCGGCCGCGCGCACCCTGTCCTTCGAGTCGGACAGCGCCGTGTCGGGCAGGCCGATCAGCTGGAAGCCGGGGATCGCGTCGGCGATGTGCGCCTCGACCTCGACGACCGCGCCCGTGGCGCCCAGAAGGGCGACCGACAGGGTCTTCGCCACCATCACGACACCTCGACCAGGCGCTCGATGCGTGCCTGCGAGCCGGGCCAGAGCACGCCGACGACGTCGACGCGCATCCGTCTGAGGCGGTGCTCGGGATGCGCCAGTCTCCAACGCCTGCCGAGCTGATGCAGACGGACGAGCTTCTCGCTGTCGACGGCCTCGAACGGGTGGCCGAACGCGCTGCTCGATCGGGTCTTCACCTCGACCACGACCAGGGTGTCGCCGTCGCGGGCGACGATGTCGATCTCGCCGATCTCGCACCGCCAGTTGCGGTCGAGGATCTCGAGCCCCTCGGCCACGAGATGGTCGGCGGCCGCCTGCTCGCCGCGCCGCCCGAGTGTGTCTTTCGCTCTCATCGGTACCTCCGCGACCAGGGTCGCGGAGTGCGTCGGCGTGCGGGCGGAGCAGACGCGATCTGTTCAGATCAGGGCAGCATCGCCCGCCTGTGCAGGAGCGGACTCACTCGTCGAGAGCGAGCTCCTTGGGCAGCTCGAACTCCTTGGAGGAGAGCTCCTCGACGTTGACGTCCTTGAAGGTGAGCACGCGGACCGACTTGACGAAGCGGTCGGAACGGTAGACGTCCCACACCCACACGTCGTTCATGGTGAGCTCGAAGTAGAAGTCGTGCTCGGTGTCGCGACGCGCGAGCTCGACCTCGTTCGCGAGGTAGAACCGCCGCTCCGTCTCGATCACGTACTTGAACTGGGACACCACGTCGCGGTACTCGCGGTACAGGGCCAGCTCGACCTCGCGGTCGTAGTCGTCGAATTCGTCCTCGTCCATCGTCCGCTCAGTCTACGTCGAGCACGGCGGACACGAGCGGCTCGCCGACGCGCATCGCGTCATCCTGCCGACCGTCGTCGTCGAAGCCCGGGAGCGCCACCACCGAGGCCCGCTCCTCCTCGGCCCGGAGCCAGGTCAGGCGGTGGAGATCGGTCGTGCCCAGGCGCGAGATCGCCTCGCGGTGCTCCTCGCTGCCGTAGCCCTTGTTCCGCGACCAGCCGTAGCCCGGATGCACGGCGTCGTGCTCGATCATCATTCGATCGCGAGCCACCTTCGACAGCACGGAGGCGCCGGCGACGCTGGCGCAGGTCTGGTCGGCCTTGATCTTTGTGTGCACCGTCAGCCGATGCGGGACGGCCCTGCCGAGGTAGTCGTAGTTGCCGTCCAGGACGATCGGCACCTCGTCGACCGCGACGCCGAGCATCCGCAGTTCGTCGAGAGCACGGTGGGCCGCCATGCCGAGGGCGGCCATGAGACCGTAGCGGTCGATCTCCTGCGCCGAGGCGAAGCCGATCGCGTGGGCGACGCTCCAACGCAGGGTGACCGGCTCCAGCTGCTCGCGCCGCGCCTCCGACAGGAGCTTCGAGTCGCGCAGCCCCTCCGGCATCCGGCGCCTCTTCGTGAGGTCGACGACGCACATCCCGACGGCCAGCGGACCCGCGATGGCGCCGCGGCCGACCTCGTCGCATCCGATCACCAGGCCCGACGGCGACTCGAGCTTCCGCTCGAAGCGGAGCGAGGGGACGGGGGGCGTCATCCGCCCCCTCCTGCGGGGTCGGGCACCGACTGGAAGACCGAGCTGTGGTTGTCGAGCCAGGTCCAGTGGTCGATCGGCCAGGTGACGATGATCGCGCGGCCGACGACGTCGTCGATGGGCACGAACCCGCCGCCGGGCTTGTCCTGGTTGTAGCGGGAGTCGGCCGAGTTGTACCGGTTGTCGCCCATGACCCACAGCGACCCCTCGGGCACCGTCACGTCGAACGGCTGCTGCGAGACAGCGGTGACGCCCTGCGGCAGCTTCAGATAGGAGGACTCGTCGAGCGGGACCCCGTTGACCTCCATCTGGCCGAGCGCGTTGCAGCAGGTCACCTCGTCGCCCGGAAGCCCGATGACGCGCTTGATGAGGTGGTCGTCCGCATCGTCCGGAGCCAGCCCCACACCCTCCAGCACCCAGTCGAGCGCCGCGACGATCGGGTTCTTCGCCGGCTCGGCCTTCACGGGCAGCCAGCCGCCCGGATCCTTGAACACGACGACGTCGCCGCGCTCGATCGGCATCAGTCCCGGCTCGAGCTGGTTCACCAGGATGCGGTCGTTGATCTGGAGGGTGTTCTCCATCGATCCGGAGGGGATGTAGAACGACCGGACAAGGAACGTCTTGATGAGGACGGACGCGAGTAGCGCGATGACGAAGATGATCAGCAGGTCACGCAGGAAGATCCAACCGCTGCGCGGCTTGCGCTTCCTCGTACCCGTGTCGCTTTCCCCCGCAGATGGCGACGAGGGGACTGAAGTGTCTGTCATTTAACCGCCTGAGCTCCCGGACCACTGTAGTGGCCGGGAGCTCAGAAACCGATCCGTCGCACGCGCTGCGTGCGGCGTTTTCGGAGGTTACGCGTCGCGCTTCTCCTTGATCTTGGCCTTCTTGCCACGGAGGTCGCGCAGGTAGTACAGCTTGGCCCGGCGGACGTCGCCGCGGGTGACGACCTCGATGTGGTCGATGATCGGCGAGTGCACGGGGAACGTGCGCTCGACGCCGACCTGGAAGCTGATCTTGCGGACGGTGAAGGTCTCGCGCACGCCCTCACCGGAGCGGCCGATGACGACGCCCTGGAAGACCTGCACGCGGGAGCGGTTGCCCTCGACGATGTTCACGTGGACCTTGACGGTGTCGCCGGCGCGGAACTCGGGGATGTCGCTGCGCAGCGACGCTGCGTCGACGGAATCGAGGATGTGCATGAGTGTTCGCTCTCTGTACTCGCCACGGGTCGGGTACGGATGGGGGAAGGATGGGAGTGCGCGCCTACCCGTCTACGGCTCCCCCGTTGGCAGAGCCTGGCGGCGGCACAAGCGTCCATTCTGCCACAGCCCCGCAGCGGGGCGCAAAGCGGCCATGGCCCCGCGCGGAGGCCAGAAGGAGCCGAAAGGACTAGACGCGCGGCGGCGCCTGGGGCTGCGACGTCTCGATGACGATGTACTCGCCGTCGGCGCGCGGGGATCGCGGACGCCCCGTCAGGCGGGACGCCTGCTCCTCGTACGACGCGAACGCCTGGCGGACGCGACGCCTGGTCTCGAGCACGAGCTGGATGATGCCCGACCAGAAGAGCGCGATCAGCGCGACGACGGCGAGCACCGACAGCAGCCCCGTCGCCGACGTGTAGAAGCCGTTCGCGATGATGAGGCCGTGCAGCACGGCGAGGAGCCCGACGTCGATCCAGGAGACCGCCCGCTGCTCGCGGACGCCCTTGCGGGCGAGGATGAGTCCGGCGGTGACGAGCATCCCCACGGTGAGCATCCCGGCGAAGAAGATGATCCCCAGGAGCTCCCAGCCGGAGGCTGCGAAGATGGCCCAGCCGATGAGGAGCCAGGTGGGCAGGATGACGGCCGCAGGGAACTGCCAGTAGTAGAACGCCCGTCGCACCAACACCCTTTCAGGGTAGGCGCAGACTCCGGGCGTTCGCTGTGACCCGGATGGGTACAGTCATAGGGTGCCCTGAGCACCGGCACGGAAGGAGCACGGATGATCGAGCTGAAGACCCCCGCGGAGATCGAGGAGATGCGTCCCGCGGGCGAGTTCGTCGCCTCGGTGCTCACCGAGCTCGCCGCGCGGGCCACCGTCGGCACGAACCTGCTCACGCTCGACCGCATCGCGCACCAGATGATCCGCGATCGCGGCGCCGAGTCCTGCTACATCGACTACCACCCCTCGTTCGGCGCCTCTCCGTTCGGCAAGGTGCTCTGCACCTCGGTCAACGACGCCGTGCTGCACGGACTCCCCTTCGACTACGTGCTGCGCGAGGGCGACGTCGTGAGCCTCGACTTCGCGGCGTCCGTGAACGGATGGGTCGCCGACTCGGCCCTCACCGTGATCGCCGGACGTCCACGCTCCGAAGAGGACGTGCGACTCATCGAGGTCACCACCGAGGCGCTGGCCGCCGGCATCGCGGCCGCCCAGCCCGGCGGACGGATCGGCGACATCTCCGCGGCGATCGGGGCCGTCGCCACGGCGGCCGGGTACGGCGTCAACACCGACTTCGGCGGGCACGGCGTGGGCCGCACCATGCACGGGGATCCGCACGTGCCGAACCAGGGACGCCCCGGACGCGGGCTCCCCCTCCGGCCCGGTCTCGTGATCGCGATCGAGCCGTGGTTCCTCGAGACCACCGATCGCATCTACACCGACAAGGATGGCTGGACGCTCCGGTCCTCCGACGGATCGAACGGCGCCCACATGGAGCACACCGTCGCGATCACGGAGGAAGGCCCGGTCATCCTCACCGCGCGCGGCTGAGGGCGGCTCAGTCCGTCGAGTCGTCGTCCTCCGCCAGCAGCTCGGGGCGCACGCGGCGGGTCCGCTCGACCTGCTGCTCGCGGCGCCAGGCGGCGATCGCGGCGTGGTTGCCGCTCAGCAGCACCGGAGGGACCTCCCGCTCGCGCCACACCGCGGGCTTGGTGTAGCTCGGGTACTCGAGCAGGCCGTCCTCGTGCGACTCCTCGACGAGGCTCTCGGGGTTGCCGACCACACCCGGGATGAGGCGCCCGATCGCCTCGATCATCGCCATGGCGGCGACCTCTCCCCCGTTCAGAACGTAGTCTCCGAGGCTCACCAGCCTCACCTCGACGCGTTCGGCGACCTCGTCGAAGACCCGCTGGTCGATGCCCTCGTAGCGACCGCATCCGATCACGAGGTGCTGCTTCGCCGCCAGCTCGTGCGCCATGGCCTGGGTGAACAGCTGCCCGGCGGGGCTCGGGAACAGCACGACCGTGCCGGGGTCGTGGGCGGGAGTGCCCCCGAGCAGCTCGTCGAACGCCTCGCCCCACGGCTCGGGCTTCATCACCATCCCCGCGCCGCCGCCGTACGGGGTGTCGTCCACGGTGCGGTGCCGGTCGTGGGTGTGCGAGCGCAGATCGTGCGCGACGACCTCGAGGATCCCCGCCTGCCGCGCCCGCCCCAACAGCGAGATGTCGAGCACCCCGAAGAACTCCGGGAAGATCGTGACCACGTCGATGCGCATCCGACCAGGGTAGCCGCGGGCCGCGGCGCGCGATGACCGTCGCGGTCGTCATGATCGCGGAGCGGAAACGCAGAAAGGTCGCCTGTGAGCGGACACGAGGCGACGGGGGCCTCGACGACGCTCACAGGCGACCTTTCGAACGTCAGTGCTCGGGGTCGGGCTCCGCGGATGCCTCGCCGGGGGTGGGCTCCGGGTCGTCGTCCGGGATCTCCTCGAACAGGCCCGCCGGAGGGGTCACGGTGACGACACCGGCGTCGAGGTCGACGCTCGGGACGATCTCCTTGACGAACGGCACCATGACCTCGCCGTCGGCGGTCTTCACGATGAGGAGGTCCTGGGCGGGCAGGTGCTCCACGAGCTTCACCGTGCCGACGGCGACGCCGTCGCGCACGACGGAGAGGCCCACCAGCTGGTGGTCGAACCACTCGTCGTCGCCCGGGGCGTCCGCCTCCGGGTCGAGGTCGATCCAGAGGATCGCCTTGATCAACGACTCGGCCGCGGTACGGTCGGTGACCCCCGTGAAGAAGCCGACCGGATGCTGGTTGTACCAGCGCAGCTCGGCCAGCTCGAGCGTCTTGCCGTGCCAGGGCGAGTCGGCCGGGACCTGGAGGGAGAACACGGCGCCCGGCACGAACCGGCGCTCCGGATCGTCGGTGAACAGCTCCAGCTTGATCGCGCCCTTCAGCCCGTGGGCCTTCGTCAAGCGACCGACCCGGAGCTGGGTCTTCTCAGTAATCGGTGTCCACCACGTCGACGCGCACGCGACGCCCATCGGCGAGCGCGGTGACGAGGGTGCGCAGGGCCTTCGCCGTGCGTCCGGATCGACCGATCACGCGACCGAGGTCCTCGGGGTGCACACGCACCTCGAGGACCTCGCCGCGCGGGGAGCTCTTCGTGACCACGGTCACCTCGTCGGGGTTGTCGACCATCCCCTTGACGAGGTGCTCGAGAGCAGGAGCGAGCAAGGTCAGGCCTGGTCTTCGGTGGACTCGGCGGCCTCGGTGTCAGCAGCCTCGTCGGCGGGAGCGGTCTCCTCGACCGGAGCGGCCTTGGGCTCGCTCTTCGGCTTCAGGACGGGCTTCTTCTTGTCGTCGGCGACGAACGCCTCCTTGCCCTTGGGGGCCTCGACGCGCGACTCGGTGGGGCCCTCACCGGTGAAGGTGCCCCAGTCGCCGGTGAGCTTGAGGAGGGCCTCGACCTGCTCGGTGGGCTGAGCGCCCACGCCGAGCCAGTACTGGGCACGCTCGGAGTCGACCTCGATCAGCGAGGGCTGCTCGGTCGGGTGGTACTTGCCGATCTCCTCGATGACACGACCATCGCGCTTGGTGCGCGAGTCGGCGACGACGATGCGGTAGTAAGGCGCGCGGATCTTGCCCAGGCGCTTGAGACGGATTTTGACGGCCACGGTTCTCCTGTTGGATGTGTGAAGCGGACGAACTGACTGCCGTGGGCGTGGGGGCACACTCGGCGGAAGCTCAACGATGTGTGACGCCGCCAGATAGAGGGTCGGGCGGGCGCACACTCGACTGACTATTCTGACAGATATCGGCGTCCGGGCGGTAATCAGCCCCTGGCGGGCACGGAGAGGGAACGCGTCCATGAAGATCGACTTCGCGCCGTCGGAGCGCTCGACGCTCGGCATCGAGTGGGAGGTCGCGATGGTCGACCGGACCACCGGCGACCTCGTGTCCGTCGCCACCGAGGTGCTCACCGCGCTCCAGGGTCCGGACGGGGAGCCGCACCCCCAGATCACCAACGAGCTGCTCCTCAACACCGTCGAGCTGGTGTCGGGCGTGCACCATCGGGTGTCGGATGCGGTCGACGACCTCCAGGGACAGCTCGCCGAGGTGCGTGCCATCACCGACCCGCTCGACGTCGAGCTGATGTGCGCCGGATCCCACCCGTTCGGCCAGTGGTACGACCAGGAGGTCACCGACAAGGAGCGGTACCACAAGCTCATCGACCGCACCCAGTGGTGGGGCCGGAACATGATGATCTGGGGCATCCACGTCCACGTCGGGATCGACGCCGCTGACAAGGCGCTGCCCATCGTCGACTCGCTCCTCAACTACTACCCGCACCTGCAGGCGCTGAGCGCCTCCAGCCCGTTCTGGGGCGGGGTGAGGACCGGCTACGCCTCCAACCGGGCGTTGATGTTCCAGCAGCTCCCGACGGCGGGCCTGCCCTACCAGTTCGGTGCCTGGGCGAACTACGAGGAGTACGTCGACGACCTCGTCCGCACCGGGGTCATCAGCGACCACAGCGAGGTCCGATGGGACGTCCGTCCGTCACCGAAATGGGGCACGGTCGAGATGCGCGCCTGCGACGGGCTCTCGAGCCCCGAGGAGATCGGCGCGGTCGCCGCGTTCATCCAGTGCCTCGTCGACGACATGAGCGAACGGCTCGACGCCGGCGAGGACCTGCCGACGATGCAGCCCTGGTACGTCCGCGAGAACAAGTGGCGTGCGGCCCGGTACGGCATGGAGGCGGAGATCATCCTCAACGCCGCGGGCGACGAGGAGCTCGTGACCGACGCCGTGCGCCGGGAGCTCGCCCGGCTCGCCCCGGTGGCGGAGCGGCTCGGGTGCTCGGCCGAGCTCGGGAACGTGGAGCTCATCCTGTCGCAGGGGGCGAGCTACCAGCGGCAGCTCGCGGTCGCCGAAGCCAACGGGGGGAGCCTCCAGGCCGTGGTGTCGTCGCTCACCCGCGAGCTGCGGCACGGGCTGGGGGCGTAGGGACCTCGGCACCGGCCCGGTCGGGGGCACCGGCCCGTCCGGGCCACTTCGGCTAGCGGCGTGAGGTGGTTGTCGGTCTTCGTCTCGAGTCGCTTCCAGGCGCCTGCGGCGCCCGCCAGGCCCAACCAGCGACTCGAGACGAAGACCGACAACCACCTCCCGCCTCTGTCCTACGGAGAGGGCGGGAACGGATCTCCCGCTCGACTCGGGTTTACGGGCGGGAGAGGTGGGAGAGGGGCACGGGTCTTCCCTCTGAGTCGCTGGTTGGGCCTGGCGGGCGCCGTAGGCGCCTGGAGGCGACTCAGAGGGAAGACCCGTGCCCCTCTCCCGCCGCTGTCAACGAAGAAGTGCGGATGGAAGCACGTCCCGCAGGACTAGAGGGAGTCGCGCCAGCGGACGAGGGACTCGGCGGCGGCGAAGTCGAGGTCGGGGGCGGTGATGCTGAGGGTGAAGAGGGTGACGCCGGCCTCGAGCTGGGCGTCGAGGGGGGAGTAGTCGCCACCGCTGTCGGCACGGACCGCGGTCGAGATCTCGATCTCGCTGCGATCGCGGCCCTCCTTCGCGCACCATTCGTCGAGCACCGCGAGCTTGCGGTTGAGGGTCTCCACGTCGCTGAACGAGTGCCAGATGTCGGCGTGCTTCGCCACGAGGCGGAGCGTCTTCTTCTCGCCGCCGCCGCCGATGAGGACGGGGATGTGGCGAGTCGGCTGCGGGTTCAGCTTCGACCAGCGCGACTCGATGCGGGGCAGGTCCTCGGCGAGGGCGTCGAGACGCGAGCCCACCGTGCCGAAGTCGTAGCCGTACTCGACGTAGTCGCGCTCGAACCAGCCCGAGCCGATGCCGAAGATGAGGCGCCCGGTGTCGCCGTCCTTCTTCGAGATGTGGTCGACCGTGCGGGCCATGTCCGCCAGCAGCTCCGGGTTGCGGTAGCTGTTGCAGGTCACGAGGGGTCCGAACTGCACGCGCGAGGTCTGCTCGGCCCACGCGGCGAGCATCGACCAGCCCTCGAAGTGCGTCCCCTCGGGATCGCCCGACAGCGGGAAGAAGTGATCCCAGTTGAAGAGCACGTCGATCCCCATGTCCTCGAGCCGCACGACGGCGTCGCGGATCTCGGCGTAGGAGGAGTGATGCTGGGGTGCAAGCTGCACCCCGACGCGGACTGGGCGTGAAGGAGTCGTCATGCCCTCACGCTACTCCGGCGAGGAGGTCAGTTCTGCTCGCTGCGTCCGAGCCGCCAGTAGCCCATGAACGCGACCGCCTTGCGGTCCATCCCGCGCTCGGCCACGAGGTGCCGGCGCAGCAGCTTGATGACGCTCGCCTCCCCCGCGAGCCAGGCGTAGAGCGGTGCGTCGTCGAGGGCGGCGTGGCCGGCGTCGTCGCTCGGCACCTCCCACAGCAGTCCGGCGTCGACGTCCACGTCGTCGAGGTCGACCTCGGAGTCGAGCGCCTCGAGGAGCCCGTCCACCTTGTCGCGGACGAGGGGCGAGAGGGCGTCGCCGTGCTGTCCCCCGTCCCGCGCCAGGACGATCACCTCGAAGCCCGGGTGCGTCGGCAGGGCGACCGCGTCATCCGGATGCGGGACCTCCACGAGGGCGCAGCCCCGCGCATCCGCCGGCAGCGCCTCGAGGATGTTCGCGATCGCGGGAAGGGCGGTCTCGTCGCCGGCCAGCAGCACCCGACCCGAACGCCTCGGCGGGAGGAAGTCGACGCCGCCGTGGAACCCGTCATAGGCCGCGTTCGGGCCGAGGACCACGATCGAGTCGCCCGGCTCCGCCGAGGTCGCCCAGCGGGAGGCCGGGCCGGTGACGCCGTGCAGGACGATGTCGACGTCGATCTCGCGCTGCTCCTGTCGCACCGCGCGGATCGTGTAGGTGCGGATGGGGTTCCGCAGCTCGTCGGGGAGCTCGCGCCACTGCGCGTACCAGTCGTCGCCCATCGGGACGGGAGCGAGCCCCACCCCCTCCAGCGGGAAGATCAGCTTGATGCGCTGGTCGAGGCCCCTGTCGGCGAACTGGTCGAGCTCCGGTCCGGCGAAGGTGAAGCGGACGAAGCTCGGCGAGATCCGACGGCGGCGGACCAGCGTGACCTCGTGCAGGCGGAACGGCGCGGTCGGGGTCTGGGTGCTGAGCCGGGGCATGTCGATAAGGGTAGCCTAAGCTTCCCCGGTCGGCCTGGGAGTCCGGAAGGAGACGCTCGCCCGGAACGGGCGATGCGTCAGCGCAGGAAGCGCTGCAGCGCCTCGAGCTCCTCCGGCGAGGGGTTCTGCAAGCCGTTCGGCGCCTTCGCGCCGAGCCCGAAGCCCGCGCCCGACTTCTCGGGCTCCGCCCCCACAGGCTTCACCCCGGACGCCCGTGCCGCGTTCTCGGCCGCACGCTTGGCCGGGTTGCCCGACCGCGAGCCGCTGCCGCCCTTCTTCTTGGCGTTCTTGCGCGATCCACCGCCGAAGGAGGCGCCGGGCACCGGCCCCATGCCGGGGATGTTCGGCATGCCGCCCTTGGCCACGGTCTTCATCATCTTCGCGGCCTGCTCGAAGCGCTGCACGAGCTGGTTGACGTCGGTCACCGTCATGCCGGAGCCCTTGGCGATGCGCAGCCGACGGGATCCGTTGAGGATCTTGGGGTTCGTTCGCTCCTGCTTCGTCATCGACTGGATGATCGCCTCCGTGCGGACGATCTCCTTCTCGTCGAAGTTCTCGAGCTGCTGCTTGAGACCACCGGCGCCGGGGAGCATGCCGAGCATGTTCTTGATCGAGCCGGCCTTCCGCAGCTGCTGCATCTGCTTCAGGAAGTCGTCGAGCGTGAAGGAGTCGGTCGCGAACTTCTCGGCGACCTTGCGCGCCTCCTCCTCGTCGAACGCGCTCTGCGCCTGCTCGATGAGGGTGAGGATGTCACCGAGGTCGAGGATGCGGCTCGCCATGCGGTCGGGGTGGAAGGGCTCGAAGTCGTCGAGCGACTCCCCCGTCGAGGCGAAGATGATCGGACGGCCGGTGACGCTGGCCACAGAGAGCGCAGCACCACCGCGCGCGTCGCCGTCGAGCTTCGAGAGCACGACGCCGGTGAAGTCGACGCCCTCCTGGAAGGCACGGGCGGTCGCGACGGCGTCCTGGCCGATCATCGCGTCGATGACGAAGAGCACCTCGTCGGGGTCGACGGCCTTGCGGATGTCGGCGGCCTGCTTCATCAGCTCCGCGTCGACGCCGAGACGACCGGCCGTGTCGACGATGACGGTGTCGTACTGCTTGTCGACCGCGTACTTGATCGAGTCCTTGGCCACCCGGACCGGGTTGCCGACGCCGTTGCCGGGCTCGGGAGCGTAGACGGCGACACCGGCCTGCTGGCCGACGACCTGCAGCTGGTTCACCGCGTTCGGCCGCTGGAGGTCGGCGGCGACGAGCATCGGGGTGTGACCGTCCTTCGCGAGCCACTTCGCCAGCTTGCCGGCGAGCGTGGTCTTTCCGGCGCCCTGGAGGCCGGCGAGCATGATCACGGTCGGCGGCTTCTTGGCGAACTCGAGACGGCGCTGCTGCCCGCCGAGGATCTGGATGAGCTCCTCGTTGACGATCTGCACCACCTGCTGCGCCGGGTTGAGCGCGCGGTTCACCTCGTCGCTCAGGGCGCGCTCGCGCACCTTCCCAGTGAAGTCCTTGACCACCTCGAGCGCGACGTCGGCATCGAGCAGCGCACGCCGGATCTCCCGGACGGTCCCGTCGACGTCCGCCGCGGACAGCTTGCCCTTGGTGCGGAGGTTTCTGAAGGTGTCGGCGAGCCGGTCTGACAGGGATCCGAAGGTAGCCATGATCCGGCCATTTTAGCCGGGATGGCGGTCGCCCTCCTGCGGCGGGGCTCGGTGTCCGCCGAGAGCGCACGAGGAAAGGTAGTTATCGCGTGCTAATGAGCTAGGCTAACTACATGACCACCTCGCCGTTCCCCGCATCCGCTCGGTCCGGCCTCTCGCTCAGCACCGAGCTGCGGACCACGACGATGCGCCTCAGCCGTCGCATCCGCCAGGAGCGGGCGGTCGACGAGCTCAGCGATCCTCAGCTCACGGTGCTCGCCTACCTCACCCGCAATGGGGCGACGTCGCCGACCGCGCTCGCCGACTTCGAGCACGTGTCCCCGCCGTCGATGAGCCGGACCATCAACGGTCTCGTGGCGCGCGGCTTCGCCCGGCGCTCCCCCGTCGGCGACGACGGACGGCGGCTGCTCATCGAGGCGACCGAGGCGGGCCGCGACGTCGTCGAGGAGACGCGCCGTCGCCGCGACGCCTGGCTTGACGGCCGCCTCGCGGAGCTCGACGGCGACGACCTGGCCACGGTGCGCCGGGCCGTCGAGATCCTCGGGTCGATGATGCACTCGTGAGCGCGATGTTCCGCTCGCTGGCGAGCGTGGACTACCGGATCTGGTTCGCCGGCGCCCTCGTGTCGAACATCGGCACGTGGATGCAGCGCACCGCGCAGGACTGGATCGTGCTCACCCAGCTCAGCGACCACGACGCGGTCGCCGTCGGCATCACGATGGCGCTCCAGCTCGGCCCGCAGCTGCTGCTCGTGCCGCTCTCCGGCCTGGTGGCCGATCGCTTCGACCGCAGGCGGACCCTGATGGTGACCCAGGGTGCGATGGCGCTGCTCGGCGCCGCCCTCGGCGTGGTGCTCCTGCTCGGGATCGCGCAGCTGTGGACGGTGTACCTCTTCGCGCTGCTGCTCGGCATCGCCTCCGCGTTCGACGCCCCGGTGCGCCAGACGTTCGTCTCGGAGCTGGTGGGCGGATCGAACGTGGCGAACGCGGTCGCGCTCAACTCCGCGTCGTTCAACGCCGCACGCACCATCGGCCCCGCCGTGGCCGGTATCCTCGTCGCGGCGATCGGCGCCGGTTGGGTGTTCATAGTGAACGCCGCCTCCTTCGCCGCGGTGCTCACGTCGCTGTTCTTCATCCGGCCGTCCCGGCTGTTCCGCACCCCACGTCCGCCGCGGGCCAAGGGTCAGCTGCTCGAGGGCTTCCGGTACGTCCGCGGCCGGCCCGACCTCCTGGTGATCTTCGCGATCGTCTTCGTGATCGGGACCCTCGGGTTCAACTACCAGATCTTCACCTCGACGATGACGACCATCGAGTTCGGCGAGGGGTCGACGGCCTTCGGCGTCCTGACGTCGATCATGGCCATCGGATCGGTCGTCGGCGCCCTGGTCACGGCCAGCCGCGACCGCCCGCGCATCCGCACCGTGGTGCTCGCCAGCGGCGGATTCGGACTGGCGGCGCTCGTCGCGGCGGTCATGCCCACGTACTGGTCGTTCGCCGCGGCGACGATCTGCATCGCGTTCTGCGGACAGCTCATCATGACCATGGCGAACGGCACGGTGCAGACCACCACGTCGCCCGCCATGCGCGGCCGCGTGATGGCGCTCTACATGGCGATCTTCATGGGCGGCACCCCGATCGGCGCCCCCATCGTGGGCTGGGTGGCGGATGCGCTCGGCCCGCGCTACGGCCTCGGCCTCGCCGCGATCGCCGGGTTCGCGGCGTTCGCGCTCGGCGCCGTGTGGCTGCGGCGCCGCCGCGCCGCCGACCTCCCGACGGGCGCGCTCAGCGTCGACGACGTGCGCGACGAGCTCGCCGCCGACGAGGCCGAGGCCCGCGCCGCCTAGCGCACTGGGCGTGCCGATTCCTCGTCCCTTTCAGGAAGGAGTTCGCGCGGGTCGGGGTTGGATGGAGGCATGAGAGCGATCGTGTACTCGGAGAGTGGGACGTCGGATGTGCTGCGGCTGGAGGAGCGCCCGGTGGGAGAACCGGGGCCGGGAGAGCTGCGGGTGCGCATCGCGGTGTCGGGGGTGAACCCGACCGACTGGAAGAACCGGAGCGGAGGCGGCTCCGGCACCAATGAGCTCGACGAGCAGACTCCCAACCAGGACGGCGCCGGGGTGGTCGACGCCGTCGGCGAGGGGGTCAACGGGTTCGCGGAGGGCGACCGGGTCTGGCTGTACCTGTCGGCGTACCAGCGCCCCTCGGGGACGGCTCAGGAGTACGCCGTCGTGCTCGCCCGCCACGCGGTAAGACTTCCGGACGGCGTCTCCTTCGACGTGGGGGCCTCGCTCGGCGTGCCCGCGATGACCGCGCATCGGGCGCTCACCGTGCACGAAGGCGGCCCGACGAGGCTCGCGCACGGAGCGCTCGAGGGGCGCACGGTGCTGGTCGCCGGGGGCGCAGGTGCCGTCGGGCACGCCGCCATCCAGCTCGCGCACTGGGCGGGGGCCACGGTGATCACGACCGTCTCCTCCGCCTCGAAGGCCGCGCTCGCCGCCTCGGCGGGAGCCGATGTGATCGTGAACTACCGCGAAGAGGATGCGGCTGCCCGCATCCGCGAGGCCGCACCCGACGGGGTCGACCTCATCGTCGAGGTCTCCCCCGCGCGCAACGCCGCGCTCGACGCGGAGGTGCTCGCTCCGCACGGCAGCGTGGCGGTGTACGCCACCGACGGCGGCGGTGTCATGGAGCTCGACGTACGGGCGCACTTCGTGCTCAACGCCCGCTACCAGTTCGTGCTGCTCTACACCGTCGGCCAGGAGGCGCTCGATGCCGCGGCGGAGGACATCACCGCCGCGCTCCTCGATGACGCGCTCCCGGTCGGCGAGGAGGCCGGCCTTCCGCTCACGCGGTTCGCGCTCGAGGACACCGCCGCCGCCCACGATGCCGTCTCCGACGGCACGGTCGGCAAGGTCCTGGTGGACGTCGCCGACCTCTGACCGACCTCTCACCGTTTCGCCACACTGGTGGCGTTTCGCCACCTCGTGCGCATGGCGAAACGCCAGCAGTGTGGCGAAACGGAGGTCTCGACGCTAGCCGACGAGGTTCTGCGCGAAGACGTGGGGCGTGAAGCCGGTGAGGTCGTTGATCCCCTCGCCCTGGCCGATGAGCTTGATGGGGATGCCCGTCTTCTCCTGGACGGCGAGGACGAACCCGGCCTTCGCCGAGCCGTCGAGCTTCGTCAGCACGAGCCCGGTGACGCCGGCGTGCTGGATGAACGCCTCCGCCTGGGCGAGGCCGTTCTGCCCCGTGGTCGCGTCGAGCACCAGGAGCACCTCGGAGATCGGCGCCTGCTTCTCGACCACGCGCTTGATCTTGCCGAGCTCGTCCATCAGACCGCCCTTGGTCTGGAGGCGGCCCGCGGTGTCGATGATGACGATCTCGGTGCCGTCGTTCTTCGCCTTCTCGACGGTCTGGAAGGCGACCGACGCGGGATCCTGTCCCTCGTGCTGCGGCCTGACGATGCCTGCGCCCGCTCGCTCGGCCCACGTGGCCACCTGGTCGACGGCCGCGGCACGGAACGTGTCGGCCGCGCCGATGAGCACCGAGCGGTCGTAGGTGCGGAGGAACCGCGCGAACTTGCCGATCGTGGTGGTCTTGCCCACGCCGTTCACGCCGACGACGAGCACCACGGCGGGGCGCTCGCTCAGCTTCAGCGTCGTGTCGAAGGCGGAGAGCTTCTCCTCGATCGTCTCCCGGAGCATCCGCTGCAGGTCGCGAGGATCGGTCGTCGAGTAGCGCTGGACCTTCGCCCGCAGGTCGTCGACCACCTGCTCGGTGACGTCGGGCCCGAAGTCCGCCTTGATCAGGGCGTCCTCGAGGTCGGTCCAGGTCTCGTCGTCGATCGTCCGCTTGGCGAACATGCCCCGCAGAGCGGAGCCGAGCGACCAGCGCTCGGCCATCAGGCGAGCTGCTCGGCGACCGCGCGCGCCGAGGGGTTCGTCGCCGTCGTGCCGTCGGGGTAGATCACGGTGGGGACCGTCTGGTTGCCGCCGTTGACGGAGGCGACGAGCTCGGCCGTGCCGGGAACCTCCTCGATGTCGACGACCCGGTACCCGATGCCCTCGGCGTCGAGCTGCTTCTTCAACCGCGCGCAGTAACCGCACCAGCTCGTGCTGAACATCGTGATGGTGCCGTCGGCGGGGAGGTAGTCGGAGAGGGAGGCGGTCGTGGTCATGATCCCAGGGTACGTCTGCTCGGCGCGGTCTCTGTCGGAGTGCTCGTGCGAGATCAGGCGTCGCCGTCGAACATCGACGTGACCGACCCGTCCTCGAACACCTCGTTGATGGCCCGCGCGATCAGCGGGGCGATCGGGAGGATGGTGAGGCGATCCCAGCGCTTCTCCTCCGGAAGGGGCAGGGTGTCGGTGACGACGACCGAGTCGATGAACTCGCTCTGCAGGATGGTCGTGGCGGGGTCGGAGAAGACGGCGTGCGTGGCGGCGACGACGACGCCGATCGCGCCGTTCTTCTTCAGCGCCTCGGCGGCGGCCACGATGGTGCGACCGGTGTCGATGAGGTCGTCGACGAGGAGGCAGACCCGCCCGTTCACGTCGCCCACGATCTCGTGCACGCTCACCTGGTTGGGCACCCGGGGGTCGCGGCGCTTGTGGATGATCGCCAGCGGGGCGCCCAGCTTGTCGCTCCAGATGTCGGCGACGCGCACGCGGCCCATGTCGGGCGAGACGACCGTGAGCGTCGAGGGGTCGAGCGACTTCCGCATGTGGCCGAGGAGCACCGGCATCGCGAACAGGTGGTCGACCGGTCCGTCGAAGAAGCCCTGGATCTGCGCGGCGTGGAGGTCGACCGACATGATGCGGTTCGCGCCCGCGGCGAGGAACAGGTCGGCGACGAGACGGGCGGAGATCGGCTCGCGGCCGCGGCCCTTCTTGTCCTGCCTGGCGTAGGGGTAGAAGGGGGCGACCACGGTGATGCGCTTGGCCGAGGCCCGCTTGAGCGCGTCGACCATGATGAGCTGCTCCATGAGCCACTCGTTGATGGGCGCCGTGTGCGACTGGATCACGAAGGCGTCGGCACCGCGCACGCTCTCGCCGTAGCGGATGTAGAGCTCGCCGTTGGCGAAGGTACGAGCCTCGGTGTCGACCAGATCGGTGCCCAGCTCCGAGGCGATCGCGGCGGCCAGCTCGGGATGTGCCCTGCCGGAGACGAGGACGAGGCTCTTCTCACCGGACGCCTTGATGACGGACACCTATTCTCCGCTCTCCTCCGCAGCCTGAGCTGCGGCGGTTCCGGGGCGGTTCTGGACGACCCAACCCGCGATGTTCCTCTGTGGGGCGACGTTCACCGCGAGAGAGCCGGCGGGCACATCCTTGCGCACGACCGTCCCAGCTCCCGTGTAAGCGCCGTCACCAATCCTAACGGGGGCGACGAACACGTTGTGCGAGCCCGTGCGGACGTGGTCGCCGACGACGGTGCGGTGCTTCTCGACGCCGTCGTAGTTGGCGGTGATGGTGCCCGCCCCCACGTTGGCCCCCACCCCCACCTCGGTGTCGCCCACGTAGCTGAGATGCGGCACCTTGCTGCCCGCGCCGATGTGCGAGTTCTTCGTCTCGACGAAGGTGCCGATCTTGCCGTCGGCATCGAGCACCGTGTTCGGGCGGAGGAACGCCCAGGGGCCGACGGTGGCGCCCGCGCCGACGACCGCGAGCGTGGCGTCGGCGCGTCGCACCGTGGCGTTCTCGCCGATCTCGCAGTCCACGAGCGTGGTGTCGGGACCGACCACTGCTCCGGTCGCGATGCTCGTCGCGCCCTTGATCTGGGTGTTGGGCAGGATCGTCACGTCGGGCGACAGGGTGGCCTTGAGGTCGATCCAGGTCGTCGCCGGGTCCTGCACCGTGACGCCGGCCAGCTGCCAACCGCGCACGATGAGGGCGTTCAGCTTGGCCGCCGCCTCGGAGAGCTGGGCGCGGTCGTTGACCCCGGCGATCTTCCATGCTTCGTCGACGACCACGGCGGAGACGTCGGAGCCGGCACGCCTCAAGAGGCCGATGACGTCGGTGAGGTACTTCTCGCCCTGCGCGTTCTCGGTGCTCACCTTCGCGAGCTGATCGCGGAGCTGGGCGACACCGAAGACGTAGACGCCCGCGTTGATCTCGCGCAGCGCGAGCTCGGAGTCGGTGGCGTCCTTCTGCTCCACGATGCGGTCGAGCAGCCCGTCGCCGGTGCGCACGATTCGCCCGTAGCCCGTGGGATCGGCGAGCTCGGCCGAGAGGATCGTCGCCGCGGCGGCGCTCGCCCGGTGCCTCCGCACGAGGTCGGTGAGGGTGTCGGCGTCGAGCAGGGGAACGTCGCCGTTGACGACGAGCACGTCGCCGTCGAAGCCCGCAGGAAGAGCGTCGAGCGCCTGCTCGACCGCACGGCCGGTGCCGGGGATCTCGTCCTGGTCGACGGTGACCGGGTTCTCGAGGTGCTCCTCGACGACCCCGACGATGCGGTCGCGCTCGTGGCGGACCACGGTGACCACCTGCGCCGCGTCGAGCGCGTTCGCCGTGGCGAGCACGTGTGCCAGCATCGGCAGGCCGGCGATCTCGTGCAGCAGCTTCGGCGTGGCCGACCGCATCCTCGTGCCCTGCCCCGCCGCCAGTACGACGACCGCCAGTCTCTCGTCCACCACGCGTGTCTCCTCCCGGGACGGCTGCCTCGTGGGGCCGCCCCTGTGTGCTGTCGCGGGCTCCGCCTCCAGGACTCGAACCTGGACCTCACAGCTCCAAAGGCTGTCGTGCTGCCATTACACCAAGGCGGAACGCATCCGACCGACCGGCCCGACGCAGCCACAAGTCTGCCACGGGCGTCCGCCCGCATCGGGCCCGCTCGCCATCTGTGGACGAACTGCGGATGCGTCGCGCCTGGGGAGGAGGCGGGCTCGCCGCGATAATGGTCAGATGGCCACCCCCAGCTCTCGTGACGCCGTCGACGACATCGTCGAGGCGTGGGAGCGGGAGCGCCCTCAGCTGGACTTCTCGCCGCTGAAGATCCTGTCGCGGGTGACCCGGCTCGCGCGGCAGCTGGAGCGAACCCGGCGTGCCTCCTTCGGCGTCGCCGGACTCGAGACGTGGGAGTTCGACGTGCTGGCGGCGCTCCGGCGTGCGGGGGCTCCGCACGAGCTCTCCCCCAAGGCCCTGCTGGAGCAGACCGGCGTGTCGAGCGGCACCATGACCAACCGCATCGACGGGATGGTGCGGCGGGGCCTCGTCGAGCGCCGCGGCGACCCGAACGACGGGCGCGGCGTCCTGGTGTCGATGACCGCGGATGGACGTGCTCGCGTCGACGCCGCGATCGCCGACCTCGTCGCGGCCGAGGCCCGGCTGCTCTCAGGCCTCAGCGCCGCGGACCAGGAGCGGCTCGCCGCTCTGCTCCGCCGCCTCGCCCTCGACATGGGCTGATCGGCTCTCGGAGGGCCATCCGGCTCGGAGGACGACGCGGCGCTGGGCCTGTGCTCAGGAGGGACCGGCCAGGAGGGCTGCCTCGGCGGCGGCCGCTGCTCCCTCCCGCCACGGCTCACCGTGTCCGGGGAGCACGGTGCCGGCGCCCGTGAGCCCGATCGCCGCCACCGATTCGAGGGCCCGGCCCGAGTCGGCGGTGGCCGCCCCGGCGACGATCCGCGGGCCGACGGCACCCGTGTAGGGATCGAGGGTCACGAGGGCGTCGCCCGAGAGGACGGCGTCGGATCCGGGGAGATGCAGGGCGACGTGCCCAGCCGTGTGGCCGGGGGTCGCGAGCACGCGCGGGCGCCCCGGCAAGGCCAGCGCGCCCGTCTCGTCGCGCAGGACGTGGAGGTCGACCGAGGGGACCCCGCGGACCGCCAGCGCGCCCGCGACCGTCATCTCGAACAGGACCGGCAGCGCCCTCGGGAAGCGCAGCGGATACTGCAGGCGCATCCGCTCGTGGAGGTACCGGTACGGGTGGCGCGCGATGTACGCGTCCGCCGGGTCGACGAACGGCTCGAGGAGCCGGGTGTCGAGGAGTCGGCGGGCCATGCCGACGTGGTCGAAGTGGGCGTGGGTGAGCACGACCGCTCGGATGTCGGCGGTGGTCCGTCCGAGATGCTCGAGCGCCTGCACGAGGTACGGCCAGGTCGCCGGGAGCGCGGTGTCGACGAGGGTCAGGCCGTCCTCGTCCTCGAGCAGGTAGCAGTTCACGCCCGCGTGCTCGAGGCGGTGCACGCCGGGAACGACGTGAGCGGTGAACGCTGCTCGCGGGCGTGCATGCATGTCGGCCTCCCCTTCCGCGCGGCGACGGGTCGACCGCCCCGCCCCCTCACGGTCGCATCGCCGAGGGAGACGGGACACCCCCTCGCGGGCATCCGAGGATCGTGCTTACGCGAGCAGCTCGGCGAGCTCGAGCCAGCGGGTCTCGAGGTCGGCGAGCTGGGTCTCGAGGGCGGTGAGCTCCGCCGTGAGGGTGCCGAGGCCGACGTAGTCGGACTGGTCGAAGTCGGCGATCACGAGGTGCTGCTTCTCGATCTGCCCGGTGAGCTTCTCGATGCGGCGCTCGATCGACGACTGCTCCTTCTGGGCGTTCCGGAGGTCGGCGCCGGCCAGCGCAGGCGGCGCGGTGGTGGTGGAGCTGGTCGCAGCGGCCGGCGACACGCCCCCGGTCGCGATGGCCCGCTCCTCCTCGGCGCGGAGGCGCAGGTACTCGTCGAGCCCGCCGGGGAGGTGACGGAGTCGGTGGCTCATCACGGCGTACTGCTGGTCGGTGACGCGCTCGATGAGGTAGCGGTCGTGCGAGACGACGAGGAGCGTGCCCGGCCAGGAGTCGAGGAGGTCCTCGATGGCGGCGAGCATGTCGGTGTCGAGGTCGTTCGTGGGCTCGTCGAGGATGAGCACGTTCGGCTCGTCGAGGAGGATGAGCAGCAGCTGCAGGCGGCGCTTCTGGCCGCCCGACAGGTCCTTCACCGGGGTCGACAGCTGAGCGCTCGAGAACCCGAGCCGCTCGAGGAGCTGACCGGGGGTGAGCTCCTTGCCGCCGGCGACGTAGGAGGTCCGGTATCGCCCGATCACCTCGCGCACCCGGTCGTCCCACACGTCCTTCAGCTCGTCGAGCTGCTGGGTGAGCGACGCGATCCGCACGGTCTTGCCGTGCTTGACACGACCGCTCGTCGGCTCGAGCGCACCCGACACCAGGGCGAGCAGCGTGCTCTTCCCCGCTCCGTTCACTCCGAGGATGCCGGTGCGCTCGCCGGGTGCGATGCGCCACTCGACGTGCTCCAGGATCGTGCGACCCCCGAGCTCCACCCCGGCGTCGACGAGGTCGACGACGTCCTTGCCCAGTCGCGCGGTCGCCATCTGCGTGAGGCTGACGGAGTCGCGCACCGGCGGCTCGTCGGCGATGAGCTCGGCGGCGGCGTCCATCCGGAACTTGGGCTTCGACGTGCGGGCAGGCGCGCCACGACGGAGCCATGCCAGCTCCTTGCGCATGAGGTTCTGCCGCTTCGCCTCGCTGGCCGCCGCCATCCGGTCGCGCTCCACACGCTGCAGGATGTAGGCCGCATAGCCTCCCTCGAAGGGCTCGACGAGACGGTCGTGCACCTCCCAGGTCGCCGTGCACACCTCGTCGAGGAACCAGCGGTCGTGCGTGACGACGACCATCGCCCCGTCGGAGGCGGACCAGCGGCCCTTGATGTGCTGCGCGAGCCAGGCGATGCCCTCGACGTCGAGGTGGTTCGTGGGCTCGTCGAGGAAGAGCACGTCCCAGTCGCCGACGAGGAGCGCCGCGAGCGCGACCCGGCGGCGCTGGCCGCCGGAGAGCCCGCCGATCGGCGCGAGCCAGTCGATGCCCCCGAGGAGGCCCGCGATGACGTCGCGGACGCGCGGATCCCCGGCCCAGACGTGCTCCTCCACGCCGCCGACGACGGCGTCGGCGACGCGCTGCTCGTCGTCGAGGATGTCGCTCTGGTCGAGCACGCCGAGTCGCACATCCCGTCGACGGGTGACCCGGCCCGAGTCGGGCTCCAGCCGTCCGGCCAGCATGGCGAGGAGCGTCGACTTGCCGTCGCCGTTGCGGCCGACGATGCCGACCCGGTCGCCCTCGTTCAGGCCGAGGGTCACCGAGTCGAAGACGACCTTGGTCGGATACTCGAGGTGCAGCGCTTCCGCGCCCAGCAGATGGGCCACCGAACGACCTTACCCGCTCGACTCGGGCACTCCCTCCGCGCCCAGCACGGTCGACGGCACCGGGCGCGGATACGATGGGCCGGTGACAGACGAGATCGAACGGATCATCCGAGCGGGCATGACCGAGACGCCGGACTTCCCCTCCGAGGGGATCCTGTTCCGCGATCTGTCGGGCCTGTTCGCGGATGCGGACGGGCTGCGGGCCGTGTCCGCCGCGCTCGTCGACGGCGTCGACGCCGAGACCGTCGTCGGGGTCGAGGCGCGCGGGTTCGTGTTCGGCACCGCCGCCGCCGTCGCCACGGGCAAGGGGATGCTCGCGGTCCGCAAGGCGGGCAAGCTCCCCGGCGAGGTGCTCGCCGAGAGCTACGACCTCGAGTACGGGGTCGCCACGATCGAGGTGCACCCCGACACGCTCGCCCCGGGCACGCGGGTGGTGATCGTCGACGACGTGCTCGCCACCGGCGGCACGCTGGCCGCGACGATCCGGTTGATGCGGCGCGCGGGGTGGGTCGTCGCCGGGGTCGCGGTGGTCATCGAGCTCGAGGCGCTGGGTGGGCGCAGCGCGCTCCCCGCCGACGTCGAGGTGCGCTCGCTGCTCCGCCTCTGACGCGCGGCGCGATGCATGCGCGCACCGACCCAGCGGTTTTCGCTGCCATTTCTGCGTTTGCGCGTGCCCAGTGGGCGCGCGAAAGGTCAAAGAGGCAGCGAAAACCAGGACGGACGGAAGGACGGACGGGCGGGGCGGTCAGTCGGCGATGAGGCGGGCGCCGGCGACGGGGCCGGTGACGCGCACGGCCTCGTGGCGGGCGGCGCTCAGTGCGACCTGGAGCTCGAGCGCGCCGTCGATGTCGGCGGCGAGGAACGCCACCGTGGGCCCGGAGCCCGACACGATGCCGGCGAGAGCGCCGTTCGCCTCGCCCAGCTCGAGGATGCGCGACAACGACGGGTCGAGATGCAGCGACGCCGCCTGGAGGTCGTTGTGCAGCGACTCCGCGAGCATGTGCGGATCGCCCGCCCGGAGCGCCTGGAGCACGTCGGAGTCGACGACCGGCTGACCCCGCGAGGGGAAGATGTCCTGGGCGTGACGCTCCCGATGTCGGTCGAGCTCGCGGTACACCTCGGGGGTGGACAGGCCGTTCGGCGGGAGGACGAGGACCCAGTGGAACTGGCCCTTCGCCAGCGCCGGGCTGAGCTGGTCGCCCCGCCCGGTGCCCACCGCGGTGCCGCCGGTGAACGCGAACGGCACGTCGGCGCCCAGCTCCGACGCGAGGGACAGCAGCTCCTCGCGCCCGACGTCGGTGCCCCACAGCGTGTCGCAGGCGAGGAGGGTGGCCGCGGCGTCGGCCGACCCGCCGCCCATGCCCCCCGCGATCGGCACGTTCTTGTCGATGTGCAGACGGACGCCCTCGCGGTAGCCGGTGCGACGGGCGAGCAGTCGAGCCGCCCGGATGGCGAGGTTCGAGCCGTCGGTCTCGAGGCCGGCCGTGTCGATGTGACCGCCGAACGTCACCGAGAAGTCGGACGCTGCGGTCGCGTAGACGTCCTCGTAGAGGGACACCGCCTGGTACGCGGTGGCGACGTCGTGGTACCCGTCGTCGAGCACGGCGCCGACCTTGAGGAACACGTTCAGCTTGCCGGGGGCCCGCACGTGAACCGTCCGTGGCAGGCCGCTCGTGGTCATGGATCCAACCTAGTCCACGCCGCTGACGGCCCCGTCCACGCCCCGGTGAGCGCACCCGGGGAGCTCGCGGATGACGCCGTTCAGCGGCCTCCCGGCAGCAGACGCAGAGCGTGCTCGACCACGACGCCGGGGGCGTCGCGCTGGATGGAGTGCCCCGCTCCCGGGACGATCTCGTAGGCGACCCGGTCGCTCAGCCGAGCGATCCGCTCGCCCTGCTCGACCGAGAACATCGCGCCCTGCCCGGGATCGGCGCCGAGGATCACGACGGGGACCTCTCCCCCGCCGAACAGCGCCTCGAGGTTCCACTCGCCGGCCCGAGCCGCGTTGCCCCGGATCGTCGCCTCCACCGTGAAGGGACTGACCACACTCGCGGCCTGCACCTTCTGGAACGCGTCGTCGGCGTGCCAGAGCGGATGCTGGCGCGCGAGCTCCTCGGCCGAGGGGGGCTCGAGGTCCGCGAGGATGCCCTCGACCAGCGCGTCGACGTCGGCCGCCGCGATCACGAGCGGCGGATCGACGAGGAGGGCCGCCCGTGTCCAGTTCGCGTCGGTGGCGAGGGCCAGCGCCGTCACGGCACCGCCGAGCGAGTGCCCGACGACGAGGTCCCAGGTCCCGGATGCCGGGCGCGGCACCGCGAGCACATCGGCCGCGTAGGACTCGAGCGCGTAGTCGGTCGTCCGCGGCGAGGACCCGTGACCGCGCAGGTCGGCGGCCGTGACGGATACGCCCCGCTCGGCCAGGAGCGACGCCACCTGCCACCAGGTGCCCGCGGAGGAGGTGATGCCGTGGAGCAGGAGCACCTGCGGGCCCACGGCAGGACCCCAGTGCACCGTCGCGAGGGCGACGGGCGCGACGCTCACGCGCCGGCCTCCACCCGCGCGAGCGACACGAAGTCGTCGACGTCGAGCTGCTCTCCGCGCGCGGTCTCGGGCAGGCCCGCGGCGGCCAGGGCGGCCGCCGCACGCGAGGAGTCGCCGAAGACCGGGATCAGCGCCTGCCGGAGCATCTTGCGCCGCTGGCCGAATGCGGCGTCGACCATCTCGAAGGTGCGCTTCCGGAGCACCTCGTCGCCGAGCTCGTCCTCCGGCGAGCGCCGCTCGAACCCGACCAGCACCGAGTCGACGTTCGGCACCGGCCAGAACACCTGTCGACTGACCTGGCCGGCGACGCGCCACCGGCCGTACCAGGCCGCCTTGACGCTCGGCCCGCCGTAGACCTTCGAACCCGGCTCGGCCGCGAGCCGGTGCCCCACCTCGGCCTGCACCATGACGACGCCCGACCGGATCGACGGGACGTGCTCGAGCAGATGCAGGAGGACGGGCACCGAGACGTTGTACGGGAGGTTCGCGACGAGCCGCGAGGCGGGCTCGGGCAGCGACACCACCCTCAGCGCGTCGTCGGCGATGACGGTCAGGCGCGATGCGTCGGCGAGCTGGGCGACCGTGATCGGGAGCTGCTCCGCCAGGCGGCGGTCGATCTCGATGGCCACCACGCTCGCGCCGGCCTCCAGCAGCCCCAGGGTCAGCGAGCCGAGCCCCGGGCCCACCTCGACGACGACGTCGCCCGGCTCGACGCCGCCGACGCGCACGATCTTGCGCACGGTGTTCGGGTCGTGGACGAAGTTCTGCCCGAGCTTCTTCGTGGGCGTGACGTCGAGCAGCTCCGCGAGATCGCGGATCTCGGCCGGACCGAGCAGCGCGGACGGCTCGTCAGGATGCTTCGACCGGGTCATCTTCCCACCGCCCGTAGACCAGCTCGGTGTTGGACGAGATCTGCGCGGCGAGCATCGACGCGTCGGTGCCGAGGTGGTCGGCCATGAAGCGCAGCGTGTGCGGCACCAGGTACGGCGCGTTCGGGCGGCCGCGGTACGGCGCGGGCGTCAGGTAGGGAGCATCGGTCTCGACCATGACCAGCGACCGCGGCGCCACCTCGAGCGCCTCGCGGAGGTTCGACGCGTTCTTGAAGGTGATGTTGCCCGCGAACGACATGTACCAGCCGTTCTCGGCGCACACCCGCGCCATCTCGGCATCGCCCGAGTAGCAGTGGAACACCGTGCGCTCGGGCGCCCCCACGCGCAGCAGCGTCTCGATCACCTCGCGGTGGGCGTCGCGGTCGTGGATCTGCAGGGCGATCCCGTTCTGCTTCGCGATCTCGATGTGCGCCTCGAACGACCGCTGCTGATGCGCGCGGCCCTCGTCGGAGGTGGTGCGGTAGAAGTCGAGACCCGTCTCCCCGACCGCGCGCACGCGGGGCCACGTCGCGAGCTCGGCGATCTCCGCGAGCGCGGCGTCGAGCCCGCCCGCCTCGGCGTACTCCGGGGCATCGTTGGGATGGAGGGCGACCGCGGCGAGCATCCGAGGCTCTCGCATCGCCTGCTCGGCGGACCAGCGCGAGGTCTCGAGGTCGGTGCCCACCTGCACGACGCCCTTGACGCCGACGCTGGAGGCCCGGTCGAGCTGCTCGGTGTAGTCGAGCGGCTGGTCGCCGTCGGCGACCTCGAGGTGGGTGTGGTTGTCGTAGACGGGGACCGTGAGAGCGGGCGGCAACGGCGGGTAGGAGGTGTCGCGTCCGCTGTCCTCGCGGAACCGGACGTGGGACGTGGACTTCTCGCCCGGCCTCACGAGGCCGCCTCGACCTCGATGCGCGGGAAGAGCGCCTCGAGTGTCGTCACGCGCCCCACCGCCTCCCACTCGTGGGCGGCGCGGATGGGCTGAGCGTCGACCGCATCCTCCCGCCCGAGGGCGGCCCAGAGCTTCGCGGTCGCCTTGGGGAGCACCGGCGCGAGCAGGATGGCGAGCGTGCCGACGCCGTGCACCGCCGTGTGCAGCACAGTGGCGAGACGCAGCGCGCTCTCGGGCTGCTTCGCGAGCGCCCAGGGCTCCTGCTCGGTGATGTAGCCGTTGAGCTCGTCGACGAGCTGCCAGATCGCGCCGATCGCCTCGTGGACGGCGAGCCGCTCGATGGCGGCATCGGCGCGAGCGGTGACCTGCTGCTCCGTGTCGCGGATGCGCTGGTCGGATGCGATGAGCTCCCCCGCCTCCGGGATCCGGCCGTCGAAGTAGCGGTTGACCATCGCGACGACCCGCGAGGCGAGGTTGCCGAAGCCGTTGGCGAGCTCGGCCTGGTAGCGCGCGGAGAGGTCCTCCCAGCTGAACGAGCCGTCCTGCCCGAAGGTGATGGCACGCAGGAAGTAGTACCGGAACGCGTCGGAGCCGAAGGTGTCGGTGATCTGCTCCGGCGCGATGCCGGTGAGCTTCGACTTCGACATCTTCTCGCCGCCCACGAGGAGCCAGCCGTGGCCGTACACCTGGGTGGGCACGTCGAGGCCGGCGGCCATCAGCATGGCGGGCCAGATGACCGCGTGGAAGCGCGCGATGTCCTTGCCGACGATGTGCGTGGCGGGCCAGCGGCGCGCGAACTCCGCGTCGTCCTCCCCGTAGCCCACGGCGGTGATGTAGTTGAGGAGGGCGTCGAACCAGACGTAGATGACGTGCGACTCGTCCCACGGCACCTTGATGCCCCAGTCGAAGGTCTGTCGCGAGATGGAGAGGTCGGTGAGCCCGTGCTTGACGAACTGGATGATCTCGTTCCGCACGCTGTCGGGCTGCACGAACTCGGGCCGTGACTCGTAGAGGTCGAGCAGGCGCTGCCCGAACGCGCTCATGCGGAAGAAGTAGTTGCGCTCCTTGAGCAGCTCGACGGGCTTGGAGTGGATGGCGCAGACCAGCTGCCCCTCGTACTCGCCCGTCCCGTCGACGAGGTCGGTGAGCTGCTTGTACTCCTCGCAGCCCACGCAGTAGTAGCCCTCGTAGTCTCCGGTGTAGATGTGACCGTCGTCGTAGAGCTTCTGCAGGAAGCGCTGCACGTTCTTCTCGTGCCGCTCCTGGGTGGTGCGGATGAAGTCGTCGTTGGAGATGTCGATCGTCTCGAGCAGCGGCTCCCACGCCTCGGCGACGAGCTTGTCGGCCCACTGCTGCGGAGTCACGCCGTTGGCCGTGGCCGTGCGCAGGATCTTCTGGCCGTGCTCGTCGGTGCCGGTGAGGAACCAGGTGTCGTCGCCCGCCTGACGGTGCCACCGCGCGATCACGTCGGCCGCGACCTCGGTGTAGGCGTGGCCGATGTGCGGCACGTCGTTCACGTAGAAGATCGGTGTCGTGATGTAGAACGAGGACCCGTCGGACATGCCCACCATCCTAGAGGCGGGGTGCGATGCCGCCCGCCGATGTGACGGCTCGAGCCACTCAGGAGGTACGGGCCGCGAGCGCGGCCTCGTAGAGGGAGCGGCGGGACAGGCCCGTCGCCTCGGCGACCTCGGCCGACGCGTCCTTCAGACGGCTGCCTCCCGCGACCAGCGCCAGGACCTGCGCGAGCGCGTCGTCGGCGGAGGCGACGGCCTCGGGAGCGCCGCCGACGACCAGCACGATCTCGCCGCGCACGCCCTCGGCGGCCCACGCGGCGAGCTCGGCGAGGCCGCCGCGACGCACCTCCTCGTAGAGCTTCGTCAGCTCGCGTGCCACGGCCGCAGGACGGTCGGCCCCGAACACCTGCGCCAGATCGGTGAGCGACTCCGCCAGGCGGTTGGGCGACTCGAAGAAGACCAGGGTCCGCTGCTCCACGGAGAGCGCCTCCAGCGCCTTCCGACGTTCCCCGGGCTTCCGCGGCAGGAAGCCCTCGAACGCGAACCGGTCGGTCGGGAGCCCGGAGAGCGCCAGCGCCGCCGTCACCGCGGACGGCCCGGGCACGATCGTCACGCCGACCCCCGCCTCGATGGCGGCGGACACCAGCGCGTAGCCGGGGTCGGACACGGTCGGCATCCCCGCATCCGTCACCATCACGACGTCGCCGTCGCGTGCCTGCTCGACGAGGGAGGCCGCGCGCTCCCTCTCGTTGTGCTCGTGCACGGCGATGAGGCGCGGCCGGTTCTCGACCTCGAGTCCGCGCAGGAGGCGCTGCGCCACCCGGGTGTCCTCCGCCGCGACCACGGTCGCGGACTCGAGCAGCTCGATCAGGCGCAGCGAGGCGTCCTTGAGGTTGCCGATCGGGGTGGCCGCGAGGATGAGCATGCTCTCAGTGTGTCACCAGGGCCACCTCCGGGACCGGCTCGCGGGCCGCCGCTAGCATGTCCTGGTGACCGACGCCGCGGCCTCCGACCGCCCCACCCCCGCACCCGAGGTCTGGGACGGTCCGCGCGGCTCGCGCCTCGACGACTGGTGGCTCCGCCTCATGGGCACACCGAGCCGCCAGCGGCTCTGGCGGTGGGCGGGCCCCGTCGCCGTCACGCTCCTGGCCGCGGTGCTCCGACTCGTCGACCTCGCGCATCCGCACTCCCTCGTCTTCGACGAGACGTTCTACGTCAAGGATGGCTGGTCGACCTGGAACCTCGGCTACGAGGCGAGCTGGCCCGCCGACCCCGACGGCCGCTTCGCCTCGGGCGAGACCGACATCTTCCAGACCTCCGGGTCGTTCGCCGTGCATCCGCCCCTCGGGAAGTGGATCATCGGCGCGGGCATCGCGCTCTTCGGCCCCGACAGCTCGTTCGGATGGCGGTTCTCCGTCGCCGTCTGCGGCATCCTGCTCGTCCTCCTCACGGCCCTCATCGCGACGAAGCTGCTGAAGAGCACCCTGCTGGGGACGATCGCCGGGTTCCTCCTGGCGATCGACGGGCACGCCATCGTGATGAGCCGGGTCGGGATCCTCGACGGCATCCTCGCCCTGTTCTGCCTGGCCGGCGTGGGCGCCGTGCTGATGGACAGGGAGTGGCACGCGAGACGCCTCGCCGCCGCCGTCGCCGCCCGCGAGGAGGCGACGGGGAAGCCGCCCTCCTGGGGGCCGACCCTCTGGTGGCGACCGTGGCTGCTCGCCGCCGCCCTCGCCTTCGGCTTCGGCTCCTCGATCAAATGGTCGGCCGCCTACTTCCTCGTGGCGTTGTTCGTGTACCTGATCGTCGTCGACGCGCTCGCCCGCCGTCGCCTCGGCATCCCCTTCTGGTTCTCGAGCGCGGTGCTGAAGCAGGCCCCGGCGACGTTCCTCGTGATGGTGCCGCTGGCCGTGGCGAGCTACCTCGTCACCTGGATCGGCTGGTTCGCCACCTCGGGCGGCTACTACCGCGACTGGGCTCAGACGTCGGGGAAGCCGTGGGAGGGCGCCCTGTCGTGGGTGCCCCTCTCGGTGCAGAACTGGTGGCATCTCGAGACGGCGATCTACAACTACCACGTCAACGAGCACTCGCCGCATCCCTATCAGGCCAACCCCCTCAGCTGGCTGTTCCTCGTGCGGCCGACCCAGATGTACGTGCAGCAGGCGGATCCGAGCCAGTGCGGCGGTCAGGTCTGCTACGAGAACATCACCTCGATCGCGAACCCGATCATCTGGTGGTGCGCGACGGCGGCCGTCCTCTACCTGGTCTACCGCGTCGTGCGGTTCCGCGAGTGGCAGGTGGGGCTCATCCTCATGGGCATGGTCGCCGGCTACCTGCCGTGGCTGATGTACACCGAGCGCACGGTGTTCCAGTTCTACACGATCGTGTTCGAGCCCTACATGATCCTGGCGCTGACGTTCGTGATCGGCCTCGCGCTGGGCTCCCGCGGCGATCCGAGACCCGCCCGCACGCGGGCGCTGTGGATCGTCGGCTCCTTCCTCGCCCTGTGCGTGCTGGTCAGCGCGTTCTTCTGGCCGGTGTGGACGGGCATGCCTATCCCGGCCTGGTTCCTCAGCCTGCACTACTGGCTGCCCACCTGGCGCTGAGCGCGATGCGATCTCCGAGCTGGACGCCGGGCGTCCTCGTCGCGGCCGCGGCCGCGCTCCTCGCGTGGCTGCTGCACCTGGCGCTCCCCGTCCTGCCGATGCTCACGATCGCGGTCGCGCTCGGGATGGTCGTCGGGCAGATCCCCGCCACGCAGCGGCTGCTCGACGGCGTGCTGAAGCCCGGGATCGCACAGGCCTCCCGGCGGCTGCTCCGCCTCGGGATCGTGCTGCTCGGTCTGAAGCTCAGCCTCGTCGACATCCTCGGACTCGGATGGGAGACCATCCTCGCGATCGTCCTCATCGTCGTGATCACCTTCACCGGCACCCTCCTGCTCGGGCGGCTGCTGCGCCTCCCGGGCACGCAGCCGCTGCTCATCGCCGCCGGCTTCTCCATCTGCGGCGCCTCCGCGATCGGGGCCATGAGCGCGATCGCCCGGAGCAAGGACGAGGACACCGCGACGCCGGTCGCGCTCGTGACCCTGTGCGGGACCCTCGCCATCGCCGTCCTGCCCGCGCTGCGCTACCCGCTCGGGCTCGACGACGAGCAGTTCGGGCTCTGGGTGGGGCTGAGCGTCCACGACGTCGGTCAGGTGGTCGCGACCGCGCAGATCGCGGGCAGCGTCGCGCTCGCCAGCGCCGTCGTGGTGAAGCTCACGCGGGTCCTGACGCTGGCGCCGATGGTCGCGATCGTCGGGCTCGTCGAGCGCGCGCGCGACCGTCGAGGGGCGGCGGCGCCGATCGACGCTCCCGAGACCGCGACACCTCAGGGCAAGCGACCGCCCATCGTCCCCCTCTTCATCGTCGGGTTCCTCGCCGCCGTGCTGGTGCGCACCCTCGTCCCTCTTCCGGATGCCGTGCTCACCGGCGCGGACGTGCTGCAGAACGCCCTGCTGGCGGCGGCGCTGTTCGGCCTCGGCACGAGCATCCGCTTCGCGCGGCTCGCTCGGACCGGATGGCGAGCGCTCATCGTCGGCCTGGCGTCGTGGGCGCTCGTCGCGCTGCTCTCGCTCGCCGCGGTCGGACTGTTGACCGCGGGGAGCTGAGCCCGACGCCCCTCGGGCGGCCTCAGTGGGCGATCTTGAGCCCGATCACACAGGCGACGATCCCGAGGACGAGGAGGGTGCGCACGAGGGAGAACCCCTCCCCGCCGAACACCATCCCGACGAGCACGGTGAGCGACGCTCCGATGCCCACCCAGACCGCGTAGGCGGTCCCGGTCGGGATGGAGCGCATCGCGAAGGCCAGGCCGGCCATGCTCGCGACGATGCCCACCCCGAACACGACGCTCGGCCAGAGGCGGGTGAAGCCCTCCGACCTGCCGAGCGCGGTGGCCCAGACGGCCTCGAGCACTCCGGAGACGATGAGAACGATCCACGCCATGACGGCTCACTCCTCGTGAGTCAGTCTTGTCGCGCTCCGGGTACTGCTCCCTCGTCCGGAAGGCCGCCCTCCGGCCCTGGCGCCCAGTGTGTCACGGCGCGCTGGGCAGCCCCTGTGCAGCGCATCCGGCAGCGTCGGGCGCCGTCGGTAGACTCCACGAGTGACCGGTATCGACGCGGCGGCGCCCTGGTCGGCGCGCCTCGGCGTGCTCGGACCGGTCAGTGCCGCGCCCGTCGACGGGACCGCGCTCGTCGAGGCCTCCGGACCCCGGGCGAAGGCCCTCCTCACGGCGCTCCTGCTCCCGGCACCGCGTGCGGTGACGGCCGACCGGCTCATCGAGCACGTCTGGCAGGACGACCCGCCTCGCGGCGCGAAGGCGGCCCTGCAGACCCTGGTGTCGCGGACGCGCGCCGCGCTCGGCGATGACGTCGTCGAGTCCACCGTCTCGGGCTACCGGCTCGGCGTCGACCGGGGGCTGACCGACCTCGGCCGGGTGGAGCTGCTCCTCGAGCGCGCCCGCTCGGAGTACGAGGGCGGCGCCGTCGTCGAGGCGAGCGCCGCGGCGTCCGCAGCCCTCGCGCTGTGGCGCGGCGAGGCGGGCGCCGACCTGCCGCCGGGCGTCCTGGCCGACGAGCTCAGCGCGACGGCCGCCTCCCTCCAGGACGACCTCGAGACGCTGATCGTGCGCACCGAGCTCGAGCTCGGTCACGGCGACGAGGCGGAGGCTCCTGCGCGGCGGCTCTGCGAGCGCCACCCGTTCGACGACACCGCCCACCTCCTCCTCATGCGCTGCCTCGATGCCGCGGGACGGTCGACGGATGCGCTGGCGGTCTTCGCCGAGTTCCGTGGTCGTGTCGCCGACGCCTTCGGGTCGCAGCCCGCCGTCGAGCTGCAGCAGCTCAACCTCGACCTGCTCGACCGCGAGGCCGCGCCCCGCAGAACGCCCCGGGCCGACGACGACCGACGCCCGGCGCCGCCGCCGTCCTCCCGCAGACGTCTCGTGCGCGGACTCCGCGCCGCGCCGAACCCGCTGCTCGGCCGGGATCGCGCGCTCGACGAGATCGAGGCGCTCCTCGCCGCGTCCCGCGTCGTCACGGTGCTCGGCCCCGGCGGCATCGGCAAGACCCGCGTGGCGCAGGAGATCGCGCACCGGCATGCCGAGCTGTGCGACGCCGTCGTGGTGGTCGAGCTCGCCGGCGTGCGCACGGGCGACGACGTCGTCTTCGCGCTCGGGACCGCGCTCGGCATCAGGGAGGTCACCGGAGGCCGACGACTCGGCGACGCCGTGGTGCGGACCGACCTCGGCGACCGGATCCGCAGCACGCTCGACGGTCTCGACGCGGTGCTCGTGCTCGACAACTGCGAGCACATCATCGATGCCGCCGCCGAGTGGGCCGCGGCGCTCACGTCCGACCTCCCGCGCCTCCGGATCCTCGCCACGAGCCGCACCCCGCTCGCGATCTCGAGCGAGCGCGTGTTCGCGCTCCCTCCGCTCGGCGTGGAGAGCGGCAGCGACGGCGCGGACGCCGCGGTCGAGCTCTTCCTCGCCCGCGCGACGGCGGCGAGGCCGGACGCGAGCCTCCCCCGCGACGCCGTCGCACGCCTGTGCGCCCGACTCGACGGGCTGCCCCTGGCGATCGAGCTGGCCGCCGCGCGCATCCGCAGCATGCCGCTCGACGAGGTCGAGAGGCGGCTGTCGAACCGATTCGCCCTCCTCACCACCGGCGATCGAGCGGCGCCTCAGCGCCACCGCACGCTCCTGGCGGTGATCGAGTGGAGCTGGAACCTGCTGAGCGACGCGGAGCAGCGCGCGCTGGCCCGGCTGTCGGAGTTCGCCGACGGGTTCGGCCTCGGCGCCGCCGCCGTGGTGCTCGCGGAGGACGACGGCACGCCGGGGTCGGCGCTGGGCGAGTTCGCCACCCAGGACCTCCTCGACGCGCTGATCTCCCAGTCGCTGGTGCTCGTCACGGAGCGCGACTCCGCGCTGCGGTTCCGGATGCTCGAGACCGTCCGCGAGTTCGGACGGCTCCAGCTGGGCCGACGCGGCGAGCTCGAGCTCGCGCGCGACCGCATCCTCGCGTGGGCCGCCGGCTTCGCCGAGTCGACCCTCGGCGACCTCTCCGGCCGGACCCAGATCGAGGCGTTCCGCCGGGTGTCCCTCGACGAGGACAACCTGCTCGACGCGCTGCGCCGCGCGATGGCCGCCGAGCGTCCCGACGTCGTGGTGCGCGTGTTCGCGATGCTCGGGTACTTCTGGTCGCTGAGGAGCGCCCACAGCGAGGTGATCGCGCTCTCCCCCGACGTGTTCGACGCCATCCGGCGCTTCGACCCCGACGAGGCGAGCGCCGACTTCGCCGTCTTCGCGCTCGTGATCATCGCCGCCACGATGGTGATCGCCCAGGAGCGCGTCGGCGTCGTCGCCGTCGGGAGGCTGCGGCGTCTGGTCGACGCGCATCCGCCCACCGACCCCCTGACCGCAGCGATGACCGGCCTGGTCCTCTCGGCCGGCCGGCTGGATCGCGTGGAGGCCGTCGCGCGGGAGGCCCTCGACTCGGCCGACCCGCACACGGTGCTGCTCGGTTCGCTCGCTTCGGCAAGCAGCGCGGAGAACGACGGGCGCTCCGAGGAGGCGGAGAGGCTCGCCCGCCGGGCCGTCTCGACGGCGGTGTCGCTCGGCGACACGTGGGGTGAGTCGATGGCCTCGCTGCTGCTCTCCCAGCTCCACAGTCAGTCCGGCCACCCGGCCGAGGCGATCGACTGGGCGCACCGCGCCCGCCGCGGGATGCTGCTCCTCGGTGCCGAGAACGACCTCAGGCAGCTCGACTGGATGATCGCGATCAATGACGTGGCTCTCGGCGACCTGGACGAGGCCGAGGGCCTGTTCGAGGAGGTCCTCACCTCATCCGGCAGCCACGACGAGGTCGAGCTGCGCTCGATCGGCCTGGCCGGCCTCGCCGAGATCGCCCGCGCCCGCGGCGATCGCGCCGGAGCGCTCGACCTCTACCGCCGTTCGCTCAGCTCCTACGGATCGGCTCGGGCGAAGGCCTCCCCGTGGTTCCGGCTGGGCCTGGCCTCCACGCTCGCGACCATGGCGGACGACGACCTCGCCGATCCGGGGGACTCCGCCATCCTGGCACGGCGGCTGCGAGCGCGGACCCTCGCGAGCCTGCGGTCGTCCCGCTCCTTCGTCGACCGCCCCGTCCTGGGATCGAGCGCCGTCGGGCTCGGCACCTGGATCGGGGCCCAGCGGTTCCCCGATCCGCCGCTTCCGGGGTCGGATCGGGTACGCCGTCCTGCGACGTTCGACATCGGACTGGGCCTCCGCCTCGTCGCTCTGGGCGAGGTCCTCGGCGCCCGGCAGGACGCGCCGTCGCTGCGCGTCGCGGAACGGCTCGACGGATTCCGGGCGGCCGTGGGCGCCCCGGCCGTGGAGGAGGCGCGCTCCTGGGCCGCCGCGATCCCTGACGCCGAACGGCCCGAGCTCGTCGCAGCACTGCTGCGCGAGCCCGGGCCGTGGTCGCCGTCGATGCGGTGACCGTGGGCTACGCCTTCTTCATGTAGGCGCGGACGGTGAGCGGCGCGAACACCGCCACGATGACGGCCGCTCCGAGGAGCGCCAGCCAGGCATCCGCCCCGAAGGCGCCGCTGTTGGTGAGGTCGCGGACCGCGGAGACCAGGTGCGAGACCGGGTTGACGTTGACGAAGCCCTGCAGCCACGTGGGCATGGTGTCGGGGTTCACGAACGCGTTCGACAGGAACGTCAGCGGGAAGAGCACCAGGAAGGAGATCCCCTGCACGCTCGACGCGCTGCGGGCGATGACGCCGAAGAACGCGAAGATCCAGCTCAGCGCCCACGAGCAGACGATGACGAGGAGCCCCGCCACGATCACCGAGACGATGCCGCCCTCGGGGCGGAATCCCATGATGAAGCCCATCACGAACACGAGCGTGGTCGCGATCGCGTAGCGCACCGTGTCGGCCAGGAGCGCCCCCGCCAGCGGTGCGATCCTCGCGATCGGGAGGGACTTGAACCGATCGAACACGCCCTTGTCCATGTCCTCGCGCAGCTGGATGCCCGTGACGACCGACGTGGTGATGACCGTCTGCACCAGGATGCCGGGGATGATGATCGGCAGATAGCTCGCCACGTCGCCGGCGATGGCCCCGCCGAAGATGTAGGTGAACATCAGTGTGAAGATGATCGGCTGCAGGGTGACGTCGATCAGCTGCTCCGGTGTCCGCCGGATCTTCAGCAGGCCGCGGTAGGCCATCGTGAACGAGTTGCGGACGGTCTGCCCGAGGCTGACGTGGTTGACGAGCCTGCGCTCGGTGCCGGGGGTGATGGTGAGGGTGCTCATGCGCGGCTGACCTCCAGTTCGCGGTCGATGGCGGCATCCGGGTCGGATGCGCTGTCGTCGTCGGTCGCCGGGCGACCGGTGAGGGTGAGGAAGACCTCGTCGAGGGTCGGCTTCTGCACGGAGAGCTCGGTGACGCCGACGCCCTCCGCCCGGAGCCGGATCAGGAGGTCGGTGACGGTGTCGGCGTCGGCCATCGGCGCGGTGATGCGTCCTGCCTCCGGCGAGAGCACCGCCTCGACCCCGAGCACGTCCGCGATCGCGCGACGGGCGGCGTCGGCTTCGTGGGGATCCGACAGCGTCAGCTGCAGCGAGGAGCTGCCGACCGAGGCCTTCAGCTCGTCAGCGGTGCCCTCGGCCACGACGAGACCGCGGTCGATGACCGCGATGCGGTCCGCGAGCTGGTCGGCCTCGTCGAGATACTGGGTGGTGAGCAGGACCGTGGAGCCGGTCGAGACCAGCCGACGGATGGTGTCCCACATCTGCGAGCGCGTGCGCGGGTCGAGACCCGTGGTCGGCTCGTCGAGGAAGATCAGCGGCGGCTGTGCGATGAGGCTCGCCGCCAGGTCGAGGCGGCGGCGCATGCCGCCCGAGAAGTTCTTCAGCGGACGCTTCGCCGCCTCGGTCAGCCCGAACTCCTCCAGCAGCTCCTCCGACTTCGCCTTCGCCGCCCTGACGCTGAGTCCGTTCAACCGGGAGAACAGCACGAGGTTCTCGGTGGCCGACAGCGTCTCGTCGACGGAGGCGTACTGGCCGGTCACGCCCACCAGCTGGCGGACGACCTGCGCCTCGCGCACCACGTCGTGACCGAACACGGTCGCGCTCCCGCCGTCGGGCCGCAGCAGGGTGGCCAGCATGCGGATGGTCGTGGTCTTGCCCGCTCCGTTCGGGCCCAGGACGCCGTACACGGTCCCGGTGCGCACCGTGAGGTCGACGCCGTCCACCGCCCGGTTCGTGCCGAACGTCTTGACGAGCCCATGGGCCTCGACGGCCCAGTCCGTGGTGGTCACGGTCTCTCCTTACGTCTCCCGCCGACCCCGGTCGGGTCGACGTGGACCACCCTCCTCCCCGCCGCTGACGCCGCACTCACGCGCCGCTGACACGGGTTCGGATGCGTGTCAGCGACCCTTCGTCGAGCGATCCTCTCCTTTTGCTGATAGATTCTCAGCCATGCTGAGAATGACTCGACTCCTTGCGGGCGCGACGGTCGCCGGCGCCCTGGCCGTCGCCTCGGTGGGCTTCGCCGCCACCGCGGACGCCACACCCGTTCCGACCCCGGAATGGGCCGACCTCAAGGCGGGCACCATCGTCACGGCCATGGCCGCGACCGACCCCGGCGTCGTCTACACCGTGAGCAGCAAGACCGGTGCGGTGACGAAGATCACCGACGGCGTGCCCGACAGCACGTGGGGTTCGGCGGGTTCGATGGTCTCTCCGCAGGACATGATCGCCCTGCCCGACGGAACCGTCGTGACCGCGAACGGCAAGGCGGGAACGCTGACCCACTTCGACGCCGACGGCAACGCGGTCAGCATCAAGCTCGAAGTCTCCGCTGAAGCCCAATCCCTGACCTATCTGGACGGCTTCGTGTACGTCGCAGACTACGCGAACAAGCTGATCTCGAAAGTCGACCCGATCGCGAACGCCGTCACGGAGGCGTCCTTCGCCACGGTGTCGTCCAATCCGATCCGCATCACGACCGATGGCACTTCTCTGTACGTGCAGAACGGTCAGGAGATCTCCAAGATCGAGAAGGACAAGAGCAAAGCGCAGAGCTTCATCGCGCTGCCCTTGGGGTCGTTGATCGGCTCGATCGTGGCCACCTCGACGGGGAGCGTCGTGGCCGCCGACGGGAACGATCCTCCTGGCCTGATCGTCTACTCCGCCGACGGCAAGACGAGCAAGAAGATCACGACGACCACATACGTGAACGGCCTCGCCATCGACTCCCACGACAACGTGTACGGGTCCTCTACGAACTCGAACCAGGTGGTCATGCTCCCCCGCGGATCGTCGTCCTTGTCGACGCTGACGACCCTGGTATCGAAGAACCCCGTCAAGCCCGTCGCCATCTCCGTCTCCGACGACGGAGTCCTCTACGCGGCCGGCTACGAGACCGGGCTCGTGTCCGCCGTCCCGCTGCTCGCCACGATCTCCTCAGCACCGCTCTCGGCTTCGGTGACCGTCGACACGTTCTTCACGAGCACGATCACCACCGCGGGCGGAGCCGATCCGGTGACCCTCCGCGCCACCGCCCTCCCTCCAGGCATGGAGCTCTCCGGCGGCGTCCTCTCCGGCCGACCCACCACGCCGGGCACGTACACCTTCGACATCGTCGCCGTCACCCCGGCGGGCGAGTCCGCCGCCCAGGCGCAGACGATCGTCGTCACGCCGGCCGTCGCACCGCCCACCCCCGGCCCGACCTCGAGCAACGGGGGCAGCTCGAACACCGGTGCCACAGGCTCGGGTGGAAGCGGGCGAGCGACTCTCGCCTCGACGGGTGCGGATCTGGTCCCGTTCGGGGCGGCCGCCGGCCTGCTCCTCGTCGGAGGCATGATCGCCGCCGGCGCGGCGGCACGACGGAGAAGCGCCTGACGCGTCTCGAGGCGATTGAGGCCCCTTGCGCCGTGATCGTGACGGTTCGCGTAGGGGGCCTCCTGCGTGCCGATCACGTCGCGACAGCCTCTGGCTTCAGTTGAGCCGGGCCATCAGAGGGACTCGAAGTGCCACCCCGCTGGACAATCTGATACATTCTCACCATGATTCGAGCACGACTCACTTCTGCGATCTTCGCCACCGGTCTAGCCGTCGCCGTGTGCTGCGCTCCTTCCCTGGCCACGGCAGCACCGATCGCCGTCGATCCGTTCTACGAGGTCACGACCACAGGCGCTGCCACCGATCTCGCCGTGCAGGACCCGTTCGGCAACGTGTACGTGATGGTCGTCACCCCAGCCGGTGCCGAGATCAGGAAGATCGGCTCGGACGGGGTGCTGATCGACACGTTCGCGCTCCCCGCGGGGGCACAGCCTTCCGACATGGCGGTCGACGCGCTGGGCGACGTGTACGTCTCCGATTCCGGGACGGGTGCCATCTCTCGGATCACTCCGGATGGAGTCATCAACAACGCATTCAGCGCGTCGCCCGACGGCAAGGCTCGGGCCCTGAGCATCATCGCCGATGACGCCACGCTCTACGTTCTCGGAGCCTCGACGAGCATCTACGAGATCGGCTTCTCCGGCGTCGTGAACCCCGCGTTCACCTTCTCGACTCCCACCACGACCAACGCGATCGACGTCGACCGCAACCGCAACGTCTACGCCGCATCGATGGACGGGCGCGTGATCGTGCTCGCGCCCGACGGCAAGAAGACGACCTGGATGCTCGACGCCAGCCCCAACCTGACCGACATCGAGGCTCGCAACGATGGGTCATGGGTGGTGTATGGCGACCTCCGACACAAGATCATCGAGCGCACCGTCGCCGACGACATCAACACGACGACGTTGCCTTCGGCGATCGACGACATCGCCATGGACTCCGCCGGATCGATCTACTTCGTCGACCAGGCGGGTGCCCTCATGACGCTCCCCCACGGCGGGTATACGCCGCAGCAGGTCGGAGCCTTCACGACGACCGGCACCCCGTCCGCGGTGCGGGTGGGTGCCACGCAGACCCTCGTCGCAGCGTGGGGCACGAACCCGACCGTCGCGACCATGCCCTTCGTCCCCTCCGTATCGTCTGCGCCGATCACGGCGACGATCGGAGAGGGCGAGACCTTCACCTCGACGATCACGACCGCGGGCGGCCTCGGCTCTGCGAGCGTGAAGTCTTCAAACCTGCCGACGTGGTTGACGCTGACGAACGGGGTGCTGTCCGGAACCGCGACGGCTCCCGGCAACTACGTCTTCGACGTGGTCGCGAGCAACGACCTCGGCGACTCGAGCGCGCAGACCCAGACGATCGTCGTGACGCCGGCCGTGGCGCCCTCCCCGACGCCCAGCCCGACCTCCGGCGACACGACTGGAGCAGGCGGAAACGGGGGTTCCACGACCGCTGGGGGCAGCTCAGGGGCCGCCGCCGGGGGACGAGGGGCGCTCGCGTCCACGGGGAACGACGGCGCCGTCGCGCTCGCGAGCGCCCTCGTATCCGGAGGGATCGCGCTCATGGGAGTGGCGGCGATGGTGTTCGCGCGACGCCGACGTCCGGCCCGAACGAACGGCTGACGGCCGCACGAACCCGCCCCGCGGCCAGCCCCGCTCAGGTGAGCTGGGCGCGGAGGGCCTCGGCGGAGGTGACGGGGAGGCGGCAGACGAAGTCGAGGCAGCGATAGGCGGTGGGGAGGTGGTCGATCGTGGAGCGGGCCTCGAGCAGCGCGAAGCCGTTCGCGGCGAGCTCCGTCGCCTGCGAGTCGGTCGCCACGACGACCGTCGCGTGATCGAGGGTCCGCGCCACGTCGAGGACGCCGCCGGAGGACGATCGCGTCGACTCCTCGGAGGGCATCACCACGACCACCTGCTCGTGGGCGCCCTGGAGGCGCGCCACGACGTCGAGGAGGGCCCCGAACGCGATCGGCTGCGACGCCGCCGCGGCGGCGAGGGGCGCGACCAGCGCGACGGCCGCCGAACGGTAGCGAGAGTCGCCCGTGAGGTCGTAGAGGGTGAGCGCGGCGGAGGCGGTGGCGCTGCGGCCCGACGGGTACGCGCCCTCCGACGGGTCGGGACTCACGGCGAGCCCGCGCGCGGCGAGCACGGGGTCGCCGGAGCCCGGGGCGGAGAGACCGGCGTCGATGACGCGATCGACGAGGGTGCAGGCGGCGTCCGCGTAGCGCATCGACCCGGTGACGCAGGCCAGCCGCGCCAGCCCCTCGGCGAGCATGCCGTGGTCCTCGAGGGTCGACACGGCGGACGATACGGCCCCGCCCAGCGACGCGCGCACGAGCACCCCGTCGCCGACGACGTGATGGGTCAGCAGCCAGTCGGCCGCCTCCGACGCCGCCGACACGAGCTCGCGCTGGTCCAGCACGAAGCCCGCGTGGGCGAGCGCCCCGACGGCGAGTCCGTTCCACCCTGTGAGGACCTTGCGGTCGAGCGCCGGAGGATCCTGGCGAGCGCGGTCGTCGGCCGTGAGCGCGTAGTAGCCGCCTTCGGTGCGGACGCCGTCGACCGTGCTCTCGGAGTCCTGCGCAGAGGCGAACACGCCTCCGTCGACCCTGAGCACGTCGAGGAGGAACCGTGCGATGCCGATGGCCGTCTCGCGGGCCCAGTCCTCCCCCGTGCGGGCCGCCGCCGACGTGTAGGCGTCGAGCAGGACGGCGTTGTCGTAGAGCATCCGCTCGTAGTGCGGCTCGCTCCAGTCGGCACGGGTGGCGTAGCGGAAGAACCCGCCTTCGAGCCGGTCGCGGAGCGGAGACGCGGCCATCGCACGCAGCGTGCGCACCGCCAAGGCGACGCCCGGACCCGCGCCCGACCCATCCGACCGCAGCAGGAATCGGAGCACGGGAGCGACCGGGAACTTGGGCGCGGTCCCGAACCCGCCATGGGCCGTGTCCTCCGCCGCCGCGAGCGCGGCCGTCGCCGACGCGATCTCGACCGAGGGCAGCTCTTCGCCACCGGGTGCGAACGCCTCCCCGGCCGATGAGAGAGCCGCCGACAGCTCCCCCGCGATGGTGTCGACATCGGCGCGGCGCTGCGTCCAGGCCTCGGTGACGGCCTGCAGCACCTGCCGGAACGAGGCGCGCCCCTGCACGGGTACGGGGGGCCAATAGGTCCCGGCGTAGAACGCCGCGTCGTCCGGCGTCACGAAGACGTTGAGCGGCCAGCCGAGATCCCGAGTGAAGGCGCCCGCGGCGGCCAGGTGCACGGCGTCGACGTCGGGATGCTCCTCCCTGTCGACCTTGATCGCCACGAAGTGCTCGTTGAGATACGCCGCGAGCTCGGGATCGGAGAACGACTCCCGCGCCATCACGTGGCACCAGTGGCAGGTGGCGTATCCGATCGAGACCAGCACCGGCACGTCGCGCTCCCGGGCAGCGGCGAACGCCTCCTCGCCCCAGGGATACCAGTCGACCGGATTGGCGGCGTGCGAGCGCAGGTACGGGCTGATCGCCTGCGCCAGACGGTCGGCCACGGGGCTCAGTCCCCCCGGACGACGGCGCGCTCGCCCGCCGGGACGCGCACGTGGAGTCGGTTGGATGCGGGTGGCAACGGGCACACGTACCCGTCGGCGAACGCGCAGTTGGGGAGGTAGGCGCGGTTGAAGTCGACGATCGCGGCTCCGTCGTCGCCCTCGACGCGGATCCGCAGGAAGCGGAACCCGTAGGTGTCGACGCCGTTCGTGGCGTCGCCGAACGTGGCGAACTTCTCCGGGCCCTCGCCGGTCACGACGAAGGACGCCGACTCGCCGCCGATCTCGAAGCGCACGTGCCCGGCGACGGCCGTGTCCTGGACGTAGCCGTCGATGGCCTCGATGCCGACCGACTCGTCGACGGCGGGCGTGAACACCCCGTGCGTCTTCCACTCGGCGTCGAGAGGGAAGACGTCGATGCGGTCGAGGGACGTCCTGCCCGGGCTGTCTGGATCGAACACGCGGAGCGCGATCTGGTCGTCGCGCTGCATGTGCTTGAGCAGGACCCCGCCCAGCAGCGCCTCGCCGCCGGCCTCGATGGTCAGGTCGTCGCCGACGATGTCGCCGCGTTCGACGTGCCACTCACCCGGCAGCCCGGGCAGTGCCTGCGGTGTCGTGCTCAGCCAGTGCGTCGCGACGAGCGCCGCGATGCCGAACTCGCCGTCGACCGCGGCCCATCGCTGCTGCCGCCACCGGTTCCATCCGTCCGAGAACTCGCTCACCCCTCCACCCTAGGACGAGCGCGGCCGGGCCGGGCGCTCCTGGTGCGGACGCCGGAGGGCCGCCCCCGCGGCGGCCACCGGCGGTAGGATGGAGGGCTCATGTCGGACGCCTCGACCCTCCCCCGCATCGTCTTCCCTCCCGAGCTGCCCGTCAGCCAGAAGAAGGACGAGATCGCGCGCGCGATCGCCGAGAACCAGGTCGTCATCGTCGCCGGCGAGACCGGCTCGGGCAAGACGACGCAGCTGCCGAAGATCTGCCTCGAGCTCGGCCGCGAGCACATCGGTCACACGCAGCCGCGCCGGCTCGCGGCGCGCACCATCGCGGAGCGCATCGCCGAGGAGCTCGGCCAGGAGGTCGGCGGACTCGTCGGCTATCAGGTGCGCTTCACCGACCGCGCGTCGGCCGACACCCGCATCAAGCTGATGACCGACGGCATCCTCCTCAACGAGATGAACCACGATCGGCTGCTCAGCCGCTACGACACGATCATCATCGACGAGGCGCACGAACGCAGCCTCAACATCGACTTCCTCCTCGGGTATCTCAAGCAGCTGCTGCCCCAGCGCCCCGACCTCAAGGTCATCATCACGAGCGCCACGATCGATCCCGAGAGCTTCGCGAGGCACTTCGCGGATGCGGAGGGCACTCCGGCGCCGATCGTCGAGGTGTCGGGCCGCACCTTCCCGGTGGAGATCCGGTACCGGCCGCTCTCGCCCGACGACGGCGACGACACGGACCCGGGCAGCGACACGGACCCGGGCGAGGACGAGGGCGCAGACGAGGACACGGACGTCGACGCCCCGCGCCTGAGCGGTCGTGCTGCGAAGCGGAGGACCGCGGACGCCGGCGGCCCGGCCCAGGATCGCGACCTGTTCGACGCGATCGGCGACGCCCTCGACGAGCTCGCCCGGGAGGCGCCGGGCGATGTGCTCGTGTTCCTCTCGGGCGAGAACGAGATCCGCGACGCGGAGGAGGCCCTCCGCGGCCGGCTGACGGCGCAGGGCGGCGCCGCCGGGCGCACCGAGCTGCTCCCCCTGTACGGCCGGCTGAGCGCCGCCGACCAGCACCGCGTCTTCGAGCGCAGCGGCACGCCCGGCGTCAGCCGTCGTGTGGTGCTCGCCACGAACGTCGCCGAGACCAGTCTCACCGTGCCGGGCATCCGCTACGTGATCGACGCCGGGACCGCGCGCATCAGCCGGTACAGCGTCCGCGCGAAGGTGCAGCGCCTTCCGATCGAGCCCATCTCGCAGGCGTCCGCCCGCCAGCGTTCCGGCCGCTCGGGCCGGACGAGCCCCGGCATCGCCATCCGCCTCTACTCGGAGGCTGACTTCGAGCGGCGACCGGAGTACACCGATCCCGAGATCCTCCGCACCGGCCTCGCCGCCGTCATCCTGCAGATGATCTCGCTTCGTCTCGGCGACATCCAGGCCTTCCCGTTCCTCACCCCGCCCGACTCCCGCGGTGTGAAGGACGGACTCGACCTGCTCGCCGAGCTCGGCGCGATCTCGCCAGGCAAGCCCGGGTCCGACGGCCCGCGGCTCACCCGGGTGGGGCGCGACCTCGCCCGCCTCCCGATCGAGCCTCGGTTCGCCCGCATGGTCGTCGAGTCGCGGCGCACAGGGAACACCCGTGAGATCCTCGCGATCGTCGCCGGTCTCACCATCCAGGACGTCCGCGAGCGACCCCTCGAGCGGCGTCAGCGCGCCGATGAGCTGCACGGGCGGTTCACCGACCCCACGAGCGACTTCCTGTCGCTGCTGAACCTCTGGAACCATCTCGAGCAGAAGCAGGCCGAGCTGTCCTCGAGCGCGTTCCGCCGGATGTGCAAGGCCGAGTACATCAACTACCTCCGGGTCCGCGAGTGGCAGGACCTGTACCGGCAGCTGCGTCGTCTGGCGAAGCCGCTGAGCCTCGAGATCGGCGAGCCGCGGGTGGACCCCGACGGCATCCATCGCGCCATCCTCAGCGGGCTGCTGAGCCACATCGGTCTGCGCGACCTCGAGAAGCGCGACTACCTCGGCGCCCGGCAGACGCGGTTCTCGATCTTCCCGGGCTCGGCGCTGGCGAAGAAGCAGCCCGCCGCGGTGATGAGCGCCGAGCTGGTCGAGACGAGCAGGCTGTTCGCGCGCATGAACGCGGCGATCGACCCCGCGTGGGCGGAGCCCCTGGCGCGCGACCTCCTGAAGCGCACCTACTCCGAGCCGCACTGGGAGAAGAAGCAGGGTGCCGCGGTGGCGTACGAGCGGGTCACCCTCTACGGGGTGCCGATCATCCCGCGTCGCCGTGTCCAGTTCGCGCGCATCGACCCCGCGTACGCGCGCGAGCTCTTCCTCCGTCACGCCCTCGTCGACGGCGAGTGGGACTCGCAGCAGGCGTTCGACCGGGCCAATCGGGCCTTCCGGAAGCAGCTGGAGCAGCTCGAGGAGCGCAGCCGACGTCGCGACATCGTCACCGGCGACGAGGCCGTCTTCGACTTCTACGACGCCCGGATCCCCCGCGACGTCGCGACCGTGCGCGACTTCGAGGGCTGGTGGCGCAAGGCCCGGGCCGACGATCCCGACCTCCTCACGATGACGATCGAGAACCTCCTCCCCGAGGGGGCGCCGGAGGTCGACGAGGAGGAGTATCCGACCAGCTGGCGTCAGGGCGACCAGCGGCTCGCGCTCGCCTACCGGTTCGAGCCGGGCGCCCGCGACGACGGGGTCACCGCGACCGTGCCGCTCGCCCTGCTGCCACGGCTCCGTCAGTCCGCGTTCGAGGCGCAGGTGCCGGGCCTCCGACGCGACCTGGTCATCGCGCTCATCAAGTCGCTGCCGAAGCGGCTCCGGGTGCGTTTCGTCCCCGCCACCGACTGGGCGGCGCGCCTCCTCGAGACCCTCGAGGCGGAGGCCCGCGGGTCCGGCGCCGACGTGTCGCAGGCCGACTTCCTCGAGCTGCTGGCCGGCGCCATGACCCGCCTCGGTCACGAGCGGGTCACCGCCGCGGACTTCGACCGCGGCCGCATCCCCGAGCACCTCCGCGTCACCTTCCGCGTCGTGGACGATCGCGGGCGGACGATCGGCGAGGGGAAGGACCTCGAGGAGCTGCAGGAGCGGTTCCAGGACCGCGCCCGGTCGAGTGTGGCCAAGGTCGCCACCGCTGCCCGCCGCGATCCGATCGAGCGCACCGGCCTCACCCGCTGGGACGTCGGCGACCTCCCCGATCACGTCGACACGAAGGGGCAGGGCGGCGTGGTCCGCGCCTATCCGGCGCTCGTCGACGAGGGCTCGAGCGTCGGCGTCCGCCTGCTCGCGACCCCGGCGGACCAGGCCCGCGAGACGCCCGCCGGCGTGCGGCGCCTGCTCGTGCTCGCGGTGCCCTCACCCGCGAGCTACGTCAAGGAGCACCTGACGCAGAACGAGCGGCTCCTGCTCGCGACCGCCCCCTACCCGAGCGTGCAGGCGCTGCTCGACGACGCGATGCTCGCCTGCGCCGACGACGTGCTCCGGCGGATGCACCCCGATGGCGTCGTACGCACGGCGGGAGACTTCGAGGCGGTGCGCGACGAGCTCTCGCGATCCGTCCTCGCGCTCCTCGACGACGCGGTGGGCACGATCGTGCGCATCCTGGAGGCCTGGCGGCGCACGGAGCGAGCGCTCAAGCAGGTGACGAGCATGTCGCTGCTGTCGGCGCTGGGCGATGCGCGCGAGCAGGTCGCGGCGCTCCTGCCGAAGGGGTTCGTGTCGCTCACCGGACTCGCGCGCCTCCGGCATCTGGTGCGCTACCTCGACGCGGTGACCTACCGCCTCGAGCGACTCCCCGACAATCCCGGTCGCGACCGCGCCTGGCAGAACGAGGTCGAGACCGCCGTGGCCCGACTGAGGGACGCCGGCGGCAGCATCCCCGCGGCTCCGTCGGCGCCCGCGCACCTCGTGCGCGCTCGGTGGCTGATCGAGGAGCTGCGGGTGAGTCTCTTCGCCCAGCAGCTCGGCACGGCGGAGCCCGTGTCGCTGCAGCGCATCCAGAAGGCGCTCGCCGGCTGAGAGCCCGGGCCGAGCGGCCCGGCACGATCCCAGGTCGACACGATAAGATGGTCAGCTTGTGAGTTCCTATGCCGATCTTCTGAGAACCCGCGGAGTCGCGCGCATCATCGCCGCGCAGCTGACCGCCCGGTTCCCTTTCGGCATGCTCTCGCTCGCCTTCCTCCTGCACATCGAGCACACCTGGGACTCGTACGGCGTGGCGGGACTGGTGCTGGCCGCGCTCAGCATCGGTCAGGCGATCGCCGGTCCGCTGACCAGCCGGCTCATGGGGCGGCTCGGCATCCGGCCGGTCATCGTCGTCACGATGATCGTCTGCGCCCTCGGGATCGCCACCATCGCCCTCGTCAGGCTGCCCGTGCCCGCGGCGATGGCCGTCGCGTTCGTCGCCGGACTGGCCACACCGCCCGTGCAGCCCGCCGTGCGCACCATCTACCCCAAGCTCGTGAACTCGCGCCAGCTCACGCCGCTGTTCTCGCTCGACGCCTCGGCGCAGGAGATCATCTGGGTCCTCGGCCCCGTCATCGCGACGGTGGCGGCCACCCAGGTGTCGACCGTGGCGGGCATCCTGCTCGCCGTGGCGTTCCTCGTCGTCGGCGGCACGTGGTTCGTGGCGAGCCCCGAGGTGGGCCGGGTGCGCATCCCCCGCAGCCGCCGCAAGCTCGGCGTGGTGCTGAAGAAGCCGGCCGTGCTCCTCGCGACGATCGTCGGGTTCCTCCTCATCGCGGCCTGTGCCGCGATCGAGGCGGGTGTGGTCGCCACCTTCGGCGAGGGCGGCGTCGAGGCCGGCCTCGTGCTCGCGGTGTTCTCGATCGGCTCCCTCGTCGGCGGTCTCTCGTTCGGGCACCGGCCGATCGGCCCGTGGGCCCTCGCGCTGCGGATGGGGGTGGTCTTCGTCGGAACCGCGCTCGCCGCCCTGTGGCTCAACGTGTGGTGGATCGGGGCCCTGCTCTTCCTCGCAGGCGTCGGCATCGCACCTGCCCTCGCCGTGATGTTTGCGATCGTCTCATCGAGCGTGAAGTTCTCCGACACCGCCGAGGCGTACGGTTGGGTCGGCACGGGTCAGCTGATCGGCGCTGCGGTCGGATCGGCGGTCGCCGGCTTCCTCATCGACGGCGTGGGTCCGACGGGGGCGTTCGTCGCCGCGGCCGGGATCGCCTTGATCGGCTTCCTGGTCCCCGCCCTCGGACGACGGTGGCATCCGGATCTCCGCGGCCGTGAGGCGGGCCCGATCCCCGACACCGAGCCGGTCACGGTCACGAGCTGAGTGCCCGCCGGGCCCGGGGCTCGCTGGCCTACGCTGGATCGGGTGACCACTCCCTCCGTCCCGCTCCTGACCATGAACGACGGGCGCAGCATCCCGCAGCTCGGCTTCGGCGTGTACAAGATCCCCGACGAGGAGGCGACGGAGGCGGTCCTCACCGCTCTCGAGGCCGGCTACCGGCACATCGACACGGCGAGCTTCTACGCCAACGAGCGTGCCGTGGGCGAGGGCATCCGGCGCAGCGGACTGCCCCGGGAGGACGTCTTCGTCACGACGAAGGTGTGGAAGGACGACAACGGGTACGACTCCGCGCTCCGCTCCTTCGACGAGAGCATCGGCAGGCTGGGGCTCGAGTACGTCGACCTGTTCCTGATCCACTGGCCCGCACCCCGGAACGACCGCTACGTCGAGACCTGGCTAGCGCTCGAGAGGCTCCGCGACCAGGGCCGGGCCCGCTCCATCGGCGTCGCCAACTTCCACACCAAGCACCTCGACCGCCTGGCGCGGGAGACCGACACCGTTCCCGCGGTGAACCAGGTGGAGCTGCACCCGTGGCTCCCCCAGGCCGACGTGCGCTCCTACGACGACGCGCACGGGATCCTCACGGAGGCCTGGTCGCCGCTCGCGCGCGGCTACCTGCTCGACCCCGAGCGGATCGGGCCGATCACCGCGATCGCCGAGAGGCACGGCAGGACGCCCGCGCAGGTGATCCTCCGCTGGCACGTCCAGCTGGGGAACGTCGTGATCCCCAAGTCGGTGACGCCGTCGCGCATCCGCGAGAACCTCGACGTCTTCGACTTCGAGCTGGACGCCGACGACCTCGCCGCGATCGCGACGATGGAGACCGGGGAGCGGACAGGCAAGGACCCCGACGACAACAACTGACGCCGGGGTCCCAGGAAGTGCTTCGCGATCAGTCGCGCAGCGACTCCTTGTAGTCGTTCTTGGCCTTGGTCGCGTCGCGTTCCGCCTCGGCGCGCTTCACGTCGTTCTCGGCCTTCGCCTCGTCGACGCGGTCGCTGATCCGCTCCTTGGTGTCCTCCACCGTTCGGCTGATCTTCTCGCCGGTGGCCTTCGCTGCGTCCTTCGCGTCATCCAGGAATCCCATGGCGCTCCTTCCTCGAGCTGGTAGGCAGCCGTGAGGTCTGCTCGTCGCTCACCATACGACGGTCGACCCCGGTCCGCTCGTGACCTCCCCGTGATCTCCCAGCCGACATCCGGCCCGCTGATAACGGACTCATCACCGACCCATAACGATCGTGTGACCATCGACCCATCCGCAGGCGCGGGTCATGCTCGATCCCTACAGTGACCGGCATGAGAAGACTCCCCGTCCTCGCCGCCGTCGTCGCGGGTGTGCTGCTGCTGTCCGGATGCTCGGCGTCGTCATCCCAGAGCTCGTCGTCAGGGGGTGGCGGGATCGCCCAGGAGGGCGGACCGGCGCCGGCACCGGGCGACCGCTCGGGTGCGGCTGACGGTTCCGCGCCCTCCGACCTCCAGGCATCCGGTCAGAAGGTCGTCACGACGGGCTGGGTCACGATCACCACCGACGATCCCGTGGCCTCCGCCGAGCGGGTCGTCCAGCTCGTCGAGCAACTGGACGGACGGATCGACAGCCGCAACCAGCAGGCCGGAGCGGAAGGACAGCCGGCCTCGGCGCAGCTCACCCTCCGCGTTCCGGCCGACCAGGTCGACCAGGCGCTGGAGGAGCTGAAGGACATCGGCTCGATCGACTCCGTGTCGCTGACCGCCGACGACGTGACCCTGCAGTCGCGCGACCTCGACGCTCAGATCACCGCGCTCCGAGCATCGATCGACCGCCTCCTCGCCCTCGTCGGCAACGCCGCCACGACCTCCGACCTGATCGAGCTGGAGACCGCGATCTCCGACCGGCAGACCCAGCTCGACAGCCTGACGGCGCAGAAGCAGTACCTCGACGACCAGGTCGCGTACTCGACGATCACGCTCACCCTGCAGACCCCCGCCGCCGTCCCCGAGGTCGTGGCCGGCGACTTCTGGAGCGGTCTGGCCGCGGGATGGGCCTCGCTCACCACCGCCGCGGCGGGCTTCCTCGTGGTGCTCGGCGTGCTGCTCCCCTGGCTGGTCCTCGCCGGGATCGTGGTCACGGTGGTGCTTCTGCTCGTCCGGCTCCGCCGCCGTCGTCGCGCGGCACGGGTGGCGACGGGCGTGCCGGTGGCCCCGCCCGCTCCGCACCACCCGAACGGGACCTTCCCCGTCGCACCGCGGGTGCCTGCGCCGTCCGCATCGTCCCAGGGCACTGCCGCCGCACCGGCCGCGAGCCCGACGGCGGCCGCACCGGCCGCGACGGCGACGGTGGATCCCGCGGCTCCCGCCGCTCCCACGGCTCCGTCGTCCGACCCGGAGGAGGGCCGGACGGATGCCTGACCGAGCGGGACCGAGCAGGCTCAGTCGGGCGCGGGGCCGAGGAGTGCGTTCGCGACGGTGTTGTGCGCCGACTCCCCGTCGGAGGGGTGGAAGATCCCGGCGATGACGTCGCGGTAGAGGCGGCCGAGCTCACTCGAGGACGCGATGGCGGAGCCGCCCGACACGCGGAGCGCCTGGTCGACGACGAAGCGCGCGCTCTCGGTCGCCCTCACCTTGAGCCCCACCAGCCGGGGGAACCAGGCGGCGCCGTGGTCGACGAGCAGGTCGACGTCACGGGCGAGGGCCGCGATCTGCGGCGGGATCCCGTCGTGCGCGATCCCCGCCTCGGCGACCTTCCACCGGATGTCGGGATCGTGCGCGTACGGACGCCCGTCGTACTTGAGCGACCGGCGGCGCTGCGCGGCCTCGACGGCGAGCACCACCGCCCGCTGCGACAGACCGGTGTAGACCGCGGAGAGCAGGATCTCGAAGCAAGCGAAGATCGCGAAGATCAGCGGATCGGCGCTCGGACCCGCGGGCAGCCGGCGGAACACTCGCTCGGCGGGCGCGACGGCCCCGTCGAGGACCGTGGTGCGGCTCTGGCTGGCGCGCATGGCGAGGGTGTCCCAGTCGTCGAGCGTGGTCACCCCGGCGGTGTCGCGGTCGAGGAACGCATGGACCAGCAGCGGCCGGTCGGGCTCGGTGTCGTCGAGGCCGAAGACCCCGAGCCGCGTCCACGCGGGGGCGAGCGAGGTGAAGATCTTGCGGCCGGTGAACGCGTAGCCGCCATCCGGGCGCGGCTCCGCACGCGTGGTGGACCCGAAGAGCACGAGGTCGTTGCCCGCCTCGCTGTTCCCGAACGCGAACACCTCACCCCGCGCCGCGTCGTCGAGCACCCAGGCGAGCGACGCATCCCCCCGGTCGAGCAGCACCTTCGCCACGCCGGTCCAGACGAGGTGCATGTTGATGCCGAGCGCCGTCGCGGGCGCCGCGGTGGCGAGCCGGGTCTGCTCGGCGGCCACCCGTTCCAGACCGAAGCCGAGCCCGCCCCGTTCGACCGGCGTGAGCATCCGGAGCCAGCCGATCTCGGCGAGGTCGCGGAGGTCGTCGTCGAAGAAGGTGTTCTCGCGATCGTGCACGGCCGCCCGGGACCGGATGCGCGCGAGCAGGTCGTCGTCGAGGATCGACTCGGTCACGTCGGCGCCTCAGTCCGGGGAGCCGCCGGCGAGCGCCTCGGCATGCCCCGCGGACAGTCGCAGGTAGGTCTCCGCGTTGCGGCGGATCTTCTCCTGCTCGTCGTCGGTGAGCTCGCGCCGGACCTTCGCGGGCACCCCGGCCACGAGCGACCGCGGCGGTACGACGGTGCCCTCGAGCACGACCGCGCCCGCCGCGATGAGCGACCCCGCTCCGATGACCGCGCCGTTCAGGACGGTGGCGCTCATGCCGACGAGCACGTCGTCCTCGATCGTGCAGCCGTGGAGCACGGCCCCGTGGCCGACGCTGACGCCGGCGCCGATCGTCGTCGGGATCCCGGTGTCGCAGTGCACGACCACGTTGTCCTGGAGGTTGGACCGCTCACCGAGCGTGATCGAGTCGGTGTCGCCGCGCAGGACGCTGCCGTAGAACACGCTCGCGCGGGGATGGACGGTGACCGCGCCGATGAGGGTGGCCGTCGGCGCGATCCACGCGCTCTCGTCGACCACGGGGGCGGCATCGCCGAAGGGGATCCTCATGACCACCCACTCTAACCAGTCGCCCCCGCCGTGCCCACGCCGTCACCGGCCTCGCGCCGCGGTCGCTCCGACCGCCGCGCGCTCGATACAGTGGCAGCATGGACGATCCCGTGGCCTCGGTGTCGCTCATCGTCGAAGCCTTCAGCTGGATCGGGCTGGCACTCGGCATCGTGCTGCTCGTCATCGGCCTGCTGCGGGGTGCGTTCTTCCGGGGGTGGCGGAGGACGGACGGCGTGGTCGTGGTCGACGAGAGCGGACGCCGCGCCTACCGCTGGCTGGGCGACGACGCGGTGCTGTATGAAGCGCCCGCCGACGACGATGACACGCAGGTGCTCGATCCCGGCGACGGGATCACCGTCTACGTCAGCCCGCGCGATCCCTCCGTCGGCAGGATCGACGACCCTCGCCACGAAGGACGCGCGCTCCGCATCAGCGGGAGCATCCTGCTCGGGCTCGGCGTGATCTCGTCGGTGGTGTCCCTGGTGCTCAGCGCATGAGCACCCCTCGGTCGAACGAGCGGGCGAGCGCTTCGCGGTCGAACGAGCGGGCGAAGGCACGGCGGCTCGCCGGCCTCGTGCCGGTGGTCAGGATGCGCGGCCGCGACGTCGACGAGCGAGGCCGCGTGTCGAGTCCGCTCGAGCTGCTGTTCGACCTCACGTTCGTCGCCGCGGTGTCCGCCGCCGTCGGACCGTTCGCCCACGCGATCGAGGTCGACCACGTGGCCGAGGGCATCGCTCCCCTGCTCATGGTGTTCTTCGCCATCTGGTGGGCGTGGCTGAACTTCACCTGGTTCGCCTCCGCCTACGACACCGACGATGTGCCGTACCGCCTCCTCACCATGGTGCAGATGGGTGGGGTCCTCGTGCTCGCGGCCGGGGTCCAGCAGGCCTTCGAGGTGGGCGACTTCACGCTGCCCACCATCGGGTACGCCATCATGCGGTTCGCCATGGTGGCCCAGTGGCTCCGAGTGGCGGCCTCCGACCCGGAGAGCAGGGCGACCGCCCTCCGATACGCGATCGGCATCAGCATCGTGCAGGTGCTGTGGATCGTCCGGCTCTTCGTCACCCAGGGCTTCCCCGGATGGCTGCTCGTCGTCGTGTTCGTGCTCCTGGCGCTCTGCGAGATGGCGGTGCCGCTCGTCGCGGAGCGTCCGAGGCTGACGCAGTGGCATCCGCACCACATCGCCGAGCGATACGGCCTGTTCGTGATCATCCTGCTGGGCGAGTCGGTGCTGGCCTCCACGGTGGCGGTGCAGCAGATCGTCAACGCGGGAGCGGCGACGGGACTGTTCGTGCTGCTCGCCGCCTCGGCTCTCGCCCTGCTCTTCGGGCTGTGGTGGATCTACTTCCTCGAGCCCGCCCACGAAGGGCTCGAACGGCGGAGGAGCCTGTCGTTCTGGTGGGGGTACGGGCACTACGGCATCTTCGTGGCCCTCACCGCCGCCGGTGCGGGGCTCGAGGCCGCCGTCGTGTCGATGGAGGGGCACGAGGGCGTCGATCCCACCGTCGTGGGATACGGCGTGGCCGTCCCCGTCGCGGTCTTCCTCGTCCTGATGTGGGGTCTCTACCGCCCGCTCACCGGCCCGACCGTCATCCCCCCGGCGGTGAGCCTGGGCGCGGCGGCCGTGGTGCTGCTGCTGCCGCTGGCCGCGCACTCGGTCGGCATCGCCGTCACGATCCTGCTCATCGCCCTCACCGTGGCCACGGTGGTGGCGACGACGATCGTGTATCGGCGGTTCCGTCCGCCGGTGTCCGTCGACTGAGCCGGATCAGGCCTTCTCGTCCTCGAGGAGGGCACGGAGGTCCTTGCGGAGCACCTTCCCCACGTTCGACTTGGGCAGCTCGTCGCGGAACACGATCCGGTGCGGGCGCTTGTACCCCGCCAGCTCCGACTTGAGGAAGGCCTTCAGCTCGTCCTCGGTGAGCGTGGGGTCCTCCTTCACGACGAACAGCACCGGGGTCTCCCCCGAGCGCTCGTCAGGCACGCCGACGGCTCCCGCATCCTTCACCTTCGGATGCGACATGGCGAGCTCCTCGAGCTCCGACGGGTAGACGTTGAAGCCCGAGACGACGATCATGTCCTTCTTGCGGTCGACGATCGTGATGAAGCCGTCGTCGCTCATGGTCGCGATGTCGCCGGTGAGCAGCCAGCCGTCCTGGAGGACGGCCGCGGTGTCGTCGGGGTGCTTCCAGTAGCCCTGCATCACCTGCGGGCCGCGGACCGCCATCTCCCCCGTCTCCCCCAGGGGCACGGGCGAGCCCTGCTCGTCGCGGATCTCGATGTCGGTCGACGGCAGCGGCAGCCCGATGGTGCCCACACGCGGAGTGGCCCACACCGGGTTCACCGACACGACCGGCGACGCCTCGGTGAGCCCGTAGCCCTCGAAGAGCGACGTCCCCGTCACGCCCTTCCACGTCGCCGCCGTGCTGGAGCGGAGAGCCATCCCGCCCGCCACCACGAGCTTCACGTGCGAGAACGTGAGCTGACGGAAGTCACCGCTGTCGAGGAGCGACTGCGCCAGGGTCGACACCAGGATGAGCACCGTCGGCCGGTCGGTCGCCAGCGTCTTCACGAGGCCCTTGGTGTCGCGGGGGTTCGTCACCAGCACGTTGTGGAGGCCGTAGCCGAAGAAGGTGAGGCAGTTCACCGTGAAGCAGAAGATGTGGTACAGCGGCAGCGCCGCCAGGACGGTCTCGCCGCCCTCGTCGAGGACCAGGCTCATCGGCGCTAGCATCTGCGCCTGGTTCGACAGCAGGTTGCGGTGCGTGATCACCGCCGACTTCGTGCCGCCCGTGGTGCCGCCGGTGTACTGGAACAGGGCCGTGTCGTCGAGCCGCACCTCGGGCATCGCGACGCCCTCGTGACGGCGGCCGGCCTTCATGGCGTCGGTGAACCGGGTCACCTGCGTGAGCCCGTGCTTCGGCACCAGCCTCTGAATGCGCTTCACGGCGAAGTTGACCACGGTCCGCTTGACCGGCGGCAGCATGTCGCCGACGCTCGTGAGGATGACGTGCTTCAGCGAGGTCTCCGCCAGCACCTTCTCGAGCTTGTCGGCGAAGTTCTCGAGCACGACCACGGCCACCGCGCCGGAGTCGACGAACACCTTCTTCATCTCGCCCGGCGAGTAGAGCGGGTTCGCGTTGACGACGACGAGCCCCGCCTTGAGGGCGCCGAAGATGGCGATCGGGTACTGCAGCAGGTTCGGCATCTGCAGCACGATGCGCTCACCCGGCGCGAGGCCCAGCTCGCCGACGAGGTAGGCGGCGAAGCGGTCCGAGAGCGCCGCGACGTCTCGGAACGACAGCGTCGAACCGAGGTTCGAGAAGGCCGGCTTGTCGCCGTATCGTTCGCTCGCCCGGTCGACGAGATCGCCGACGGAGGTGCTGGTCAGGTCGCCGATGGTGGGGGCCAATGCCTCCGGGTAGCTCTTCAGCCACGGACGGCTCTCGTAGTCGTTCATCCCGCCCTCACGCTACCCGGTATCGTCGAGGCATGGAGAACGACGACGACGACTTCGACGATCGACCGTCGGGGTTCCTCGGTCGCCTCGGCCGCGCTCGCGTGCTCGCCTGGGTCGTCATCATCGGACTCGTCGCGCTGAGCATCGGCGCGATCTCGTTCCTCGTGGTCCTTCAGGGCAGCTGAGCGGCGCTCGTGCCCCTCGGAGCGCGCTAGCCCTCGACGGCCCCGTCGGAGGCCACGTTCTCGTCGATCTCTCGATCCCACTCGGCCGCCGCGGCCTCAGCCTCGGCGCGCGTGTCGAACGGCCCGAGGTTGGGCGCGTCCGGGAAGTCGTCCGGGTTGAGGTCGGTCACCACGTAGAACGTCAGCGCACCGTCCTGCTCGTGCTCGACGATGCGGAGGTCATCACTCATGATCCGACCCTATCCGTCGGAAGGGCTCCCGTCGTGCTGCAGGAGGCGAGAGCCGCGTTCGAGCGTTCGGGACTAGAAGTCGAAGCCCCCGCCGAAGTCGCCGCCGCCGAAGTCCCCGCCGCCGAAGTCGCCTCCGCCGTCACCGCCCCAACCGCCGTCGCCGCCCCAGCCCGCATCGGCGTTGACGTCGCCGGCACCGGCGTCCGTCCCGCCCGCGTCGGCCTGGTCCGCTCCGGCGCCCTGGTCGTCGCCCGTACCCTGGTCGCCGCCGTCCTGGCCGGTCTGATCCCCCGCGGAGCCCTGATCGGCCTGCATGTCGGCCGGGTTCGGCAGGAAGGCGCTGACGAGCGCCGACCCGATGACGTAGCCGGCGACCGACCCGAGCAGCGAGCTGGCGAACATCCCGCCGAAGCCCATGCCGCCCCCGCCGCCCTGCGGCGCCATCGTCCGCTCGAGCGTCCCGGGCTGGCGCAGCTCCGATCGGGTGGCAGCCTGGGCGAGCGATCGCGGGTCGTCGCCGCGCGGCGCCTCCCCGGCGGGTGCGTTCTCCGACAGCTGGCGGAACAGGAGCGCCCGCTGATCAGGGGTGAGCTTCGTGAAGGCCTCCTCGTGCACCTGCTCGATCGTCTCGGGCGGCGCGGTGCGCAGGAGGTAGCGGTACCGCTCGACCGCGATCTCGTCCTCGCTGCGCGCTGACCCACCCGGGGCCGACCCGCCCTGCGTCTGCGCACCGGGAGCCGGTGCGGTCTGAGGCTGATACCCCGGCTGGTCGTACCCCGCGGGCGGCGTGTAGGCGGCCCGAGGCTGCTCCTCGCGGCCCAGCAGACGGTCGAGGAATCCCATGGTGATCGCTCCTTCGTGGATCGGTCACCCCATCCTCGACCGCTCGCGTGTGAGCGGGCTGAAGGCGGCTGTGCGCTGCCTGTGCGCCATCCCTGCGAGTCCTGTGCCTCAGCGGAGCATGACCCCGCGAGCCGTGCCCGCATCCCTCGCCAGGATGCGCTCCGCACGGACGCCCCGCCGCATCAGACGGGGGACGAGGGAGCGCAGCACGGGCAGCACCGTCCGCAGCGCCGCTCGTTCGAGCCGGGTCGGCGGGCGGTGGAGGCTCTGGCGCGAGGCGAGCCCGGCGAGCGCGGCGTGGAAGGTGAGCTGCAACGACTGGACCGCCTCGGCTGCGGCCGTGCGGCGCCGCCCCACCGCGGCGAGCTCACGGGCGAGCGGTAGCCCGTCGAGCAGCGGTCCCGCGAGGCGGTTGGCCGCCACCACGGCGTCCTGCACGGCCAGGTCGGTCCCCACCCCGCCGAGCGGCGACATCGGATGCGCGGCCTCGCCGATCACCAGCAGGCCAGGCCGATGCCACTCCTCCAGCCGCGACACGTCGATCGTCTCGGCCGTGAGCTCGCTCCAGCTCCCGATCGACCCGAGGGCCGCCGACGCGGACGGGACGGCCGCGCGTATCGCGGCGACCGCGGCCTCGAGGCCGGCGGCCCGGAGTCGCGCCGCGCCGCCCGTGTCCAGGAGCAGACCGAGCCGAGCCGAGCCGTCGTCGACGGCGCCCACCACGATCCGGTGCTCTCCGACGTGTGCCGGCGTGAAGACGTGCTGCCGCGCCGGAACGCGCACCCACACCACGTCGACCGGCCCCGCGATCGGCGTGAGGACGAGTCCTGCCGCCGCACGGACGAGGGAGCCCCGCCCGTCGGCGCCGATGGTCAAGCGGGCGCGGATCTCGAGGTCGCCCCGGTGATCTCGAGCCGTCACCCCCGTGATGGCCTCGCCCGCCCGCCGCAGGCCCGTCGCGACCGTTCCGGATCGCAGCGACAGCGTGGGCACCGCGCCCGCCGCCCTCGTGAGCGCGCCCAGCAGGTCCCGTCGCGGCACGGCGACCGGTCCCTCGGCATCGGCGGGATGGGGGCCGTCGAGGTGCAGTCGGATGCCGTCGACCACGAGGTCCACGGTGGAGACCGCCGTCCGCGGCAGGGCGCGCATCCCGTCCGCACCGAGGAGCTGCTCCAGGGCCTCGAGCGTCGAGGCCCCGAGCAGGTCGGCGCCTCGTTCCTCGAGGGGGCTCTCGCGACGCTCGACGACCTCGACCCGGACGCCCGCGCGGGCGAGCAGCAGTCCGAGCAGCATCCCGGACGGTCCGCCGCCGACGATGCAGACATCGGTCTCGTGCACCCGAGTCGCCATGCCCTCCATGCTACGGACCCTCAGCCGACGGGCACGAGCATGCCGTCGTCGAGGAGCTCGCGCACCCGGGGCAGCACCGAGTCGCGGATCGCCGGCTCGGGCACGTCGAGCACCTCCGCGAGCGCCGCGACGATGGCCCCGAGGGCGAGGTCGCCGTCGCTGGCCCCGACGAGCCCGGCCAGCTCGGTGGTGAGGTCGATCCGACGGGCGAAGCCGCCGCCCTGCACCAGCGTCATGACGACGGGGTCGTCGCTGCCCGGCCAGTAGTGGCGCTCCTCGGTGATGTCGGAGGCGTAGGCGAGGCGCGCCGCCAGCACGCCCTCGTCGTCCCGGGCGGCCGACCAGTCGTGGCCGATGAGGCAGGCGGAGAGGTGCTCGCCGAGCCCCACCCGCGACGCTCCCCCACCGTCGGGCAGGCGCTCGTACCGCGCCAGCGTCGGCTCGCCGACGGGCCGGCGGAGGAGCACGTAGCCCAGTCCCACCGACTGCACGCCGCGGTCGGCGAAGTCGTCGAGCCAGGCGCCGTAGAGGCGGTCGAACGCCGCCGTGCCGGGCAGCGTGCCCCCGTCTCGGATCCACGTCTCGGAGTACGTCGCGGCGTCCTGCCGCTCCCGCTCGACGACCCAGGCGTCGAGGGAGAGGGGCTCGATCCAGGAGCGCACCCGGTCGAGCCCGTCCTCGTCGGCGCGGTACTCCCAGTTGCCGAGCAGCTGGGCGATGCCGCCCGGCGCGAGATGCTCGGCGGCGCCCTGGATCACCGCTCGCACCAGCGCGTCGCCGACCCGGCCGCCATCGCGGTACTCGTACCGGGGCACCCCCTCCGTCCGCGGGGTGATCACGAACGGCGGGTTGGACACGATCCGGTCGAACCTCTCGCCCGCCACCGGGTCGTAGAGGCTGCCGTGCCGCAGCTCCACGCCCTCGATGCCGTTGAGGTCCAGGTTGAAGCGCGCGATCTCCAGCGCCCGCGCGGAGATGTCGGTCGCCACGACCCGGCGGGCGTGGCGCGCGGCGTGCATCGCCTGGATCCCGCATCCGGTGCCGAGGTCGAGCACGAAGTCGACCGCACCGGGCACGGCGAGCCCGGCGAGCGTGGTCGAGGCCCCGCCGATCCCCAGGACATGGTCCTCGTCGAGGGGACGGCCGAGCACCGCCTCCCCCAGGTCGGAGCGGATCCACCACTGACCCGCCCCGAGGGCGTCGGTGAACTCGTAGGGGCGCAGATCCGCGAGGGGCACCACCGACTCCTCGGTGGCACGCACGAGCCCCAGGTCGACGAGCCCGTCGACCCCGGTCCGCGGCGCCGCGCGGTGGGCGTCGTCCCGCGAGACTGACCGCCCGAGCACGAAGAGGTCGGCCAGGATGCCCGCGGGCGTGAGCGCGTCGCTCTCGCGGAGCCTGTCGATGGCCCGGCGGGCCGGGAGGAGGCGTCCGCGGAAGAGCGCCTCCGCGGCGGCGCTCCCCCACAGCGCGTCGACCGCCCCGACCTGGAAGCCGGCGACGGTGAGGTCCTCGCGGAGACGGGCGAGCGTGTCTGCGGTCATCCCCCCATTCAATCGCCCCCGATGCTCTTCTGCGCGCCCGTCGGGCGTCGCTACAGTGAGGGACCATGACGACCCTCTCGCCCGACGCGCTGGTCGTCGAGACCTCGAGCGGCGCCCTGCGCGGCATCACCGACGGCACCGTGCGGTCCTGGCGGGGCATCCCGTACGCGGCGCCTCCCGTCGGAGCCCTGCGCTTCCTCGCCCCCCGTCCGGTCGAGCCCTGGTCGGGCGTGAGGGACGCGGTCGCGTTCGGACACGCCTCCGTGCAATCGAAGAGCCCGGCGGTCCGGCTTCCTGCCGACGTGTCGATGTCGGAGGACTGCCTCACCCTCAACGTGACCGCGCCGGCCGAGCACGACGGGCCACTGCCCGTGATGGTCTGGATTCACGGCGGCGCGTACTTCGCCGGATCGAGCGCCCAGGCGCTCTACGATCCCGCCCATCTCGTCGCCGAGGGGGTCGTGGTCGTCACCGTCAACTACCGGCTGGGAGCCCTCGGCTTCCTCGACCTCTCGTCGCTCTCGTCGGGCGCCGCGACCTTCGACAGCAACCCGGGCCTGCGTGACCAGCTCGCCGCGCTCCGCTGGGTGCAGGACGAGATCGCGGCGTTCGGGGGTGACCCCGGCGATGTCACCCTCTTCGGCGAGTCGGCCGGTGGCGGATGCGTCACGACGCTCCTGACCTCGCCCGCGGCCGCGGGCCTGTTCCACCGCGCCATCGCGCAGAGCTCGCCCGCCACGAGCGTGTACTCCGCCGAGCGCGCGGCGAGGGTCGCCCGCCGCTTCCTCGACGTCGTCGGGATCGACGCCGACCGACCGGAGCTCCTCCGCGAGCGGGCCGCCGAGTCGCTCGCCGACGCCGCGTTCGCCCTCATCGGCGACGTCGCGAGGGACGTCCCCGGCACGCTCGCTCTCGCTCCGGTGGTCGACGGCGACATCGTGCCGGTGCATCCGATCGAGGCCTACAGCGCGGGCACGCAGCTACCGGTGCCGCTCATCATCGGCACCAACCGCGACGAGGCGTCCCTGTTCAAGCTGATGAAGTCGCCGCTCATGCCCGTCACCGAGGCGTCCGTGGCGGCGATGTTCGAGGAGCTCGCGGCCGAGCAGCCCGACCTGGGTGATGCCGCAGAGCGCATCGAAGGCGCCTACCCGCACTATCCCCGACGCCGCACGCCGTCGGAGCTCTCGCGCGACGCCGGCTTCAGGATGCCGTCGATCTGGCTCGCCACGGCGCACTCCCGGGTGGCCCCCACGCGGATGTACCGGTTCGATCACGCCACCCCGATGCTGAAGCTGCTCGGGATCGGCGCCACGCACGGTGCGGAGCTCGCCTACGTCTGGGGCAACTTCGAGGTCGCCCCGAAGGACCCGACGTTCCGTCTCGGAGGCCGCAAGGAGGCCCACCGGCTGTCGGAGTCGATCCGACATCGCTGGACGGCCTTCGCCTCCTCCGGCACGCCGAGCGCCGGCGAGGGCGCCCCGGAGTGGCCTCTCTACGACGAGAGCACACGCAGCACCCTGATCTTCGATCGGGGCGAGACCGTGGTGGACGACCCCGACGCCGAGGTGCGCAGCGCCTGGGGCGACGAGGTCATCGGGTTCTCCTGAACCGCATCTGCGACAATCGACCGACACCGAGTGGCGCGATCCGCGCCCGCGCGCCGGTGAACCCCATCCGTCAGCTGAGAGGACACGCCGTGCCCACCGACCGTCTCGTCGCCTTCGACCTCGACGACACCCTCGCCCCGTCGAAGACCCCGATCGATCCCCGCATGGCCGCGCTCCTGCTCGAGCTGCTCCGCGAGGTCGAGGTGTGCGTCATCTCGGGCGGCCAGTTCGCGCAGTTTTCGAGCCAGCTCGTCGCGAACCTCCCGGATGCCCCCGCCGAGCTGCTGGAGCGTCTCCACCTCATGCCGACCTGCGGCACTCAGTACTACCGCTTCCGCGACGGCGGATGGCAGCAGGTCTACGCGGAGAACCTCACCGACGACCAGAAGCAGCGCGCGATGACCGCGGTGGAGGAGGAGGCGAAGCGCCTGGGCCTCTGGGCGGAGAGGTCGTGGGGCCCGATCCTCGAGGACCGCGGGTCGCAGATCACCTTCTCCGCGCTCGGCCAGTCGGCGCCGATCGAGGAGAAGGTCGCCTGGGACCCCACCGGCGAGAAGAAGGAGAGCCTCCGCGCGGCCGTCGCGCCCCTCCTGCCGGATCTCGAGGTGCGCTCGGGAGGCTCCACGTCGGTCGACATCACGCGCCAGGGCATCGACAAGGCCTACGGGATGTCGAAGCTCGCCGAGCTGACCGGGATCCCGCTCGACGACATGCTCTTCGTCGGCGACCGCCTCGACGAGGGCGGCAACGACTACCCCGTCAAGCGCCTGGGCGTCCGCACCGTCGCGGTCGAGGGCTGGACCGACACCGCCGAGTTCGTCGAGGGCTTCCTCGCCGAGCGCGCCGGCGCCTGAGCCTCCCCGGCCTTCCCCGGGATCACTCCGTGGGGCGGGGCCGTCCGACGTCGAGCTCCGTCTCCTCGACGTCGATCCGGGCGAGTGCCGCGCGCACCGCGCGCTCCTGGTAGCGGCCCTCCTTGCGCGCCTGGAGGATGGCCTCCCGCTCGGCGGCGATCATGTCGCGGCGGAGCCGGTTGTAGGAGCGCGGCAACGGCTCGGCCTCCTCGGGCGCCGGGTTGTCGAGCGCGTCCGAGAGGAACTGCGCGTTGGCCCGGAGCCGGTCGACGACCCGCTGGTCGACCGAGTCGTCCAGCTGCTCCTCGAGCTGGCGGAGGCCCGCCGTCTGGGCCTCCGCCAGCAGCATGTGCTTCTCGGTCGTCTCCTGCGAGTAGTCCGGCGCCGGCAGGCGCAGTCGCCGGATGACGAGCGGCAGGAACGCGCCCTGCACGAGCGTGCCCACCACGACCACCAGGGCGAGGAGCTGCAGCAGCGCCCTCCCCGGCGTCTGGTCCGGGAGCAGGAAGACCGCGGCGAGCGTCACCACGCCTCGGATGCCCGCGAACGAGACCGCGACCCCGGTGCGGTAGCTCCAGCCGCGCTCTCGCAGCCGAGCGGGGCCGAACCGGTAGATCGACGTGGTGAGCATCATCCACACGAACCGGGAGGCGAACACGGCGAACAGCAGCACCACGCTGATGAGCACCACGTCCCAGAAGCCGATCCCGATCTCCACCGCGCTGCCGAGGATGGACGCCACGCTCAACCCGATGAACAGGAAGACGGCGTTCTCGAGGAGGTACTGGATGGTGCGCCAGTTCAGCGCCTCCGCGATGCGGGCCTGCGCGGTCTGGATGACGGGTGACCGGAACCCGAGGTAGAGCCCGGCGACGACGACCGCGAGCACACCCGATCCGTGCAGCTCCTGAGCCGGGATGAAGGCGACGTAGGGCACGACCAGCGAGAGCGAGGCGTCGAGCACGGCGGAGTGGAGGCGCCGCCGGATGAAGCCCACGACGAACCCGACGACGAGCCCCATCCCCACGCCCACGATCACGGCGATCGCGAACTCGAGGATGACGTCCCCCGGCGTGACCGTGCCCGGTCCCCCGCTCGCGGTGCTGATGATGGCCGCGATCGCCGCGTTGAGCGCCACCAGCGCGGTCGCGTCGTTGAGGAGGCTCTCCCCCTCGAGCACCGTCACCAGCCGGCGCGGCAGGTTCACCCGACCGGCGATCGCGGTGACGGCGACCGCATCCGTCGGCGCCACGACCGCACCGAACGCGAACGCGGCCGAGAGCGTGATCATCGGCACCGCGATCCACGCCGTGAGCCCCACCGCGACGACGGTGAAGGCCACGAGCCCGACCGAGAGCAGGAGGATGCCGTCGCGGCGAGCGCGGACGTCGGTGAACGAGGTGCGGATCGCGGCCGCGTAGAGCAGCGGCGGCAGGATGCCGTAGAGGATCAGGTCGGGCTGCACCGCCAGCTGCGGGACGCCGGGGATGAACGACACCGCCGCCCCCACCACGACCAGCGCGACGGGCGCAGACCAGCCGACGCGACCGGAGAGCCCCGTGACGGCCACGGTGACGACGACGAACGACACCACCCAGATGATGATCGTGACGGGATCCATACCCGCCATTCTGACGGTCCCCCGCCCTCGACGAGAACGGGCGCCTCGACCGCGCATCTGGAAGGGTGATGCTGTGCCCGACGTGCTCACGATCGCCTACCTCGTCACCGCCGGTGCGGTGGCCGGCATCGTCGGCACGGCCGGCGGGATCACGTCGCTCGTGTCCTACCCGGCGCTGCTCGCGATCGGCATCCCGCCGCTGGCCGCGAACGTGACGAGCTCGGTCGCCCTCCTCGGCAGCGGCGCCGGATCCGCCCTGCGGGCCGGCCCCGACCTCTCGGGTCACGGCGGCACCCTGCGGCGGTGGCTGCCCGGGTTCGCCCTCGCGTCGCTGGTCGGCGCCGTGGTGCTCGTGGTGACGCCCGGCCGGGTCTTCGACCTGCTGGTGCCCTTCCTGGTCGCGGCCGGTTCCGCGGCCCTGCTCCTGCAGCCGCGGCTCGAACGGTCCCGTGGCGGACGCCCGCTGCCGCCGGGCGTGGTCGGCATCCTGGGGGCCGCGGTCGCCTTCTACAACGGCTACTTCGGCGCGGACTCGGGGATCCTGGTGATCGCGCTGCTGCTGGCCACCACCGAGTCGGTGCTCCACCGCGCCAACTCCCTGAAGAACGTCATCCTGGTCATCGCCGACGTCGCGCCGGCGGTCCTCTTCGCCCTGACCGGGACGGTCGTCTGGCACGCCGTGTGGCCGCTGGGCCTCGGCGCGCTCGCCGGCGGCCTCATCGGACCGTCTATCGCGCGCCGGGTGCCGGCGTCGCTGCTGCGCCGACTGATCGCCCTCTGCGGGTTCGCGCTGGCGGCCTTCCTGCTGGTCTCCGCGCTCCGCGTCGCGGCCGCCTGAGCCGGGCGACGCGACGCAGGCCGCCGCGGCGAGCCCGAGAGCCCGTCGCGGCGGCCCGGTCTCACGCGGCGACCTCCTGCGGAACCCCGGCCGCCTCGTCGGAGGGGGTGTCGACGAGGTAGTGGGCGTAGGCGGGGATGGTGAGGAACGTCGGGAACTCGTCCTCGAGCGCGACCATGCGCACGATCGCGGCGGCGTCGTCGAAGCGGTCCTCGTCCGTCCTCGGCGTCGTGGCGAGCTGCTGGTCGATCAGCACCGAGACCAGGTCGCGCGTGATCCGCGTGCCCTCCGTGGTGCGGATGCGGTGGTGGATCCACTGCCACAGCTGCGAACGGGAGATCTCCGCGGTCGCCGCATCCTCCATGAGACCGTCGATGGCGGCGGCGCCTGTGCCGCGCAACCAGCTCTCCACGTAGCGGAGCGCGACCGACACGTTCGCCCTGACCCCCGCATCCGTCACCTCGTGATCGATCGACGACAGGTCGAGGAGGTCGCCGGCGGTGACCCAGACGTCCGTGCGCTGACGCTCCACCTGGTTCGGACGCTCGCCGAGGACGGCGTCGAACTCGGCCATCGCGACCTCGACGAGGTCCGGATGCGCGACCCACGACCCGTCGAAGCCGTCGGTCGCCTCGCGGTGCTTGTCGTCGGACACCTTCGCGAGTGCGCGGCGTGTGGCCTCCGGGTCACGCCGGTTCGGGATGAACGCGCTCATCCCGCCGATGGCGTGCGCTCCCCGACGGTGGCAGGTCGCGACCAGGAGCTCGGTGTACGCGCGCATGAACGGCACCGTCATCGTGATGCGGTCGCGATCCGGGAGCACGAACGCCGGCCCGCGGTCGCGGTAGGTCTTGATGAGGCTGAAGATGTAGTCCCACCGACCGGCGTTCAGGCCCGCGCAGTGGTCGCGGAGCTCGTAGAGGATCTCCTCCATCTCGAACGCCGCCGTGATGGTCTCGATCAGCACCGTGGCGCGGATCGTCCCGCGGTCCAGACCGAGCGCGTTCTCGGAGAACGTGAAGACGTCGTCCCAGAGCCTGGCCTCGAGGTGGTTCTCGATCTTCGGCAGGTAGAAGTACGGCCCCCGTCCCGACTCGATCAGCGCCTGGGCGTTGTGGAAGAAGTAGAGCCCGAAGTCCACGAGCGACCCTGACGCCGGCTTCGTGGACCCCGCCCGGTCGGTGTAGGAGAGGTGCTTCTCCACCAGGTGCCACCCGCGCGGACGCAGGATGATCGTCGGGGTCTCGAAGCCCACCCGGTACTCCTTGCCCTCGGGCGTGGTGAAGTCGACCTGGCCGCGGATGGCGTCGTAGAGGTTCACCTGCCCGCCGATGATGTTGTGCCAGGTGGGGCTGGTCGCATCCTCGAGGTCGGCGAGCCACCCCTTGGCGCCGGAGTTCAGCGCGTTCACGGTCATCTTGCGGTCGGTCGGACCGGTGATCTCGACCCGGCGGTCCTCGAGCCCGGGTCCGGCGCCCGCGACACGCCAGCTGCGGTCCTCGCGGATCGAGGCGGTCTCGGGGAGGAAGCGGAGGTTCCGGCCGTTCTCGATGGCCTTGCGGACGCGCATCCGCTCGAGCAGCCGCTCGTGCCGGCGGCCGGCGAACTGGTCGTGGAGGCGCGCGACGAAGTCGAGCGCGGCAGGGGTGAGGATCTCGTCGTAGCGCTCGTCGGTCTCGCCGAGCACCGTCATCCTGGTGTGTGCGGTCATGGTCGTGTCCTTCATCGTGGGATCAGTGGAACTGCTCGGACTCGGTCGAACCCACCAGCGCCAGGGTCGCGCTGGTCGGGTTCAAGGCCGTGGCGATCCGGTCGAAGTAGCCGGTGCCGACTTCCCGCTGATGCTTGGTCGCGGTGTATCCGTCGGCCTCGGAGGCGAACTCGGCCTCCTGCAGCTCGACGTAGGCGCTCATGTGCCGCTGGGAGTAGTCGCGGGCGAGCGTGTACATGGAGTGGTTGAGGGCGTGGAAGCCCGCCAGGGTGATGAACTGGAAGGCGTAGCCCATGCTCGCCAGCTCGCGCTGGAAGCGGGCGATGGTGTCGTCGTCGAGGTGACGCTTCCAGTTGAACGACGGCGAGCAGTTGTACGCGAGCCTCTTGCCCGGGAACTCGCGGTGGATGCTCTCGGCGAAGGTGCGCGCGAGCTCGAGATCGGGCTCGGCCGACTCCACCCAGAGCAGGTCGGCATAGGGCGCGTAGGCGTGGCCCCTCGCCAGCACCGTCTCGATGCCGGGTCGGGTCTCGTAGAAGCCCTCCGCCGTGCGCCCGCCGGTGAGGAAGGGCCGATCGCGCTCGTCGACGTCGCTCGTGAGCAGGTTCGCGGCCAGCGAGTCGGTGCGCGCGATGATCACGGTGGGCACGCCCGCGACGTCGGCGGCGAGGCGAGCCGCGTTCAGGGTGCGGATGTGCTGGCTCGTGGGGACGAGGACCTTGCCGCCCATGTGCCCGCACTTCTTCTCGCTGGCGAGCTGGTCCTCCCAGTGCACCCCCGCCGCGCCGGCCGCGATCATGCTGCTCATGAGCTCGTAGGCGTTGAGCGGCCCGCCGAATCCGGCCTCCGCATCCGCCACGATGGGTGCGAGCCAGTCCCTCTCGGGCAGTCCCTCCGCGGCCTCGATCTGGTCGGCGCGGAGGAGCGCGTTGTTGATGCGGCGGACCACGTTCGGCACCGAGTTCGCCGGGTAGAGGCTCTGGTCGGGGTAGGTCTGACCCGAGAGGTTCGCATCGGCGGCGACCTGCCATCCCGAGAGGTAGATGGCCTTGAGGCCCGCGCGCACCTGCTGCACGGCCTGGTTGCCGGTGAGCGCGCCGAGCGCGGGCACCCACTCCTCGGTGTTCAGCAGCTCCCACAGGCGCTCGGCTCCGCGTCGAGCGAGCGTGTGCTCCTCGCCGACCCGTCCGCGGAGGGCGACCACGTCCTCCGCGGAGTAGTCCCGCTCGACCCCGTCCCACCGGGCCTCGGTCTTCCACGAGCTCTCGAGCTCGGCGGCGGTCTGCGTCTGGTCACCCGGCCTGGTCATGGTGTGCTCCTTCGTGCTGTGCGGTGTGTGACTCCGCAGCGGGTCGAAATGCTGCGTGAGTTCGACTATCGGGGCCGGACGAGGACGACTGGACGGATTCATCGGCAGAAATTCACGTGTTCTTCTGCTTGTCGGAAGAAGGGCCGTATGTCAGGGTCGGTGCATGACGCTGACGTCGCTGACCGCATCCGACGATGGAGTCATGCCCGACTCGCTCACCATCGGCCGCCGCATCCGCCAGCTGCGCACCGAGCGCGGACTCACCCTCGACGACCTCGGCGTCGCGATCGGGCGAGCCGCCTCGCAGGTGTCGGTAGTCGAGAACGGCAAGCGCGAGCTGCGGCTGGGCGAGCTGCAGCGCTTCGCGACCGCGCTCGACGTCACCCTCGACGATCTCCTCGACGCCAGCCCGCCGTCACGCCGGGCCGCGCTCGAGATCGCGCTCGAGCGCGTGCAGCGGGGCCCCCTGTTCGCGAGCCTCGGGCTGCCGCCCCTGCCCGTGCGGCGGTCGCTCTCGGACGAGGCGATCGAGACCATCCTCGGCCTCCACTCCGAGCTCGAGCGGATCCACACCGAACGCGCCGCGACCCCGGAGGAGGCCCGCCGCGCGAACACCCAGCTGCGCGGCGCGATGAGGCTGCGGCACAACCACTTCCCGGAGCTCGAGGCGGCCGCGCGCGAGCTGCTCGACGCGGTCGGGCACACGACCGGACCGCTGTCGCAGCGGCTCGTGTCGGAGCTCGCCGCGCACCTCGGGTTCAGCCTGCACTACGTGCCCGACCTGCCGTCGTCGGTGCGCTCCGTGCGCGATCTCGAGCACGGCCGCATCTACGTCCCGCTCAGTCAGCGACCGGATGCGGACCCGCGCTCGGTCGTGCTGCAGGCGCTGGCCGGTCACGTCCTGGGGCACGGGGTGCCGCAGAGCTACGCGGAGTTCCTCGAGCAGCGAGTGGAGACGAACTACCTCGCCGCGGCCCTCCTCGTCCCCGCCGCGGGCGCGGTGCCCCTCCTCGTCGCCGCCAAGGAGGCGCGCGAGCTGTCGGTGGAGGATCTCCGCGACGCCTTCGGCGTGAACTACGAGACCGCGGCGCATCGGTTCACGAACCTCGCGACCGAGCACCTCGGCATCCCCGTCCACTTCCTCAAGGTCGACTCCGAGGGCACCATCTCGAAGGCCTACGAGAACGACAGCGTGCTCTTCCCGACGGATGCGCTCGGCGCCGTCGAGGGGCAGACGGTCTGCCGCTACTGGAGCGCGCGGCAGGTGTTCGACGTGGCCGACCGCTTCAGCCCGTACCACCAGTACACCGACAAGCCGACCGGCACGTACTGGTGCACGTCGCGGATCCAGACGTCGTCGCGCGGCGAGTTCAGCGTCAGCGTCGGCACCTCCTTCGCGCACGCGAAGTGGTTCCGCGGCCGGGACACCACCACGCGGTTCACCTCGCGCTGCCCCGACGAGTCGTGCTGCCGCCGCCCTCCCGCGGAGGTGTCGAGCCGCTGGGCCGGCCGCTCCTTCCCCACCCCGCGCCTGAACTCCTCCCTCCACGCCGCGATGCCCACGGGCGCCTTCCCCGGCGTCGACACCACGGAGCTCTACGACTTCCTCACCCGCCACTCCCCCGCCGACTGAGGCGCCCGCCGGGCAGGCCCTCTCGTCGCTCGGGCGTCGGAGATCAGCTGCGGTAGACGTCGCGGCGGTGCGACACGGTGACGATCTGAACCACGACGCGATCGTCGTCGATCAGATAGATCACCCGATACTCGCCGCGTCGTGCCGAGTACATCGGCGCGAGCGGCTCCCGCAGTCGCTTCCCGACACGTCGGGGGTTCTCCGCGAGCGGACCGACGATGAACTCGAACGCGGCTGCTGCGACCGACTCGGGCAGCGACTCGGCGAGCGCCCGCTTCGCCGAGCGGGTGAACACGACCTCGTACATCACTCGGATGCGGTTCGGCGGTGCGCCATCGCCTCCCGGACGTCGTCGACCGAGTGCACGTCACCCACCTGCAGCTCCTCGAGCGCGACGTGGAGCGCCTGCACTCCGGGCTGATCGCTCAGGACGTCGATGGTCTCGAGGAGACCGTCGTAATCGTCCGCGCTCAGCAGGATCGCCATGCGGCGCCCGTTCCTCGTGACCTCGAACCGCTCGTGCGTGGAGTTCGCCGACTCGATGAGGCGAGAGAAGCCGGCGCGGGCGTCCGCGAGCGAGAGCGTCGTCATGTACAGGATTCTAGCGTAGTGACGGATGGTGTCCGCGCCGGGCAGGCCTGCGAGGACTCGCAGCGTCAAGGGGTGGCGGGCGGGGGCGGGGTGAGTAGGGTCGGGCATGACGGACGATGGGAGTCAGGATGAGCATCAGCGACGACGACATCACGGGCGGCGCAGCCGCGGGTGGCGAGGGCACCGCCGACGGCGGAGCGAACCCGAACGGACACGACGGCGGAGCCGACGGCTCGGCGTCGGCCGGGGAGGGCACCGCCGACGGCGGGGCGAACCCGGGCGGACACGACGGCGGGGCCGACGGCTCGGCGTCGGAGGGCGAGGGCCCGGCCGACGGCGGCGCGAACCCGAACGGACACGACGGCGGGGCCGACGGCTCCGCGTGAGCACCGACGTCGAGCGCGGGCCGAGCGATCGGCCCGCGCTCTCTCGCTGCATAGGAGTCTCGCCCGACACGTTCGCGCGGGAGTACTGGGGCGCCTCCCCGCTGCTCACGCCCGCCTCGGCTCTGCCGCGTGACTTCGACGACCTCTTCAGCTCGGCCGCGGTCGACGAGCTGGTGAGCCGACGCGGGGTCCGCACCCCGTTCATCCGCATGGCCCAGGAGGGCGACGTGCTGTCGCCCGGCCGGTTCACGGGATCCGGCGGGTTCGGGGCGGAGATCGCCGATCAGGTCGACTCGGCGAAGGTGCTGGCCCGCTTCGCCGACGGAGCGACGATCGTCCTCCAGGGCCTCCACCGCCTGTGGCCGCCCCTCATCGACTTCACGCGCGAGCTGGTCGACGACCTCGGGCATCCGGCGCAGGTCAACGCGTACGTCACGCCCGCCTCCTCGCGGGGCTTCGACCCGCACTACGACGTGCACGACGTCTTCGTGCTGCAGATCGCGGGCGAGAAGCACTGGCGCATCCACGCCCCCGTGCACGAGCATCCGCTGCGCGACCAGCCCTGGTCGCAGCACCGAGCCGCCGTCGCCGCCCGGGCCCAGGAGTCTCCGGTCATCGACGCCGTCCTCCGACCCGGCGACGCCCTCTACCTGCCGCGGGGGTGGATCCACTCCGCCGAGGCGCTCGGCGGCACGTCGGTGCACCTCACGATCGGGATGCCGTCGTTCACCCGCGACGACGTCCTGCGCTCGATCCTCGCTCGGCTCGGCGAATCGCCCGAGCTCCGACGCCCTCTGCCCCTCGGCGTCGACTGGACTGACGCCGCCGCCGTGCGTCCGCTCGTCGAGGAGACGCTGGAGGCGCTCCGCGCCGCACTGCCCGATGCCGACGAGCTGCCGGGCGACGTCGTGCGCCCGGTCGCCGACGCCCTCGCGGCCCAGCTCGCTGAGACCACACGCCCCGAGCCGGTCTCGCCGCTCGCCACGGTCGACGCGATCGCGCGCCTCGATGGACGCACGCGCGTGCGGTGGCGCGCTGGACTCCGGGCCCGGCTCGAGGAGTCCGACGGCCGCATCACGATCCGCTCGCGCGAGGGTTCGCTCTCCCTTCCCGCCGAAGCAGCGGACGCCCTCCACCGGCTCGCCGCCGGCGGCCCGATCGCCGTGGCCGACCTTCCCGGGCTCGACCCGGAGTCGGCCGTCGTCGTCGCCAGGCGGCTGCTGCGGGAGGCGGTCCTGGTCCTGGCGCCGTGAGCGCTCTCGCGCTCCCGAGCACGGGGCTGGGTGGCACAGCCTGGGAGCCCTGCAGCGACCGTTCGCGCGAACGCGACGATCCGCTGTGGGGCACCGCCGGCCGGGGACTGCGGTGGTTCCTGGTCGAGCTCGCGAGCGGATGGGGTCCCCGCGCGCTGCTGGATCCGCCCTTCGATCCGCAGCTGGGCGGGGCCCTGGTGTCGCGGACCGAACGGGCGGGCATACGACCGCTCGCCATCCGCAGGCCCGGCCGCCGCGACGCGGTGCCGCGCTGGCGCTGGGCCGTCGTCGACGCGCGTCCCGGGTCGGAGTCGGTGCGCTGGGGCGAGGTGGATGATCCGGATGACCTGCTCGACGTCCCGCTCGACGGATCGGCGGGCGTCCTCTCGGACCGCCCGATCTTCGCCGTGTGCGCCCATGGGCGCCACGACCAGTGCTGCGCGGTCCGTGGCCGGCGGGCGGCCCTGGACCTCGCGGCGGCCTTCCCCGAGGAGACGTGGGAGTGCTCGCATCTCGGCGGCGACCGCTTCGCCGCCACGATGGTGCTGTTCCCGCACGGCCTCGCCTACGGTCGCATCGACGACGCCGACGTCGCCGCGATCGCCCAGGGCTACCTCGACGGCCGCGTCGCCGAGCCGTGGTTCCGCGGCCGGACGTCTCTGTCGCACCCGGTCCAGGCCGCGCAGCACTTCGCCCGCGTCGAGTCCGGAGACGACCGCCTCGACTCCTTCGCTCCGCTGGCCGAGGGAGGGAGCCTCCACCACCGGGACGTCGGCCACCACGTCGTGGAGCTGGCCGGCGCCGACGGCGGCCGTGTCGTGGTGGAGCTCGCGGAGACGCTGTCCGCCCCGCTCCTCTCGACCTGCGGCACCACGCGTCCGGGCCGCGTCCGCGAGTGGGCGCTCACCTCGCTGCGCACCCTTCCCGCCTGAGCATTCCGCGCGAGAGTGACCGCCGAAAGGTCGCCTGAGAGCCGAGACGACGCTCATAGAGCCTCATGCGCGCTCTCAGGCGACCTTTCTGCGGTCATCTCGCGACGTCGGGGTCGCGTCAGGCGCCGACGGGAGCCGTGCGATACGCCGCGCCGGGGTGCGAGGCGGGCAGGTGCGCGGTCCCCTCGGGGAAGAGCCGCTCGCGCAGCGTGTCGCCCTCGTACTCGCTCCGCGCCAGGCCGCGGGCACGGAGCACCGGCAGCACGTGCTCGATGAAGTCGTCGTACGTCCCGGGCGTCATGTGCGGCTGGATGAGGAACCCGTCGGCACCCGTGATCCGGACGAACTCCTCCACCTGGTCGACGACGTCCTCGCCGGTGCCGACGAAGACGCTGCCGTTGATGCCCGTCACGCGGAAGTCCTCGATGATGTCGCGCACGAGCGGCGCCGGCTTGCCGTCGCGACCGAGGTAGCGCTGCAGGTTGGAGAGGCCGAGCTCGGTGCTCTGTTGCGTCAGCGGCTTGTCGGGGTCGAGGGCGAGGAGGTCGACGCCGGTGTTCCCCGCGAAGATCGCGGCGGCACCCTCGGGGGTCGACATCGCGAGCATCTCCTCGTGCGTGGCGCGCGCCTGCTCCGACGTGGCTCCGGCCAGGAACAGCGCGCCGACGAGCACCTTGATCGAGTCGGGCTCGCGTCCCGCGGCGACCGCCGCGTCGCGGATGCCCTGGATGTTGCGCGCCACGCGCTCCGGGTCGCCGCCCGCGACGAACACCGCCTCCGCGTGCTTGCCCGCGAACTCCATGCCGCGGCCCGAGGTGCCCGCCTGGACGAGGAGCGGCGTGCGCTGCTTCGACGGCGGCATGTTGAGCAGTCCGTCGGCCCGGAAGTACGGACCATCGTGGTGGATGACGCGCACCTTCTCCGGGTCGGCGTAGACCCCCGCCGCCTTGTCGCGCACGAGCGCGTCGTCGTCCCACGACCCCTCCCACAGCTTCAGCGAGAGGTCGACGTAGTCGTCGGCCATGTCGTAGCGCTCGTCGTGAGGGATGAGCGGCTTGCCCATGAGCGCGGCCGCCGTCGCTCCGGAGGAGCCCGTCACGATGTTCCAGCCGATGCGACCCTCGGTGAAGTGGTCGAGCGTGGCGAACCGGCGGGCGTTCGCCGCCGGGGGCTCGACCGTCGTCGACGCCGTGACGACGAAGCCCAGCCGCTCCGTCGCCGCGGCGAGCGCCGAGATGACGGGCATCGGGTCGCCGTGCGGGATGCCGCGCCCCTCGCGGACCGACGCCGGGATGAGCTCGCCGTCCATCGCCGGGAAGCCGTAGCTGTCGGCGAAGAAGAGGAAGTCGAGGCGAGCCTCCTCGAACTTCTTCGCCAGTCGGATCCAGTGCTGCAGCGAGGTGAAGTCCGCGGAGGTGTCGTCGGGATGCTGCCAGGCGGAGCCGATCGTCCCGTTGGGGCCGATGTACTGGAAGATCGCGAGCACGAGAGGAGAGGTCATACCGATATTTATGACATAAATATTGTTACGCTCGTGTGAACAGTGAGAGGGGACGCGGTGGCCGCATCCACCCGGAGGTCGACGTCGCCGCTCGACGACGACGCCGTCGTCATGGGCGAGCGCATCCGGTCGGTGCGGCACGAGCGCGGCCTCACGCTCGTGGAGCTCGCCGGCCTGACCGGGATGTCGCAGCCGTTCCTCTCGCTGGTCGAGCGCGGGCACGCACGGCTGAGCCTGACGTCGATGGCCCGGGTGTCGGATGCGCTGGGCATCCGCCAGGGTGCCCTGCTGGCCCGTGAAGCGACCGATCGCGAGGAGCTCGACGGCGTCGACGTGGTGCACGGAGACCACCGCGCCTCGCCGGTCGCAGGCTCGCGGCGCGCGTGGCAGCTGGCGCAGCTGCCCGGCGGGCTCTTCGGCACGGAGATGGTCGGGACGGAGCGCGACGGGGAGTTCGCCGCACACGCCGAGGAGGAGTTCGTGTACGTGCTCGACGGCGTCCTCGAGGTCGAGCTCCACGACGGATCCGTGCAGACGCTGCGCCGGGGCGACTCGATCGCCTTCGCCTCGGGCCGACGCCACCTCTGGCGCGCCGTCGACGACGACGGCTACCGGGTGCTCACCGTGACCTCTCCCCCGGGCGGCCCCTGAGGTCGACCCGGACCGAGCCCGGGCCGAGATCGGCCGAGCCCGGGCGGTGATCGGGACCCGACGGTACGGTGGGCCGCATGAGCGAGACCGACGGACCCGACCCCGCCCACCGCCGACCGGAGGGCCTCGACGACGCCACCGTCGAGGCACTAGGCAAGCTCAGCGAGGCGCTCGAGGTCATCGAGAACGCCCGTGGGTTCCTCTACGGGTTCCACCGCATGACCGGCCAGGCCGACCTCGCGCTCGGCGAGGCCGTGGCCCTGTTCCGCGACGCGGGGCACGAGGAGATCGCCGATCGGCTCGAGACCGAGCTCGTCGGGCGCAACGTGCTCGAAGGGCGCTGGACCTTCCAGATCGTCGAGGAGTTCGACGACGGCTACTGGGCCGCGTTCCGGGAGGCGGAGCGCCGTGCCCGCGACGAGCTCGCGGAGGGTCGGCGCCACCTCTTCGAGGCCGAGATGAAGGAGGACCGCCGCACGCACGGTCGTCGCCACCACGAGGCCCTCCCCGACGACAGGTCCACCCCGGACCGCGAGGCCCCGGGCTCGCGATGAGGCGGCTCGTCTACTACGTCGCCACCACGATCGACGGCTTCATCGCCGAGCCGGATCGCGGCGACCCCACGGGTCGCGCCTCCTTCCCGGTGACGGACGACGTGGTGCGCTTCATCGTGGAGACCTACCCGGAGACGCTCCCGGCCGCGGTGCGTGCCGCCCTCGGCATCGACGATCCCGGGCGCTCCTTCGACACCGTCCTCGAGGGACGGGGGTCGTACGAGGTCGGGCTGGCGGCCGGTGTCACCGACGCCTACCCCCATCTGCGCCACCTGGTCTTCTCCTCGACGCTCTCCGGGACACCGGACCCGGCGGTGGAGCTCGTGGTCGGCGACGCGGTCGAGCGCGTCCGCGAGCTCAAGCGCGAACCCGGCCTCGACCTCTGGCTCGTCGGAGGAGGCGGCCTCGCGCACTCGCTCCTCCCGGAGATCGACCGTCTCGTGCTCAAGGTCACCCCGGCGGTGATCGGAGCCGGTGTCCCGCTCTTCGACGGACCGTTCACCCCGCACTCCTTCCACCCGACCGAGGAGATCCGCCTGCCGGGTGGTGTGCGGGTGGTCACCTACGACCGGCAGGCCGCCGCAGACCCGGCCGAGACCGTCGAGCCGGCAGCCGGGGAGTGACCACGGGCATCCGCCCCCGGATGCGCTGAGCGCGAACCCTGGCCGCGTGTCGGATGAGCGGTGCACACTGGACGCATGCCTGAGCTCCCCGAGGTGCAGGCGCTCGTGACCGACCTCCGCGGCCGGCTCGTCGGGCGCCAGGTCGATCGACTCGACGTGGTGTCGTTCGCCGTGCTCAAGACCTTCGACCCGCCCGTGTCCCAGCTGCACGACCAGTCCGTCCTCGACGTGCGCAGGCACGGCAAGTTCCTCGACCTCGCCATCGGCGACCTCCATCTGGTGATGCACCTGGCCCGGGCCGGATGGGTGCGCTGGCGCGAGGCCGCGCCCAAGCCGGCCGGGCGGCCCGGCAAGACCGCGCTCGCCGCGCGGCTCGTGCTCGACGACGGCTCGGGCTTCGACGTCACGGAGGCAGGCACGAAGAAGAGCCTCGCGATCTACGTGATCCGCGATCCGTCCGAGGTCCCGGGGATCGCGCGCCTGGGGCCCGACCCGCTCGACGAGTCCTTCACGGAGGAGCGGTTCGCCGAGATCCTGGCCGGATCCGGGAGGTCGCAGATCAAGGGCGTGCTGCGCAACCAGTCCCTGATCGCGGGCATCGGGAACGCGTACTCCGACGAGATCCTCCACGTGGCGCGCATGTCCCCGTACAAGCCCGCCGCGATGGGGTCCGACGACGTCGCCCGACTCTACGAGGCCCTCCAGACCACCCTGCGCGAGGCGCTGGAACGGGCCGACGGACTGGCGGCATCCGAGCTGAAGGCCGAGAAGAAGTCCGGTCTCCGGGTGCACGGGCGCACGGGCGAGGCATGCCCGGTCTGCGGCGACACCATCCGGCAGGTCACCTTCGCCGACACGAACTTCCAGTACTGCCCCACCTGCCAGACCGGAGGGAAGCCCCTCGCCGATCGCGTCCTGTCACGTCTGCTGAAGTGAATCCCCCTTTGTGGGGGCGCGGCTCACCGCCCGGTCACCCCTAGAGTGGCCTGGACCACAAGGGTGAGGGGACAGGCGTGACACGTCGATTCGGCATGATGACCATGGCAGCGGGATCGGCGGCACTGGCCGTCGCCGCCCTGGTGGCGATCCCTGCGACGGCGAACGCCGCTCCGCAGGACACCGCCCTGGCGGGGCTCCAGTACGTCGCGCTGGGCGACTCCTACTCCGCAGGCTACGGTCTCACGCCGCTGACCGGCGAGCCTGTGCCCGGATGCGCGCAGGCCGCGGTCGACTACCCGCACCAGCTCGCGGCCGCGTACGACCTCGACCTCACCGACGTCACCTGCGCGGGCGCCTGGGCCACGAACATGACCACTCCGCAGGTCACTCCGGCGGGCACCGCCGACCCGCAGGTGGACGCCCTGAGCGCTGACACCGACATCGTCACTGTCACCCTCGGCGGCAACGACCTCGGCTTCGCCGACGTGGCCGCCGCATGCCTCGCGCTCAGCCCCACCGGCCCGGTGGCGGGGACGAACCCCTCCGATCCGTTCCAGGCGTCGAACTGCGAGAGCATCTTCGTCCAGAGCGGGGTCGACACGCTGGCACAGCGCCTCGCCGACGTCGTCGTGCCCGACATCGCCGCTGGGCTCGCGGCGATCAGGGCGAAGGCACCGAACGCGCAGGTGTTCGTCGTCGGCTACCCGGCCATCACCCCGGATGCCGACCACACGCCGACCGGACCGGCCGGTTGCTGGACGACCCCGCTCGACAACCTCCAGCCCGTCCCCGACAGCTTCCCGTTCACGACCACCGACGTGCCGTATTTGCACCAGATCGAAGAGGAGCTCGACCTCGCGGTCCAGGCGCAGACCGCGGCCGCCGGGGCCGGCTTCACCTACGTGCCGACGTTCGAGGCCACGCTCGCGCACAGCGCCTGCGCTCCCGCCGACGAGCAGTACGTCGAGGGCGTGACGCTCGCGAGCGACCTCACCTCCGCCGTGCCGGGGTCGCTGCACCCCAACGCGACCGGCGTCGCGTTCATCGCGGGGCAGCTCGCGCCGCTGTTCGAGGCCGCCTTCCCGGCTCCCGCCCCGCCCGCGCCGACCGCGAGCCCCGCTCCCACGTCGTCCGCCGCGGCCCTGGCGAACACCGGATCCGAGCCACTCCTGCCGCTCGGCCTCGCCGCCGGGGCGCTCCTCCTCGGCGGCCTCGCCGCGGCGAGCGCCCTGCGCCGGACGCGAGTCGGCCGCTGACCCGCGCGGGCCGGGCGGGCTCTGTCAGCCGCCCGGTCTCTCGGCCCGGAGCATCCTCGTGATCTCGCGTCGCGTGCGGAGGTCGAGCCTGACCAGGATGTTCGCCACGTGGAAGTCGATGGTCTTGCGCGAGAGGTGGAGCATCCCGCCGATCTCGGCGCTGGTGTGGCCCTCCGCCACGAGCTGCGCCACGCGGCGCTGCTGGTCGGTGAGCGCGGCGAGCACGTCGCCCGACCGCTCGGCGAGGGCGTCGCTGGTCGAGCGGATGATCCCGGTGCAGAGCGCGGCGAACCCCTCCGCTCCCAGGGTCAGCAGCTCGGCGCGCGCGTCCTCATAGTGGGTCAGCCCCTCCACCGGGTCGCCCAGGAGCGACACGTGGGTGCCTGCGACGATGCGCACCCAGGTGCGGCCGAGCGGGTCGTAGTCGCGGTCGAGCGCGTCGACGGCGAGCTGGGTCAGCCGCAGGGTCTCGGCGGTCTGCCCGTCGATGCGGGCGAGGATCGCGGAGTGGACGAGGCAGTACGCGCTGTCGGCGACGGCACTCCGGGCCCAAAGAGCGTGCAGCGCGCGGTACTCGTCGAGACGATCGAGGTGCCACAGCGCCAGCGCACGGAGGGCCGTCCACTCGGTCTCGTCGAAGACGGTCCGGTGCTGCTGCTGCTCGATGTCGTCGAGGGTGTCGTGGAGGGCCGCCCAGTCGTTGCGTCCGATCGAGCCGGCGACGAGCGCGTGCGACGCCAGAGTCGAGGCGATGAACGGGATCGGATGCGGCGCGCTCGTCGGCACCGACCTCGCGAGGCGCAGGGACTCCCCGAGTCGGCCGCCGAGGGCGGCCATGACGGCCCGGACGGCGGGCACGAGATGGTCGGGGACCGCGTCGACCTCGGACGGCTCAGCGAGCTGCTCGGCGAGGATCCTCGCTTCCTCCCACCGCCCTTGGCGGGCCCTCACCAGCGCCAGCTCCGCTCGAGCCCAGCGGGCGAGAGCGGGCCGCGCGGGCGCGAGCAGAGGAAGCGCGGCCGACAGGGAGGAGGCGGCTCCGCGCAGCTCTCGTCGCCCGTCGAGCACGCTCCCCTGGGCGAGCAGAGCGAACCCGTGGACCGCGCCGAGCATCCGAGCCGAGCGAGCCGGGGCGAGAGCGGTCGTCAGCGCCTCGAGCGCCGCGGAGGGAGCCGACGGCGCCCTGCTCGTGTGGAACTCCACGAGCGCCGACACACCCCTCAGATCGAAGCGGATGCCGGAGAGCACGTCCTCGCGGCTGCGTCCGTCCGACCGGGCGGAGTCCTCGGTGAGGTCGTCGAGGCCCTCGAGAAGGCGCGTCGTCCGGTCGACGCCCGCGACCGCATCCGCCCAGGATGCCGAGCTCGCCGCCTGCACCGTGGCATCGGCGGCCACCTGCGCGGCCAAGACCACGGCCTCGGCGTCGAGGCGCAGAGCGCTCCCGACGACACCGTCGAGGAGCACCTCCGCCCCTCGACGGTCGCCGGAGTGCAGGGCGTCGGCGGCGTCCACGAGGTCGAGGATCGCGTCGTCCAGGCCGGTGAGCAGGTCGGAGTGGGGCTTCAGGCGATGTACGCCGCCCGTGCGGACGGCCGTCGTCACCGCACGGAGCGCGAGCCGGCGTCGGTGCGCAGGATCGTCGACGTGGGCCACCCAGCGCAGGGAGGCGTCGAGGGCGTCGCCGGGCTCGACCTCGAGGCGCGGGTCGATGTCGTCGCCCATCCAGACCCTCTCCGTCCCCACCACGGGACGGAGCCGGATACGGGTGGACCCGCCGGCCATCGTTGTCCCTCCCCCGACGATACCGGCCCGGCGGTGGGGACGGGAGGCGCTCACCGTGCCCGTGCGGGCTCCAGGACGGCGCCGGACAGGCGGGAAGGGCGCTCCCCGTGCGGCGGAGCGCCCTTCCTGAGGTGAGTCCTACTTGAACGCGTCCTTGACGTTCTCGCCGGCCTTCTTGAAGTCGGCCGAGGTCTGGTCGGCCTTGCCCTCCGCCACCTTGGAGTCGTCGTCGGTCGCCTTGCCGAAGGCCTCCTTGGCCTTGCCGCTGACATCCTGGGCCGCGTTCTCGATCTTGTCTCCGAGTCCCATGGCTGCTCCTTCCGCTTGTCGTCGGGCGCTCGCTGCGCCTACGGACCAGCCTGGCCCTGCCCCGGACATCCGCCAGCAGGTCACATGGTGTTCTGAGCCAACTGGATCAGGTTGCCGCACGTATCGTCGAACACGGCGACGATCACGGGGCCCACGTCGGTGGGCGGCATGGTGAACGTGATGCCGAGGGCCAGCAGCCGCTCGTACTCCGCCTGCGCATCCTCGACCCCGAGGACGCAGTACGGGATGCCGTCGGCGACGAGGGCGTCGACGAACGGGGGCACCGCGGGGTGGGCCTTGGGCTCGAGCGAGATCTGCGTGCCGTCCGGCCGGTCGGGGTCGACGATCGTGAGCCAGCGGTGCTCGCCCAGGGGGACGTCGGCCGCGACCTCGAAGCCGAGCGCGGAGGTGTAGAAGTCGAGGGCCCGTTGCTGGTCGTCGACGAAGATGGACACGGTCTGGAGCTTCACGGTCTCGCCTCTCACGGTCTTGACCCTCTCTGGGGCCACCGCTCGGCGATCTGCGCGAGCGGGGTGGTGTCGATGGTGTGCACCCGGTAGCGGCCTCGACGCTCGGAGCGCACCAGCCCCGCCTGCTCGAGCACGTCGAGATGCTGCGTGACCGCCTGACGCGTGAGCGTCAGCCCGTGCCGCATCGAGAGCGTCGAGCACAGCTCGAAGAGCGTCTGCTCGTCGCGCTGGAGCAGCACGTCGAGCAGCAGCCGCCTCGTCTCGTCCGAGATAGCCCGGTACACGTCGACCACGCGGTCACCTTATGCAAGTCACGGCTTGCCCGTCAAGGGCCCCGTCGGCCCGCGGGTGCGGTGGGCGCGGAAAACTCAGGGGCTAGGGCCCCTCGTCCCGCCATCGTGGACGAGGGGGCTCATCCCCTGAATTTTCTCCGGCACCCTCACCGAGCCCCTGTGTGGGCGCGAGCGTCAGCCACTCCTCGTCGACGACGTAGCCCAGGGCGAGGCTGGCGCCGAGGCTCGCCGCGTTGCCCGCATCCCCGCCCGTGCGGAACCGTGTCTGCCCCTCGCCGAGGAGCGCCAGCACGGACGCCGCCTTCACCGCGGCCCCGATCCCTCGCCCGCGCCACGGGGCGTCGACCACGGTGAAGTCCGTCTCGACCACGTGCGGCTCGACCACGACGAACGTGGGCCGACGAGGCTCCCCCGCTCGTCGAACGCTCCCCACCCGCGTCGCGTTGGCGAGGGGGTCGCGCCCTCGGCCTTCAGGGGCGCGTGGGCGGTGGCCACGTCTCCGGGGTAGTCGCCGAGCGTTCGAGCGTCCAACGCCAGCACCGCGGTGGCATCGCGCGCCAGCAGCTCACGAAGGACGACGGCGTCGGCGACGCGCGACATCCGGTCGATCAGCGGCTGTCTCCCGACCGCCCCTGCGTTCAGCTCGGCCGCCCACGATCTCGCCACGACGATCCATCCGGCTCGTGCGAGCGCTGCTTCCTCCGGCGAGCCAGCCCGCACGACTCGACGCGGAGCGGAATCGACGGGAGCCTGCACCTCGCCGATTCTGTCACCCGGGACCGTCCGGGTGGCGCCGTTCAACTGCGGGGGGGGCGCCTGGGAGACGTAGTCGACCACGGTCTTGGGGCAACGGCGAGCGACAGTGCGTCGCCGCTGCTGGTGCCATGATGTCCTCCGGGGTTCTTCGAAGGACGGGGGGATGGACATTGAGGGCTCTGTGCACGACTGTCGATAGCGACAATGGACGGACGATCGGCGGCGTCGAGATCGGACGCACCTACACGGTGGTGAGCATGACGGTGTCTCCCACTGGGTCGTACCTCCGCCTCATCGATGGCGCCACCCCCGGCGTCTACCCTGGGTCGAGCTTCGAGATCGTCGACGGCGAACTCCCCGGCTCCTGGTCGGCGAAGGTCGAGGGCGACGGTCTGTTCACGCTCGAGCCGACAGCCTGGGGCATCCCTGACTTCTGGGTCCGATACTTCGACGGCGACCCCCTCGCAGTCGCGCTCTACGCCGCCGAGCTGCCCCTCCTCGACGGCAGACGACCTGCGGACAGGCGCGACCTGCCGACCTGGCTCGTCGCCTACACGGAGGTGACGGAGGTTCTCTCGTGGCAGCGGCTCTTCGAGGCCCTGGACGACGCGGGGCCATCCGACCGCGCTACTGCGGCGGCGCTGGTGACGCTCACCGGATCCACGAGCACGAGCTTTCCGCTCCACCTCCTCGACGCGGAGCTGCTGCACGCCCGACTGTTCCTGTGGCTCACAGATCATGGCGCGCGGCATCTCACGACCGAACTGGATCGGCTGCTCTACCGCCTCCGTTGGACGTCCGGACCATCGCTCCGCATCGCGCTTCTCGACGAAGAGAACCAGTCTCGTGCCACCGCGGTCTTCCTCGACGAGTCCGAGTTGCAGGTGATCGGGGCCTGTCGACTGTACGTCGCCGAGTGACGCCGGGCGGCTCGGCCTCGATGGCGGCGACCCGCCCGCCACGCGAGCTCCGCACCGACGCTCGGGTCATCGCCGGCACCGCGGACCGTGTCGCGCTGGTCGAGAGCGCCAAGCCCATCGCCCCGGGAAACGAGAAGGGCCGCCCGGAGGCGGCCCTGTCGGTGGAGCTAAGGGGATTCGAACCCCTGACCTTCTCATTGCGAACGAGACGCGCTACCAACTGCGCCATAGCCCCGCGGTCGCGTGCGCGACAGCCCAAACAGTCTACGTCTCAACCGGGCCTCGACGCCAATCCGGGCTCCGACCGGGTGGCGAGGCGGCTCCCCCACCGGCCGAGGAGGAGCACGGACACCGAGAGCAGCACGCTGCCGATGATCGCCAGAGGGAGGTCCATGAAGAACTGGAGCACCAGGAAGGGCGGGATGAACGCCAGCACCGCGGCGATCGCGATGACGGATCGCGGTGGGGTGGGTCCCACCTCGCGCGGCGCCTCCCAGCGCCCGACGAGGAACGAGAGACCGTAGAGCGCCACCAGCGTCACCACGAAGAGCACGGGGCGCGACCACCACCAGGCGGTGCTCGCCGGCGGCGGGCTGAGCGGCGGCACGAGGAGCATCAGGCCCGTGATCGCGAGGATGACGGGCAGGTGCCAGAGGTAGATCGTCATCAGGCGCGACCCGACGAGGAAGACGATCCCGCGCGCGACGTGGGTGTTCATGAGAGCCGCCAGCGCGGGCCGCAGCAACCGCAGGGCGCAGGTCTGCGAGATCGCGAGGGCGATCAGGGGCAGGGTGGGCGGGTTGAGGTTCGTCAGCATGTCGGGCGCGTAGGGGCCCCAGACGGTCATGGGCACGAGGGTCGCGAAGGCGATGAGCCCGATGAGGGCGAGCGTCCACCATCGGCGGGCCGCGAACCAGCCGTCGGCGTACCAGAACCCGATCTGCTGCACGAGCAGCCAGACGAAGAACAGGTTGATGAGGCCGACCGACTGCACGCCGCTGGTGAAGCGGGCGACATCCACGAGGATCGCCCCGGCCAGCAGCACGACGAGGGTGGCCCGCGGGGCCGTCGCGTGCATCCGCACCATCACCGGCACCAATGACTGGCAGAGGATGTACGCGGCCAGGAACCAGAGCGGGGAGGCCGCTCCCTGCACGGCGACGTCGACGATGGCGGGATCGACGCCGAGCAGCCGCGCGCCGCCGATCACGACCGCGTAGAAGACGAAGAGCGGCAGCGCCGGCTGAGCCAGGCGCAGCACACGGCTGCGGACGTACTCCCCCGCCGTACCGCCGCGCCGCGTCAGACTGCGCCACGCGGTGAGGGAGGCGAAGCCGCCGACCACGAAGAACAGCGGCATGATCTGCCCCACCCACGTGACCGGAGCGAACCACCACTGGGCCTCGAGCGGTCGCGAGATCTCGAGCGCGCCATCCGGCCCGAATCCCACCCCCACCATGAGCAGATGGATGAGGACGACGAGCAGCACGCAGAAGACACGGGCGAGGTCGAGGGTCAGATCGCGCTTCGACAGGTCGATCGACGAGGCGGCGGAGGCGACCTTCGTCGGGCGGCTCGGCACGGTCGGCGGGGCGGCGTCGTCCATGCCCTCATCCTATGAGGGCGTGTTCCTCGCCCACGTGTCGCCATGCTGAGGTGGTCTCGCCACGTCGATCGGTGTGGCGAGACCACCTGAGCATGGCGAGAGACGAGGGAAGGGCGATGCTGCCCAGCGGGATCAGCCGGCGCGGCGGCGGGCGAGGATCTCGTTGAGGTCGAGCTCGGGCCGGACGTCGTCGACGATGCCCATGCGGGCGAACCGCGACGGAGCGGTCCGCGCCGGACGCTCGACCGGAGCGACGGGCGCCGCCTCGGGCTCGATCGACTCGACCTCCGCCGTCGCCTCCTCCGCGGCGGCCTCCTCCGCCTCGAGGCGGCTTCGGAGGGCGTCCTCCGCGGCGGCAGCGGCCCGCAGCAGCGTCTCCTGGTGGTCGATGCGCTTCGCCGGCGCCGCCGATGCCGGGGCGGGCTCGGCGACCGGAGCGGGCGGAGCCTCGACCGCGACGGCGGCCTCGACGTCGGCGAGGTAGCGCGGCTTCGGCAGGGCGATCGGCGTCCAGGTCGACCGGGGCTCCTCGATCTCGGGGAGGACGAGCTCGGGCATCGGCTCGTCGGCCACGTCGTCGTAGACGTCGGCCATGGTCACGGGGGCCGTGGACGAGGCGGGAGCCGGAAGGCGCAGACGCCGGCCGGCCCGCGAGAGACGGGCGAGCACGACGATGCTGAGCACGCCGACGACCGTGCCGACCACCGCGACGGCCCAGGCGCCGGTGTAGACGGCCTGCATGCTGCCCAGCACGGAGCAGCTCAGCGAGATCACCAGCACGAGGCTCGCGACGGCGCGGGTGCGGCGAAGCCGATCGGCTGCTCTGATCGCCGCGGGCACGGCCTCCGCCTCCGCGCGCTTGAGCAGCCGCTGCTGCTCGTGCACGGTGCGGGCGTTCACCTCGAGCCGGACCTCGTCGGGCATCTCCGACGTCTCGGCGAGGATGCGCAGCGTCTGCTGCAGGCGGACGGCGTTGCGCTCGGTGGCGAGGTACTGCCGACTCCGGAACCAGGAGGGCAGCAGGTACACCAGCCACAGCACGGCAGCGAGGGCGATGACGAGTCCGCCTCCCAGCCAGTCCGTGCTCATGCCGACAACGGTATGGCCGATCCGGTGCTGTTCTCATGACCTCCGGGCGCGTGTCGAGGAAGCGCATCCGGAGAAGCGGGCAGCAGGACGACGAGGCGGGCTCCCGCCGCCGTCGTGTCGGCGGCGACGGAACCGCCGTGGGCCTCCACGATGGACCGGACGATGGCCAGCCCGAGGCCCGTGCTGCCGGCTCTGCGCGACCTCGAGCCGTCTCCCCGCACGAACCGTTCGAACAGCTCGGGGACGAGCTCGGCCGGGAAGCCGGGACCGTCGTCGGCCACGGTCAGCTGCACCCGGGCGCGGCCGTCCACCGGCTCGACGGTCGTCGTCACCGTGGTGCCGGAGGGCGTGTGCACCATCGCGTTCGAGAGCAGGTTCGCCACGACCTGGTGCAGTCGTTCGTGGTCTCCGCGGACGAGCACCGGCTCGTCGGGCACGTCGGCCGCCCATTCGTGGTCGGGCGAGGCCGCGCGGGCGTCGCTCACGGCGTTAGCGACCACCTCGGCGAGGTCGACGTCGTCGATCCGGAGGTCCTGCCCCTCGTCGAGGCGGGCGAGCAGCAGCAGGTCGTCGACGAGCGAGCCCATCCGGCTCGCCTCCGCCTCGATGCGCTGGAGCGAGTACTCGGTGAGCTCGGGCAGCTCGCCGCTCTCCTGGCGGGTGAGCTCGGCGTATCCGCGGATGGCCGCCAGCGGAGTGCGCAGCTCGTGGCTGGCGTCGGTGACGAAGCGGCGCATCCGGCGGTCGGTCTCGGCCCGCACCACGAACGCGCGGTCGACGTTGTCGATCATCAGGTTGAGCGCGGCGCCCACCTGCCCCACCTCGGTGCGGGCGTCGGTGTCGACCGCGTCGACGCGCTGCGCGATCGAGACGTCGCCGCTGGCGAGGGGCAGCGCCGCGACGCTCGCGGCGGTCTCCGCGACACGGTCGAGCGGCCTCAGCGCGAGCCGCACCACCACCAGCACGCCGACGACGATCACGAGCAGCGCGAGCACCGCGAGCAGCACGATCACGACGGTCTGCTGCGTGACCGCGGCCTGCGCGACGCCGAGCGAGATCCCGGCGACGAGGGTCGAGCCGTCGTCGCGGGTCGTCACGTCGATCCGGTAGTCGCCGAGCCCCGGCACGTCGACCGTCCGCCGCCCGTCGCCCTGATCCGCGGCCGCCTGCACCGCGTCGGCCGCCGCGGGGCCCAGGGCGGTCGCGTCGGCGTCGGTGAACGAGGCCGACTCCACCACCGAGCCGCCGTCGAGGTAGGCGATGATCGTGCCCGGCCCGAGCCCGACGTACGAGGTCATCGGCTTGGAGTAGCCCGGTCCGCCGTGGCCGCCGGGACCGAACTTGTCGACGGAGTGCTCGAGCGCCGCCGCCGAGCCGGTGAGCTGGCTGTCGACCACCGTCGTCACGGACGAGCTCAGCGTGGCCACGTAGCCCGCACCGATCGCGGCCAGCACCGCGGCCACCACGACGGTCACGCCGATGGTGATCCTCGCGCGGAGCGTCAGCGGCGCCCGCCCGCGGGCCGTCGCACCGGTCACGTCGTGGCTCGGAGCACGTATCCCACACCCCGGACGGTGTGGATCATCTTCGGCCGGCCGAGGTCGATCTTCTTGCGGAGATACGACACGTAGAGGTCGACGATGCTCGCCTTGCCCGCGAAGTCGTAGTTCCACACCCGGTCGAGGATCTGCGCACGGGTCAGCACCCGCCGGGGGTTGCGCATGAAGTAGCGCAGCAGCTCGAACTCGGTCGTGGTGAGGGAGATCTGATCGCCGCCCCGGATCACCTCGTAGCTCGCCTCGTCCAGCACGAGGTCGCCCACCTCGATGCGGGTGACCTCGAACGGCTCCGCCTGGGCCGTCCGTCTGAGCAGGCCCCTGAGCCGGGCGACCAGCTCCTCGAGGCTGAACGGCTTCGTCATGTAGTCGTCGCCGCCCGCGGTGAGCCCGACGATCCGGTCGTCGATCGAGTCGCGCGCGGTGAGGAACAGCGTCGGGGTCGAGTCGCCGCTCTCGCGCAGCTGGCGCAGGATCGACACCCCGTCGATGTCGGGGAGCATGATGTCGAGCACGATGAGGTCGGGTCGCGCCTCGGCGAACAGCGAGAGCGCCTCCCTGCCGTCGGCGGCGACGTCGACGATCCAGCCCTCGTAGCCGAGGGCCAGGCTCACGAGGTTGGTGAGGACCGGCTCGTCGTCGACGAGCAGCACCCTGATCGGGCTGCCGTCGGGGCGGCGGATGCGCGGCAGCTTCGCCAGCACGGCTCGCCGCTTGCCCGGATCCGGCAGGGTGCCGGCGGACTCGGAGGGCGGCGGGATCGTCACCCCCCGATTATCGGACAGCGGCGCGGGGGCCCACCGAGTCGGGTCGGGCATTCATGGAGACCTCAAATGTTCTCTGATCGACCGCTCAGCGGCGCGGGTCGATCGGAAGCTGCTGGGCGGCCGCGGCGCGCTCGGCCTCCGGCACGGAGCCCTCCCCCGCCGGCACGTCGCCCGTCTTCCACCGCTTCAGCACCCCGCCGGCGAGCTCCTCCCGGACCAGGGCGAAGCAGAAGTGGTCGCGCCAGTCGCCGTTGATGTGGATGTAGCGGCGCCGGAGTCCCTCGTAGCGGAAGCCGAGCTTCTCGACGACACGCAGGCTGGGGCCGTTCTCCGGGCGGATGCAGATCTCGACCCGGTGCAGTCCCACCGAGTAGAAGCAGTAGTCCGTCGCGAGCGCGACGCCCGTCGGCGTGATGCCCTTCCCGGCGAAGCGCTCGGAGACCCAGTACCCGATGCTGGCCGAGGCGACGGATCCGTAGCTGATCGACGACACGTTCAGCTGGCCGGCCAGCTCGCCCTCCCACTCGAGCACGAAGGGCAGCCCGAGCCCCGCCCGCGCGTTGGCGAGCAGCGATCGGATGCTCGTGCGGGTGTCGAAGGACGACGGCCCGTGAGGGCTGGTCGCCTCCCACGTGCGCAGCCACGACCGATTCTCCACCAGCTCGCGCTCCAGCGGACGGGCGTCGCGCACGCGGATGGGACGGATCGAGATGGGGCCGTCGCTCAGGGTCGGTATGAACATCGCTCGAACACTACCGCGTCGTGGTTCGGATGCCGGGGCTCCAGCCGCCCGGTTCTACAGACCGGCGACGAAGTCCTTCAGCCAGGGGCGGAGGTCGGGGCCCAGGTCCGAGCGGTCCGTCGCGAGCTGCACGATGGCCTTGATGTAGTCGAGCTTGTCGCCGGTGTCGTATCGGCGGCCTCGGAACACCACGCCGTAGACGCCGCCCGCGATCGAGTCGTCGTCGGCCAGGGTGAGCAGCGCATCCGTCAGCTGGATCTCGCCGCCCTTGCCCGGGGGCGTCTTCTCGAGGATGTCGAACACCTCGGGCTGGAGGACGTATCGGCCGATCACGGCGAGGTTGGACGGCTGGGACCCCTGCTCGGGCTTCTCGACGAGCCCGGTGACCTTGACCACGTCGTCCTCGTCGGTGGCCTCGACGGAGGCGACTCCGTAGAGGTGCGTCATCGACGGGTCGACCTCCATGAGGGCGATGACCGTGGCTCCCTTGGCCTCCGTCACCTCGAGCATGCGCTTCAGCAGCTCGTCGCGGGCGTCGATGATGTCGTCGCCGAGCAGCACCGCGAACGGCTCGTTCCCCACGTGCATGCGAGCGCGCAGGACGGCGTGGCCGAGTCCGAGCGGATCACCTTGCCGCACGTAGTGCATGTCGGCGAGCGCGGTCGACTCGTTGACCACGCGGAGCATCTCGCCCTTCCCCTTCTGCTCCAGGGTGGACTCCAGCTCGTAGACGCGGTCGAAGTGGTTGTCGATCGCCGTCTTGTTGCGGCCGGTCACCACGAGCACGTCGGACAGACCCGCGTCGACGGCCTCCTCGACCACGTACTGGATCGCCGGCTTGTCGACGACGGGCAGCATCTCCTTGGGCATCGCCTTCGTCGCCGGCAGGAACCGGGTGCCGAGGCCCGCCGCGGGGATGACCGCCTTGCTGAGTGGTTTCGCCATGCGATCCAGCGTATCGACGTTGCGGCGCGGGAGGAGGGCCCTTGCGGAAACACCCGTGTCACACAGCGCGCCTAGACTCTCCGGTATGACGGCAGACGTCACCGATACCAAGCGCGCACTGCGCGCGGAGCTCCGCGAGCGACGACGCACGCGGACGTCGAAGCAGGTCGAGGAGGCCACGGAGGGCCTCACCCGGAATCTGGTCGCCGTCGCCGAGACCTACGGGGCGAGGACCATCGCGTCCTATCTCTCCTCGCCCACCGAGCCGAACACGCGTCCGTTCCTCAACTGGGCCGTCGCGGGCGGGCGTCGGGTGCTCCTCCCCATCGGCCGCACCGACGGCCTGCTCGACTGGACCGAGGGCGACGGCGAGTCCGAGACGGAGGGCCTCCATGGCGTGCCGGAGGCCGTGGGCGAGATCCTGGGCCCGATCGCCATCAACGACGCCGACCTGATCGTGGTGCCGGCGTCCGCCGTCGACGGCCGCGGCATCCGCATGGGCTGGGGGCGCGGCTACTTCGACCGCACCCTCGGGTCGATGGAGCGCTGTCCTCCCGTTTTTGCGCTCGTGTACGACGATGAGATCCTTGACGAGGTCCCGCGGGAGGTGCATGACGCTCCGGTCGACGGGGCCGTCACCCCCACCAGGATCGTGCGCTTCACGCACTGAACGCCCGCGGAGACCAGCCGTGCCCACGTATTCGTATCGCTGCACCGAGTGCGGCAACGCCTTCGACATCCAGCAGTCCTTCACCGACGACAGCCTCACGGAGTGCCCCGCCTGCGGTGGCCGCTTGCGCAAGGTCTTCAGCCCGGTGGGCGTGACCTTCAACGGATCGGGCTTCTACCGGACCGACTCGCGGAGCTCCTCGTCGAAGGGCTCGTCGTCGAGCGGCTCGTCGTCGGGGTCCGACTCGGGCTCGAGCTCGTCGTCGTCCACCTCCGGCTCGAGCTCCTCCACGAGCGGGTCGTCCGCCAGCGGATCGTCGTCCTCGAGCGGGTCGTCCTCGAGCGGCAGCGGGTCGTCCTCCGCTTCCTGACGGGGCTCCGTAGGCTGGATCCCATGTTCAAGGGATTCAGGGAGTTCATCCTCCGAGGGAACGTCATCGACCTCGCGGTCGCCGTGGTCGTCGGCGCCGCCTTCACCGCGGTCGTCAACTCGATCGTCGCCAACCTGATCAACCCCCTGATCAGCGGCTGGTTCAATGCCAGCGACCTCGACAACGCCCTGGTCGTGCAGTTCGGCGAGGCGCAGATCAAGTTCGGAGCCGTCCTCGGTGCGATCCTCCAGTTCCTCATCGTCGCCGTGGTCGTCTACTTCGTCTTCGTGCTGCCCATCAACCACCTGAAGAAGATGGCCTTCTCCCTCAAGAAGACCCCGGCCGAGTCGCTGCAGGAGGAGAAGGAGGAGCTGCCGCCCACCGAGACGGAGCTGCTCATCGAGATCCGCGACCTGCTCGCCCACGGCCGCCCGTCCGCCGCCCAGCCGAGCGGCGCCACGACCTCCCCCACGTCGCTCACGGTGACGGACGAGCCCCCGCACGGCCGGCACGGCGGCCCCGCCACCTCCTGACCCCCTCCCCCGGGGCCTTTGTCCACCAGATGCACCTTCCCGCGTCGCTGAAGGTGCTTTTGGTGGACAAAGCCCGAGGTCACCAGTGCGGAGGGACGTCGCGCCTCAAGCGCTCGTCGTTCTCCCCGCGGGCGGACGGAGCGTCCGCGTCCTCGGCGGCGCGCACCGGCTCGACCCGCGGGAGGTCCTGAGGCGTCGGGTCGCTGCCCGGCACGGGGTCGGTGATCACACGACGGCGACCGGCACGTCGGATGCGGGGCTCGTTCACCCCTCGATCCTGCCGGATGCGGATCAGATCCGGCTGATCGGCCCGGTCGCCATGGCGTCGGACTCGACCAGGGCGAGCTCGCGCACGCCCAGCACGGAGGAGATCCTGGCGGCCACGCCCTCCGGGTCGGAGAACAGCTCGAAGCTGTGCACACGGAGGTAGTGCCACCCGAGGCGGCGGAGCATGTCGGGCCGCAGCCTCAGGGACTCGCGGAGGCTCGCGGAGTGGACCACCGCATCCGTCTCGATCGCGATGGCGCGCTCGTCGTGCGACGCGACGAGCGTGAGCTTGCCGCGGTGCTCGAACGCCACCGAGAGCCCGCGATTGCCCAGGCGTCGTGCGAGGTCGATGAGCAGGGCGTCACCCGGGCTCGAGAACGTGTCGGGCGTCGGGCCGCTCTCGGCCTCGGTGAGGATCTGCCGGAGGGCGACGACGCCGTAGTTCATGCGGTCCTCGTCGATGTCGGCCGGAGTGAAGCAGCTGACGATGTCCATCGACCGCCGGGCCCTGGTCATGCCGACCGCGAGCAGCCGCTCGCCACCGGGACGAGCGAGCCCGCCGAAGTTCGTGAGCACGCGGCCGTGGGCCGTCTTGCCGTAGCCGATCGAGAAGATGACCCGGTCGCGGCTCTGCGCCACCGACTGCTCGAGGGTCGCCACCATGAACGGCTCGGCGCGCTCCTTGAGGATGAAGTCGGCGAGGTCGCTGCGCTTGGCGAACGCGGCGAGGACGGCCTGTTGGAGGCGTACGGCATGCTTCGACGACGCCGTGATGACCATGAGCGACTCGCGCGGGTGGTGGATGGCGTGGTCGAGCACGAGGCCCACCACCTTCTCGACCTCCGCGTCGACGCTCTCGACGGCTCCCGACTCGGGATCGGGCATCCCGCCGCGACCCTCGACGTAGTGGAGCGCGAGGCTCCCGTGTCCGAGGTACGTGCCCGCCCACGGCAGCGAGTCGATCTTGCCGCCGTAGAAGCGGTGGTTCACGAGTTCCGCGAGGTCCTCCCCGCCGGCACGGTAGCTGCGGGTGAGCGACAGCGTCGGCACGAGGTCGGCGAGCTGGGCGAGCGCGGAGTCGGAGTGCAGCCCCTCGACGGTGGCGGCGTCGGGAACCGGTCGCTGATCGTCGACCGACCTGACGGCGGTCTCGAAGTACGACGGGGTCTGGGTCACGGGGTCGCCGAACGCGACGATCTGCCGGCCGCGACGGATCGCGGGCACGTTCTCGGCGAGCGTCGTGGCGCCGGCGTCGACCAGCACGACCGTGTCGAACGCGATCGCGTCGCTGATCTGCGGCACCTCGTAGGGCGACGCGAGCCAGACCGGCGCGAGCGCCTTCGCCAGGTGCGGAGCGGTGCGCTCAAGCCCGACGCTGGTCACGTCGTCGGAGCGCAGCATCGTCTTGAGTCCGGCGGCCTCGTCGGGGTGGTCGACGATGCCGACACTCCAGGTCTCGGCGAGCTGCCAGGCCAGGAGCTGGCCGTTCATCGAGGCGTGTGCCTCGTCGACCAGACGGAAGTCGCCCTCGAGGCGGTCGAGCACCGCCGTGTTCGCCCCCAGCAGGGCGCGGTCGGAGGCGAGCATCGTCTCGAGCACCGACTGCCACCAGGCGAGCTCGAGCTCGTCGGGGATGGCCGACTCGGGGACGTGACGGTTCGACAGGTCGACGAGGAGGGCGTCGAGGTCGAGCTCGCGCAGGGAGTCGAGGAGGTCCATCCGCTCCTGCAGGTTCGCCATCACCTCCGACTCCTCGGCGAGGCCCTCGATGCGCTCGATGAGCTGCTCGATGGGCAGGTTCGACAGCTCCTTGCCGGTGCCGACGAGGCCCAGCGGGATGTCGAGGAGCGCCAGGTCCTCGGTGACGCGCTGGAAGGCCATCTGCACCTCGTTGATCCCGATGGGGATCTCCGGCGGGATGCCCGCCGCGGCGAAGCGGTACCAGAGCGTGCGCTGCTGCTGGATGCGGCGGAGCGCGGCGTTCACGTCGGCGACGTGCACGCCCGGGCGCACGTACTCGCGAGCCAGCGCCTTGAGGCGCCGCCGCGAGGTCGACGACATCTGCGGGGCGTCGCGGCGGGCGGAGGTCGCGGCGATGAGGTCGGTGAGCGAGCGGTCGAAGACGACGGGCTGGAACTTGTCGAGGGTCTCGCGCAGGTCGGCGAGCAGCCGGAGGTAGACCCCGAGCTCGTTGATGGTGGAGAACGGCCGCATGCGCGTCTGCCCGATGAGCTCGTAGGCACCCGTGAGCAGGCTCGGCAGATCGTGGTGGCTGAGGCGCTTCGCGACGTCGTGCGTCCGGTGGGCGTCGTCGCCGGAGGTGAAGGAGGCGCCGTACCAGGGCGAGTCGTCGGGGCCGTAACGGAACTGGCCCAGCTCGGCCGCCTTGCTGAGGGTGCGCGCGGCCTTGGCGCGGCCCGTCGCGAGCGCCTCGAGGGCGGACCGCTCGAGTCGCGCGGTGGTCTTCGGCGGGTTCTGGAGCAGCGAGAGCCGGGCGAGCTCGCGCAGCGCGTCGAGCACCGACACCTTGAGCAGCGGGTCGACGCGCGACATCGACGTCCGGTAGTCGAGCAGCACGGCACGCAGCCGCACCAAGGCGTCGTCGATGTCGGCGACCTGCGGCGCCTCCGCCTTCTCGTTGCGGGCGATCGACTTGATCAGGTCGCGGCGGAGGGTCCGGGGCGAGACGGCCAGGCCCGGAAGGCCGACGTCGGAGAGCCTGCGGTCGATCCCGGTCAGGCTGAGCCGTCGCGGGCTCACGACGAGCACCCGCTTGTTCTGCGACACGAGCGCGCCGATCGCGTTCACGATCGTCTGCGTGCCGCCGGTCCCGGGCAGCGTCTTCACCACGAGCGAGTTGCCCGCGGCGATCTGGCTGATGACGTTCTCCTGCTCGCCGTCGGCGTCGAGCAGGAGCGTGTCGGTGGAGGGGGCGCGGTGGTCCTGAGGCGCCGGCTCGGCCGGGTGGTAGCCGTCCTGCACGGCGCGGCGGGCGGTGAGGTTGCCGGCGATCGCGTCGAGCACCGGGTGCTGGATGGCGCGCGCATCCGCCGCCATCGCGCTGGCGACGTCGGCGAAGGTGGAGACGACCAGACGCGGATGCACGGAGAACCACGGCAGGTGCGAGGTGAGCCCGCGCAGGCGGTCGATGACCGGCTGCGGCTTGAACACGCCCGACTGCTCGGCCAGCTCGACGAACGTGCGCTCGTCGATCGAGATCTGGAACTGCTCCGCGAGGGCGCGCACGAGCTCGGGGTTGACGTAGGCGCGGCCGCGCAGCTTGAGCTCGAAGTCGCGTCCGTAGCGTCGCACCGAGATGGGGCGCAGCAGCACCGGGGCGCGGAACGAGTCGTCGTCGGTGCGCCACTCGGCGAGCCCGATGGCGAGGTGCACGGCGTCGATGCCGCGCACCGAGCGCAGCTCGACGCCCTTGTCGGTGATGACGCCCGCCGCGAGCCGGGCGTTGCGCAGGGCCAGCTCGTCGCGGATCAGGTTCGACAGGAGGGTCGCGTTGCCCGTGATGAACTGCGCGAGCCCGCCGGGGTGGGTGGTGGACAGCTCGATCCGGGACCGTGGCGAGTCGTCGAAGTGGATCAGCGGACTCACGCCGCCGAGCTGGGCGATCTCGGCCCGCCACTCCTCCCGGGTAGGGTCGACGAGGCTCTCGGTCGTGAAGACCTGGCCCAGGGGAATCTCGGACGACGACGCGCCGTGACGACCCCAGGCCGTCTCGGCAGCGTCGGTCGCGGACGTCAGCTCGTCCGCGTCTCGTCTCTTATCGGCGCGCCACACACGGTCACCATACGGTCGTGCCCTCGCTGATCAGCGGAAACTCGCCGGATTTCGCCACATTCCCCTCGTGCGGGTGTCCTCGTCGATCCGGATCGGAATACCTCGCCCACGCGGGACGCTGTACAGAGGGTCATGACTCAGCTCTCCGTCCTCGACCTCATCCCGGTGCGCGCCGGTCAGACCACGGCGCAGGCCGTGGCCGCGAGCGTCGCCCTCGCCCAGACCGCCGACCGCCTCGGCTACACGCGGTTCTGGGTCGCCGAGCACCACAACATGCCGGCCGTGGCGTCCACCACGCCCTCGACGCTCATCGCCCACCTCGCCACCGCGACCGAGCGCATCCGACTCGGCTCGGGGGGTGTCATGCTCCCCAACCACGCGCCGCTGGCCGTGGCGGAGCAGTTCGCGCTCCTCGAGGCGATGCACCCGGGTCGCATCGACCTCGGCCTCGGGCGGGCCCCGGGCTCCGACCCGGTGACCGCCTACATGCTGCGCGGCCGGCGTGGGCCCGCGGATGCGGATCCCGCCGCCGACTTCCCGCAGGACGTCGAGACCGTGGCCGCGCTGCTCGGGTCCGACCGGGCGCCGGCGTCGGCGCCGTTCGGAGACGAGCAGCCCGGCGTCGGGCTGAACATCCGCGGCCGGAGCTACGAGCTGAGGGCCACGCCCCGGTCGACGAGCGCTCCCGAGGTCTGGCTTCTGGGGTCGAGCGACTACAGCGCGGCGCTCGCCGCCCAGCTCGGTCTCGCCTTCGTCTACGCCAACCACTTCGGGGCTCCCGGCATCGACCGCGCGCTCGACCTGTACCGTTCCGGGTTCCAGCCGTCGGAGGCGCTCGCCGCGCCGAAGACCCTGCTCACCGTCAACGCGTCGGTCGCGGAGGACGCCGAGGCGGCCCGTCTCGCCGCCCTCCCCCAGCTGATCACCATGGCGCGCCTGCGCACCGGCGGCACGCTCGGCCCCCAGCTCACCATCGACGAGGCTCAGGCCACGGCGCTGACCCCCGTCGAGGAGGCCTCCATCGCCGAGCAGGAGGAGCGCTGGATGATCGGCGAGCCCGCCGAGGTCGCCGACCGCATCCGGAAGGGCGCGGAGCGCTACGGCGTCGACGAGGTGATGGTGTCGCCCGCGGGCGGCGCCTGGGCGGCGCAGCCCATGACCTCGACCCCGTCCCGCGAGCGCACGCTCGCCCTGCTGGCCGCGGAGCTGCTCGTGTCTGACAAGCTGGCGGCATGAGCGACTTCAACACCCGGATCCTCGAGGAGTTCCGCGCGAACGGCGGGCGGGTCACCACGGCCGGTTTCGGCGACAGCCTGGTCATCCTCCATTCGATCGGATCCAAGAGCGGCACCGAGCGCGAGAGCCCCGTCCTGGCCCTCCGTCAACCCGACGGGTCGTGGCTGATCGCCGCCTCGAAGGGCGGTGCGCCCGACAACCCGGCCTGGTACTTCAACCTCGTCGGCACGCCCGAGGCCTCGATCGAGGTGCCCGGCGATGCCGGCATCGAGAGGGTCGACGTCGTCGCCGAGGTGCTGACCGGACCGGAACGGGATGCCGCGTGGTCGCAGTTCACCGAGCGGTCCGAGGGGTTCCGCCAGTACGAGGAGCGAGCCGCCGGCCGCGTGATCCCGGTCGTGCGCCTGACCCGCCGCTGACCGGACGAGCGGTGCCCCGACCCGGCGTCCCGACGACCCCGCTCGTCTAGGCTGGGGACGATGAGACTGCTGCTGATCAGACACGGGGAGACGCCGGAGAACGCCCGAGGGGAGATCAGCTCGGAGTACCCCGGGCCGGGGCTGACGGAGATGGGCGAGCGCCAGGCCGCGGCGATCCCGCAGGCTCTCGAGGAAGAGCCGATCTCGGCGATCTACGCCTCCACCCTCCTCCGCACGTCGATCACGGCGACCCCGCTCGCCACTCGGCGCGGCCTGCCCATCCAGGTCGTGGAGGGGGCGCAGGAGATCTACGCGGGCGTCTGGGAGCATCGCTCCGACGAGGAGGCGTTCCGGGGCTATCTCGAGCCGATCGTCGCCTGGTGGCACGACCGCTCCGTGCGCATCGAGGGCGGTGAGGACGGCCACGGCTTCTTCGCCCGCTTCGACGGCGCCGTCGAGCGGATCGTGTCGCAGCACTCCGACGACGAGACGGTGGCCCTCTTCAGCCACGGCGCCGCCATCCGGGTGTGGAGCGCGGGGACCGCGGAGAACCTCGACGAGGAGAGCTCGTCCGGCCTCCGCCTCGACAACACCGGCATGGTCGTCATGGAGGGGTCGCCCAGCGCGGGCTGGCGCATGACGCGCTGGTCCGGACAGCCGATCGGCGGGGCGTTCCTGGCCGACGGGCACCCGGATCCCGGCGGCGAGGGCGACATCGCCGACTGACCGGTCCGCCTCACCCGGGGCGTGGCTATGAGTACCGCGGATGGCGCGCGTCGCGGGCGCGAAGACCGGCGGCCGGATGTTAGACAGGGTCGGTGCCAGGCGCGAGCGCGCCCCCTCCCGACAGGACAGGTCCCATGCCCCCATCCCGACGTCGTGCGCGTGCGCGCGGAGGTGCCGGCCGATTCGCGGCCGCGATCCTCGCCACGCTCACGCTGACCATCGGCGCCACCGTCGTCGGCGCTCCCGCCTATGCCGCCGACTACCCGACGTGGGACGACGTGCAGAACGCCAAGGCCAGCGAGAGCGCCAAGCAGGCGGAGATCGACCAGATCACCGCCCTGATCGCCGACCTGCAGGCCAAGGCGACCGCCGCGCAGGCCCTCGTCGAGCAGCGCACGGCCGAGGCCGATGCCGCTCAGACGGCGCTCACGGCTGGGCAGGCCAAGGCCGATGCGCTCTCGGCGTCGGCGGCGCAGTGGCAGGCGAAGTCGGATGCGGCCAGCAGGCAGGCGGCCCTCTTCGCCGCCGACTTCGCGAAGACGGGCGGTCCGAGCGTGACCTCGGTGCTCATCGGCAGCGACGCCGCACAGGCCGACCAGGTGCTCGCCAAGCTCAGCTCGATGGGCAAGCTGACCGAGACCATCAACGGCATCTACGCCGAGGCCAAGCAGGACAGCAACACGGCTCAGTCGCTCTCGGCTCAGGCCGACGTGGCCAAGCAGGAGCTGACGCAGCTCCAGCAGGCCGCACAGGACGCCCTCGAGCAGGCCGCCGAGGCGCAGCAGGCGATGGTCGCCGCCCTCACCGAGCAGAACGCGCACGAGGCGGAGCTGCAGGCCCAGCTCACCACCCTCCAGCAGAACCTGGCCACCACCGAGCAGCAGTACCAGGCGGGTGTGGCCGCCGCCGCGGCCGCCGCCGCCGCTGCTGCCGCAGCCGCCGCCGCAGCGGCGCACGGAGGGGGTCAGTCCGTCGGGCCGGTCTCCTCCGACGACCAGGCGCTGGCGCAGGAGCTCATGGGCTACGTCGCCGCCGGCCAGTTCCACGGCTCCTACCCCGACCACATCTTCGAGATCGAGTGGATCGCCGAGGGCAAGACCGTGCCGAACTGCACGATCGACACCTCGATCCTCCAGGCGATGGTGGCGGCCGTCCGGGCCTTCGGCAGCGCCGGCGTCAGCGACATCAGCCGACGCTGCACGGGGCAGATCGAGGGCGCAGGGACCGCATCCGCCCACTACCGCGACGGCGGCGGCCACGCCGTCGACTTCACCTCGGTGGGCGGGATGGCGACGACCGGCGCCAACTCCGCCTCGCTGCAGCTCATCGACGTGCTGAACGGCGTGATGCCGAGCGGATCGCGCGTGGGCCAGGCGAACTGCCGCCGCAGCGCCGGGACGAGCGACAGCTGGAGCAACTTCACCCAGTTCGACGACACCTGCAACCACCTCCACGTCGACGACTTCTAGCGTCGCCGCCGCCGTGGCCCGACTCGGAGTGGCCCGAGTCGGAGTGGCCCGCGCCGGAACCCGTCGACGCGGCGGGGCTCAGTCGCGCGACGCCGGGGAGATGTTCACGAGCCAGTCGACGCCGAACCGGTCGGTGAACGACCCGAAGCTGTCGCCCCACGGGGCCTTGGCGAGCGGCTCGCCGATCGTGCCGCCCTCGGAGAGCCCTTCGTAGAGCCGCGTCAGCTCCTCCTCGTCGTCGCCGAACAGCGCGACCGAGGCGTCGTTGACCCCGCGCGCGTGCTCCATGCGGTTCGGGACGTCGGCCGCCATGAGGATCAGGCCGGACGGGAGGATCAGCTGGGCGTGCATGATCTTGTCGCCCTCGGCGGGATCATCGCTCACGCCGAACTCGGAGTAGCGGGACATCGTGAGGTCGCCGCCCGTCACCGAGTGGTAGAAGGTCACGGCCGCCTCGGCCTGGTCGCGGAAGTTGAGGTACGGGCTCAGCGTGATGGCCATGTCGGTCTCCTCGTCGTCGATGGTGCAGCCAGAGTAGCGAGGCCGTCCGACACAGGGGAAGGTGAGCACCTGGCGGGGATGCCGGTTCGGTGCCAGCCTGGGCAGCATGACCCAGACCCCGACGACGGACCCCGACCGCGACGACGGCAAGGGCCCCGGCGGCCGCATCACTCTGCTCGTGGTCGTGGCGGGCGCAGTGGGCCTGTTCGTGCTGCGGCGCCGATCCGCCGCGAAGCGCAAGCGGAAGGAACGCGACCGCGAGGCTCGGCTGCGTGCCCGCGGCTTCGACGTCGAGCGCGGCAAGAGGCTCCGCAAGGGCCTGGGTCGCGCATCCACCCAGGCCGCGCTCGCCCAGCGTCGCCTCAAGCACTCCCTCACCGGCGACTGAGCCGGTCGGAACGCATGGCCTCTCATCCGTCCCGCCCGCTGCGCCCGGTGGAGCTGCTCGCCCTGGCCGGCGCGATGGCGGTGTTCACCGGTCTCGCGGTCGGCCTCGTCACCCGCGAGCCCCTTCTCGCCCTGCTGTTCGCCCTCGGGGTGGCGGTGGTGGGGGTGCTCGTGCTCGGCGTGCTCGCCCTCGTCATCGGCGAGCACCGCCGGAGCTGACCCGCCACCGCCGTCCCCTCAGTACGCGATCCGCCCGGTGCGGTCGTGGAACTCGCCCGTCGGACCATCCGGCGCGACCATCGCGAGCGCGACCGTCGCATCCGTGCCCTCCGTGACCGTCTGATGACCGCTGTGCCCGTTGAAATCGGTGGCGGTGTAGCCGGGATCGCTCGCGTTCACGCGGAAGGTCGGCAGGTTCTTCGCGTACTGCACGGTGAGCGCGACCACCGCCGCCTTGGACGCGGCGTAGGGCACCGAGAGCACCGGGCGCTCGTCGCGGCCCTCGCCCAGGAGGAAGCGGGGCCAGCCGACACCCGAGGCGACGTTGACGACCACCGGATGCGTCGACTCCCGCAGCAGAGAAAGCGCGGCCTGGGTGACCCTGACGATCCCGACCACGTTCGTGTCGAGGACGGTCTGCATGGCCGTCGCGTCCAGGTCGTCGACGGTGAAGGAGTGGCCGAGGACGCCCGCGTTGTTGATCAGCACGTCCAGTGCGGGGATGTCCCTCATCGCCGCGTCGACGCTGTCCTGATCGGTCACGTCGAGCTGCAGCACGCGAGCGCCGAGCTCTCGGACGGCCTCTCCCGCGGCCGGATCGCGCATCCCGGCATAGACGGTGTGGCCGGCCTCGATGAGGCGGCGGGCGGTCTCGAGCCCCAGGCTCCGGTTGGCTCCGGTGATGAGTGTGTTCGTCATGCTCCGATGCTGCGCCGCGGCGGCTCCCGCACCCAGGCCCCGGTCGACGGTGGGACCACCGGTACCAGGATGATGACGGAGGCGCGGGGCAGGATGGGGGCATGGAGGAGTTCGCGAGCGTGCTGCGGGCCTGGCGCGACCGCGTCGACCCGGTCGAGGTGGGGCTTCCCGCGGGCGGCGTCCGACGCGCGCCGGGACTGCGGCGGGAGGAGCTGGCCGCGCTGGCCGGCGTGAGCGTCGACTACGTGGTGCGGCTCGAGCAGGGGCGATCCACGCATCCGTCACCGCAGCTGCTCGGCGCGCTCGCGAACGCCCTGCGGTTGAGCGACGAGGAACGCGACCATCTCCATCGGGTCGCCGGCGTCGCCCCTCCCCCGGCCACGGTCGTCCCGCGGCACGTCGCGCCGGGCGTCCAGCGCCTGATCGACCGGCTCGGCGACGTCCCGCTCGCCGTCTTCACCGCGACCTGGGACATCCTGCTCTGGAACGGTCTCTGGGCGGCTCTCACCGGCGACCCGAGCGGCCGCCACGGCCTCGACGCGAACCTGGTCTGGCGTCACTTCACGGCCGGGCATCCGGGCACCGAGTTCGACGACCGCCACGAGGAGGAGTTCTCCGCCGACCTCGTCGCCGACCTGCGCGCGGCGCTGGGCAGGTATCCGGCCGACGCCGCGCTCGCCGACCTCGTCGCCAGGCTGCGGGCGGCCTCCCCCGACTTCGCCGAGCGCTGGTCGACCGCCCGCATCGCCGAGCACCGGTCGAGTCGGAAGACGATGACCGACACCCCGGTCGGCCGGATCACGCTCGACTGCGACGTCCTCACCGTCCCGGGCAGCGACCTCAGGATCGTGGTCTACACGGCCGTTCCCGGCTCGGAGGACGCGTCACGGCTCGACCTCCTGCGGGTCACCGGCCTCCAGCGGCTGCACGCGACCGCAGTGGAGCAGGCGGGCTGACGATCGCTCCGCCGACCGTCGCTCACTCGGCCATGGAGGCGCGCATCTCGAGCGCGATCTGCGACGCGTCGAGGTTGGCCAGGGCGTTCTCCAGCACGTCCGCGTCGAAGGTGCCGTTGTCGCGGGCGTCGAGGAGTGCGGCGCGCTGGGCGGCGATCACCGCGAGCTGATACTGCTTCGCCCGCTCGAACGACTCGGGTGTGCGCTGCCCGTCGACGGTCGGCGCCTGGATCGTCTCGCCGCTCGTGCGCATCAGCTCGAACAGGCGCGAGCGCTCCTCGTCCGCCTGCTCGGCGACCGCGTCGGCATCCACCGGGGGCGAGATCCGCTTCAGCAGCGGCCCGATCGTCCCACCCTGCACGAGCAGCGACAGCACGGCTACCGCGAACGCGACGAGGATCAGCACGGGCCGCTGCGGGGTGCCCTCGGGAAGGGTCTGCGCCGCCGCCACGGTGACCGCGCCGCGCATGCCCGCCCAGACCACCGCGGTCCCCTCACGCCAGCCCAACGGCGCCCGGAGGAAGTACTCGACGTCCGCGACCACCTGGGTCACGCGCGAGACGAAGCGCTGGATGTCGCGATCGGAACGGGGCCGGCGGCGGCGGTTCACCTCCGCGAACGTCTCCTCCGCCCCCTCCGGCGAGGAGATGCGCTCCTGCATGCCCTGCACGCGGTCCTTCACCCGTGCCAGTCGCCTCGATCGCCACGCCAGGACGGCGAGGAGCGGCCCGACGTAGGCGGCCCGCACCAGCAGCGTGATCACCAGGGCGCCGGCGGCGATGAGGACCGCGAGGCCGATGCCCGCGTGCTCGCGCTCGACGTCGGCGAGGATCGACGTGATCTGGATGCCCATCGTGAGGAAGACCGCGCCCTCCAGCACGAGCTCGACCGTGCGCCAGTTCTGCGAGTCCGAGAGCCGGGTCTGCGGGGTGAGGTCGCGCGGGGCACGGATGCCGGTGACGATGCCCGCCACGACCGCCGCCACCAGACCGGAGGCGCCGAGCACCTCCGCGGGGATCGACGCGACGAAGGGGAGGGTGAACGACAGCACGGTGTTGACCGTGGGGTTCGAGATCCGCCTCCGGAGAAGGAGGCCGAGCAGCGCCGCGAGCCAGCCGATGACGACCGCGACGACCACCGAGTACGCGAAGGTGCCGACCGTTCCCCAGAAGGAGAAGGCGGCCGCCGTGGCGACGATCGCGGTGCGCAGGAGCACCAGAGCGGTCGCGTCGTTGAGCAGGCTCTCCCCGTCGAGGATCGCCACGACGCGCTTGGAGACCGACGTGCGCTTGATGATGGAGGTGGCGACCGCATCCGTCGGGCTGATGATCGCCCCCAGCGCGACGCCCCAGGCGAACCCCAGATCGGGGATGACGACCATGAAGAACAGCCCCAGCGCGAGCGAGGTGACGACCACGAGCACCACCGACAGCCCGCCGATGGCGCCGAACTCCCGCCGGAAGTTCATCGCGGGCATGGAGACCGCCGACGAGTAGAGCAGGGGTGGCAGCACTCCCGCGAGGATCCACTCCGGCTCGATCTCGACCGAGGCGAACACCGGGAGGAAGCTGGCGCCGACACCCGCGAGGACGAGGACGAGGGGTGCGGCGACACCCAGCTTCGGCCCCACGAGGGTCGCGAACGCGATCACCACGAGGGCGAGCACCAGGATGACGAGCGTCTCGGTCATGCGCCCAGCCTAATCCACTTCGAGGGTTGACAGTTTGATATCTAACTGTCATAGTTCTGATCATGGAGTTCATCGAGAGCACGCTCGGCCTCATGCGCTGGGTGGGCTTCGCCCAGTTCAAGGCCGCCGAGGAGTGGAACCGCGAGCGCGGCCTCACCCCGGAGCAGGGCCGGACGCTCGGGTGGCTCGCCGAGAACCCCGGTGCGATGCAGCGAGACATCGCACGCATGAGCCGCACGAGCGCGGCCAGCGTCTCGAGCCTTCTGCAGGGACTCGAGAAGCGCGGTCTCGTCGAGCGGCGCAGCGAGAACGGCGACGATCGGGCCAAGCGCGTCTACGCGACGCCCGAGGCCGTCGCCCTCGTCGCGGGCGCCCGTGAGGCGATGCTCGGCATGGAGGACGACATCCTGTCGCCCCTCGACCCCGCCGAGCGGGCCACCCTGCACGGCCTGCTCAGGAAGGTGACGGACGAGCTTCCGCCACTGCCGGAGCGCTGACCCTCCCCCTCACTCCCTACTCCCCCGGGTGACGGACCTCGTCACCCTCTCCTCGCTCGCTCGCTCCGCGATGCGTCGCGTCCGCACTCGTGCGCGCCGACTCTCCGCGGCGCGCTCTCCCGCCGCGCCCCGGCTCCTCGCCGCCGCGCGCTCCCCCCACGCTTCGGCGACCCGCCGTCGCGCGATCCGTCACGCCCGAAAGGAGCACCTCATGACGATCCAGCATGAACCCCTCACCCCGAACGCCTCGCCCGCCTCGAACGACTCCCCCGCCCGCGGCACCGACCGCTGGTACCTCTCCTCCGCTCCCGTCTGGCGTGCTCTCGTCCACCTCGCGGTGCCGATGGCGGCCGGTGTGAGCGTCGGGGCCGTCTACAACATCATCAACGCGGGCTTCGTCGGCTCGCTCCACGACAGCGCCCTCCTCGCGGCGATCACCTTCGGCCTCCCCCTCCTCGGGCTGGTGATGGCGGTCGGCGGCGTCTTCGGCGTGGGCGGCGGCGCCTTGGTGTCGCGCCTGCTCGGCGCGGCCGAGCACGACCCCGCGAAGACGGCGGACATCAAGCGCGTGTCCTCGTTCGCTCTCTGGGGCTCCGTGGTCACGGGCGTCGTGGTGGGAGGCCTGGGCCTTCTGCTCCTCGACCCGCTCGTCCGCCTCCTCGGCGCGGATGCCGCCTCGGCTCCGGCGACGAGCGCGTATGTGGCGGTCATGCTCGCCTTCGTCCCCGTGCTCGCCGCGATGTTCTGCCTCGAGCAGCTCGTCCGCGCCCAGGGTGCGGCGAAGCAGTCGATGATCGGCCTGATCGCCTCGACCGTGGGCAACCTGGTGTTCGACGTGCTGTTCATCCTCGTGCTCGGCTGGGGCGTCGCCGGAGCGGCGCTGGCCGTCGGGCTCGCGAACCTCCTCGCCGTGGGCTACTACGCGTGGTTCCTCCAGCGCCGCAGCGAGCACATGAGCCTCGCCCCGCGGTGGTTCACGCTCTCACCCGCCATCCTCAAGCCGGTGTTCGGCGTGGGTGTGGGTGAGCTGCTGCAGTCGTCGTTCCTCATCGTCACCGCGCTCGTGATGAACAACCTCGCGATCGCCTACGGCGACGGCACCCTGGCCGCGATGGGCGTGGGGCTCCGCATCGCCCAGCTCCCGGAGTTTCTCGTGATGGGTGTCACCATCGGCATCCTGCCCCTGCTGGCCTACTCGTTCGGCAAGGGCGATCGGATGCGCCTGAACGCCTCTCTGCGTGCCGCCGCACTCGCGATCGGGGCGATCGTGCTGGTGTTCTCCGGCACGGTGTTCCTCTTCCGGGAGCAGGTGTTCGGGCTGTTCTCCTCCGATTCCTCCGTGATCGCGGTGGGCGTCCTCATCCTCACCGCCCAGCTCGTGGCGACGGTCGTCAACGGGTTCACCGGCCTGTTCACGACCCTCTTCCAGGCGGCGGGACGCTCGGTGGCCGCGATCACGATGTCGATGGCCCAGGGTGTGCTGTTCATCCCGATCGTCGTCGTCGCGAACCTCTGGTTCGGCCTGCCGGGGCTCATCTGGGCGATGACGATCACCGAGGTCGTCGTCTTCGCCACCGGCGTCGTGCTCTACCTGGCCACCCGTCGCGGTCTCGCTCGCGACCTCGCTGCGGGGACCCCCGCCCGCGCCGAGGCCGCACTCGAGGCCGCGCCCGCCGCCTGAGCGCCCGAAGTGTGAGCACCGAACGCCGGAGCGGCGCATCCCTCGCCAGGGGATGCGCCGCTCCGGTTCGTGGGTGGTCCGGTCCTAGGCCTGGATGAAGGCGAGGAGGTCGGGGTTCAGGACATCGGCGTGGGTGGTGAGCATGCCGTGCGGGTAGCCCTCGTAGATCTTCAACGTCGAGTTCTGCAGCAGCTCATGCTGCTTCAGCGACGCGTCCTTGTACGGCACGATCTGGTCATCATCACCCTGCGTCACCAGCACCGGCACACTGATCGCCTTCAGATCCTCGGTCTGATCCGTCTCCGAGAACGCCTTGATGCCCTCGTAGTGCGCCAACGCACTCCCGGTCATGCCCTGACGCCACCAGTTGTCGATCACCGGCACCGACACCTCCGCACCCTCCCGGTTGAACCCGTAGAACGGACCCGCCGCGACATCACGGAAGAACTGCGCCCGGTTCGCCGCCAACGCGCTCCGGAACCCGTCGAACACCGAGATCGGGGTACCCTCCGGATTCGCATCGGTCTGCACCATCAGCGGCGGCACCGACGCCACCAGCACCGCCTTCGCCACCCGACCCTGCGGCTCCCCGTACTTCGCCACATACCGGGCGACCTGACCGCCACCGGTGGAGTGACCGATGTGGATCGCGTTCGTCAGGTCCAGATGCTGCACGACCGCGTCCGCGTCACTGGCGTAGTGGTCCATGTCATGCCCGGTGTCGATCTGCGACGACCGGCCATGCCCACGACGATCGCTGGCGACCACACGGTACCCGTGCTGCAGGAAGAACAGCATCTGCGCATCCCAGTCATCCGACGACAACGGCCAACCATGATGGAACATGATCGGCTGGGCATCCTTCGGACCCCAGTCCTTGTAGAAGATCTCAGCGCCGTCCTCGGTGGTGACGAAACCCATGTCGATCATCCCTTCGTCTCGCGCCCCGCCGCGCTCCCGGCGGCCGTCGGGCCCTGACCCCCGCGAACCCACGGAGAGTGAGACCACAGTAGCGCTCGCGTCAACCCCGGACGGGGGCCGTTCGCTGAACGTCACGCGACGGTTCGCTCTGGGTATCGTGAGACCGCGGTCACCCCTGCCCCGGTCGAGCCGGTCGAGCCGGTCAGCCCGCGGCGGCGCGCTCCTCGGCCTCCCGAGCCAGCAGCAGGTAGCAGCTCGCCGTCCAGGTGTAGGCGCGGTCGCGCAGGCCCGCGCCGGTGAGGGCGTCGAAGTTCTCCGCGAAGCCGGAGCGCTCGCACAGGCGCCGGAAGCGCTCGCTGATCCGGTCGGCCAGCGCGGTCTCCCCCGCCTGCCGGAGGCCGTCCTCGACGAGCACGGTCGACGGCGCCCAGACGGGTCCGCGCCAGTATCCGTCCGCCTCGTACTCCGGGCTGTCGACGAGCTCGGTGGCGGGCCCGAAGTCGGTCAGGTGCCGTTCGATCCGCGCGGCGAGGAGTCCGTTGATCTCGTCGGGGAGCTCGGGCGACGCCACGATGGGCAGGGTGTTCAGCAGCGAGGTGGTCGTGCTCGCGCGCCCGCTCTCGGGCGCGCGAGCGACGAAGGACTCCCCGTCCCACAGCTCCAGCAGGGCCGCGCGGATCGACCGCGCCTCAGCGCGCCAGCCCACGGCGTCCTGGTCGCGCGCCACCTCGACCGCCAGGCCGGCGAGCGCCTCCAGCTGCACCACGAGGAAGGCGGCGAGATCGGGCGCCTCGATGACGCGGTCGCGGTCGAAGGTGGTGGCGTTGTCCCATCCGCTGTCGTTGCCGTGCTGGTAGTGAGCGAGCGGATGCCCGGGAACTCGTCGGCGGTCGAGCCAGAACCGGGTCCAGGCTGCGAGCGCGTCGTAGATCTCGACGAGCTCGGAGGGCGTGAGCGGGGCGCCCAGGGAGGCGCGGAGCTTGCGGAGCGCCCATCCGTGGATCGGCGGCTTCACGAAGTTGTAGAGCACCTCGGAGTGCGTGACCGAGTCGGGCAGCGCTCCCGAGGGGTCCTGGAAGTCGAAGACGACCCGGAACTGCTCCACGGCCTCGCGCGGCAGGCCGGGTGCGAGGGCGAGCGCGTTGAAGCAGTGATCCCAGCTCCAGACCTTGTCCATCCAGTGCTTCGACATGACGATCGACTCGCGCTCGAGGAACCCCTTCGGCGACACGGTCGCCGACCAGAGCACGTAGCTCGCCGCCGCGGCGGCGGGTGAGCGCTCGCTCCGCCAGGGCGCCACCCGCTCCACGTACTCGTCGAACTCGGCCTCGACCTCGGCCACGAGGTCGTCGAACGACCGGCGAGCCGAGTACGGGGCTCGCGCGGTCTCGTACTCCTCGATCGCGATCTCCCACTCGGCCCCGCTCGCGAGGATCGAGCGGGCGCCCGCGCCCAGCAGCTCGGCCCCGGTGACGGCGATCTCCCCTGCCACGACGGTGACGCGGTACCGTCGTCCGGTCTCGTAGGAGGTGAGGACCGCGGCGCCGTCGACCGGGTCGCGGAAGAGGTACGACCCGGTGAAGGGCGTGAGCTCCGAGGTCGCGTCCGCGATCGTCATCGCCAGTCCGCGTCCGCGCATCCGGAGAGTGCTGTCGTCCTCGAAGACGGCCTCGACCGCTCCCTCGGGCGTGCGCCAGCGGAGGCACGCCGGCGAGGCCTCGAGCGTGGGCGCCTCGGCGTCCGGTTCGAAGCGGACGATCGGGTGCATCCCGGTCTGGTGCGACACGAGGTGCAGATGCTCGCGCATCGTGTGCAGGCCGACCACCGGAGAGACGTCGAACCACGCGCCGCGACGGCTGAACGGGATCTCGCGGATGTCGAACGACAGGCGGGACGGTGCTGTCACGGTGGACCTCTCCAGACGGTGTGCTGCGGGACGGATGGCGGGTGAGGCCAGGGACGCGAGGACCGGCTCGGGCGGGTCACTCCCCCACGGGGAGGAAGACTCGCATGGTCGCCGGCCCGCGCTCGGCCCAGCGGTGATACGGGACGAGCGCGAGGTCGAGGGGAGCCGTCCGGGTGGCGGAGGGGCGTCGCGAGCCGTACGGGAACGCTCCGTCGACGGTCTCCCGTGCGTCGACGGTGGCGGTGAGCCGCGCCCCGTCGCCGTGGGCCACCGGCGCCGAGGACGTGACCGCACGCACGTCGTCGAGCGAGATCCCGTCGGGCAGGTCGGTCGACTCGAGGCAGAGCACGAGCGGCCCGCGCTCGACCGCGACCGTGTCGCGCACTCCGTCGATGCGAGGATCGGGCCAGGTGAACCGCGGCGATGTCGGGAGCTCGAGGACGACCCGGTCGCCCGCGGCGAACCTCCGCGTCACGTCGGCCCAGCCGGGCTCGACCGGCATCGGGTCGCCGTCCCCGACCCGGAGCGACGCATCCGGCGCCCACGAGGGGATGCGGAGGCGCAGCCGACGCACCCCGTCCGGTGCCTCGACGACGTGGACGCGCACGATCCCCTCGGCGGGGTAGGCGGTGTCGATCCGCAGGACGAAGCCGCCGGCGCGCACCTCCCCCGCGGCGTACTGCAGCAGCGCGAGCCCCTCGGTGTCGACCGAGGCGACGTAGGAGCCGAGGGAGGCCAGCGTCCGGGCGACGTTGGTCGGGCAGCAGGAGACGTCGAACCAGGGGGCTCGGATGCCGCCTTCGGCGCGCCTGTTCACGCCGTCGCCCGCGGGAGCGCCGGGTTCCCGCTGCTGCAGTGGGTTGGCGTAGAAGAAGGTGGTGCCGTCGGCGCTCGGCGAGGTGGCGACCACGTTGAAGAGGGTGCGCTCGATGAGATCGGCGTATCGGACCTCTCCGGTGGCGAGGTAGAGGCGCCAGGCGAGCATGATCGATCCCACCCCGGCGCAGGTCTCACAGTAGGCGCGGTCGGCCGGGAGCTCCCAGTCGTCCCCGAACCCCTCGTCCTGATGCCGGGATCCCATGCCGCCTGTCAGGTAGGTGCGGCGCGCGACCGTGTGCTCCCACTGGCGCGTGACGGCGTCGAACAGCTCGTCGTCGTCGGTCTCCACCGCGACGTCGAGTGCGCCGGCGGTCAGGTACAGCGCGCGGACGGCATGACCGCGCAGGACGGCCGCCTCCCGCACGGGCACGTCGTCCTGGAAGTACTCCGCCGACAGCAGCGGCCGCACGGGCAGGGTGCCGCGGCCGCGGCGGTCGATGAACAGGCGCGCCTGTTCGAGGTAGCGACGCTCGCCGAGAGCGCGCCCGCTCTCGACGAGCGCCACCTCTATCTCGGGGTGGCCGCAGACCGCATCCAGCCCGCCCTCCCCGAACTCTTCGCAGATCTGATCCGCCGCACGACGGGCGATCTCGACGAGACGATCGTCGTGCCCCGTGCGGAAGCGCGCCACGCCCGCCTGGATCAGGTGGCCGGCGTTGTAGAGCTCGTGCCCCATCGCCAGATCGGACCAGCGCGGCGGGCGTCCCGGATGCCCGAACGCGGTGTTCAGGTAGCCGTCGTCGTCCTGCGCGGCGCCGATCCGGTCGACCAGGGCATCGAAGGTCGCCTCCAGCCCCGCGTCGGGCGTGCGCGCGAGGTCCCAGGCCATCGCCTCGAGCAGCTTGTAGACCTCGGAGTCGGAGAACTGCCACCCCGGACGCGAAGGCGCGGCCTCGCCGCGGGCGACGCGGTCGAAGTTCTCCAGCCAGCCCAGGCGCTCCATCCACTGCAGGCAGTGCTCGAGCGTGGCGGCGCTGTTGATCGCCTGGCGTCGGCCCCAGAAGCCGTCGGCGTCGAGCTGGACGTCGGTGACGGCGACGCCCTGGATCGCCGACCTCGTCGGCCGCACCGGCGCCGCACAGGCCGCCGCGGCGTCCGAGAGCGGATGCGCGATGCTGGTGGGCAGGGTCACGGCGTCAGTCCTTCACTGCGCCGGCGGTGACACCGGCGGCGACGTAGCGCTGGGCGACGATGAGAAGGATCGCCGCGGGGATGGAGGCCACGACGGCGGTCGCCATGATGGCGTTCCACTGCGTCGTGTTGTTGCCGATGTAGGCGTAGATGCCGAGGGTGACGGGCTTCAGGTCGGAGTTCCGCGCCAGGGTCGAGGCGAAGACGAAGTCCGACCAGGCCCAGAGGAAGGCGAACAGCGCGACGGTGAGGGCGGAGTTGCGGCTCAGCGGGAGCACCACGGAGACGAAGGTCCGCCAGGCACCGGCGCCGTCGACGCGGGCCGCCTGCAGGAGCTCGCGAGGCAGGCCGCTCATGAACGCGGTGAACAGCAGCACGCCGAACGGCACCGCGATCGTCGAGTCGGCCAGGATCAGCCCGCCGATGCTGTTGAGGAGGCCGAGCCGAACGTAGATGGCGTAGAACCCCATCGCCATCACGACGCCCGGGATCATCTGGGCGACCAGCAGCACGAAGTTGAGGGTGCGCCCGCCTCGGAGGTTCAGCAGGGAGATGGCGTAGCCGGCCGGTGCCGCGATCACGACGGTGAGCACCACGCAGCCGAGACCGATGAGGAGGCTCGTGCCGAGGTTCGGCAGCTGCTGACGCAGCACCTCGGTGTACCCGTCGAGGGTGGCGTCGAAGGGGAAGAGGTGCGGCGGATCGAGCCGGAGGTCCTGCGTCTTCGTGAACGAGACGTTGACCATCCAGTACACGGGGAAGAGCATCAGGGCGATGAAGACGATGCCGAGCACGGTCTTCCACCACGGGCGGCGGGCGGTCATGACGACTCCTGACGGCGCTGGGTGCGCAGATACACGAAGCCGAAGATCAGCGCGATGACGATGAGGATGTTGCCGACCGCGGCGGCCGGCGACAGGTCGGGCTGTCCGGTGCCGAACGCCTCCCGGTACGACCAGATCGCGAGGGTCGTCGTGGAGTCGGCGGGGCCGCCCTTGGTCATGATCCAGATGATGTCGACGACCTTCAGCGTGTAGACGAGCCCGAGCAGCAGGGTGATGGCGGAGACCGGGCGCAGCAGCGGGAAGGTCACGCTCCAGAACTGCCGCCACGGGCCGGCCCCGTCGAGCGAGGCCGCCTCGTACACCTCGGCGGGGATGTTCTGGAGACCCGAGTAGAGGATCACGAGGTTGAACGGGATCCCGAGCCAGATGTTCGCGATGATCACGGCGAGCATCGAGGTGTCCGGCGAGGTCAGCCAGTTGATCTGGCCGAGGCCGAACGCCTGCAGCACGGAGTTGACGACGCCGTTGTCGCTGTTGAGCATCCAGGCCCAGGTCGAGCCGGAGACGATGAGGGGAAGCAGCCAGGGGACGAGGAACAGCGCTCGCAGCACCCCGCTGAGCCGGAAGCTGTTGCGGAAGAACACCGCGAGCGCCAGGCCGATCGCGTACTGGAAGACGAGGGACGCCACGACGAAGACGGCGGTGTTCGCGAGCGCCTGCCCGAACAGCGGCGAGGTGAGGACGGTGACGTAGTTGTCGAGGCCGACGAACTCGGCGTTGCCCTGGACGAAGGCGCGCACCGTGTAGTCGTGGACGCTGAGGTCGATGCTCCGGATGAGCGGATACGCGTAGAACGCGAGCAGGTAGATCACCAGCGGGGCGGCGAACGCCACCGCGATCCACCGGGAGCCCTGGAGCCGGCCGGCGCGGCGACGCCGGGGCTCGGCGTCCGCCTTCGTCGGGGCGGGTCGCGTCGGCGGGGCCGCCGGCGCGGTGGAGATCGCCATCATCTCTCCTTCGCTTCTGTCGTCGATCGACGTCGTCGTGGGGTTGATCAGGTGCCGGGGCGGGAGGGAGGAGCCACCCACCCCGGCACCTGACGTCACTTGCCGTTCGTCGCGGAGGACGCGGCCTGCTGGGCAGCGGTCAGCGCATCCTGGGGCGAGGAGGCCCCGGAGAGCGCGCTCTGCACGGCGGTCCACAGCTGCTCGGAGATCAGCGGGTAGTCCGTCCCCAGGTTGTCGCTCGTCCGCCCCTTCGCGGCCTGCACCGCGGAGACCCAGGTCTCGAGCTCGGGGTGCTCCGCGAGCAGCTTGTCCTGGCCGTCCTTGGTCGGCGGGATGTAGTACGCGAAGGTGTTCGCCGTCTCGACGAAGCCCTCGGGCGTCGTCATGCAGTCGATGATCTTCTTCGTGGTCTCGTACCGGGAGGTGTCCTTCTGCACGGGCGCGGTGATGAACTCGCCGCCGGTCGGTGCGGGCGCGACGCCGGACGTCTCGGCGGGGAGCTCGATGACGCCGGTCTTGAACGGCTGGTCGGCGGCGCTGTTCACCTGCCACGTGCCGTTCTCCCCGAACGCGAAGTCGCCGGTGAGGAACTCCTCCCACGACGTGTTCTGGGAGTTGCTGATCACGGACTGCGGCGCGTACCCCTTCTTGACCCAGTCGGTCCAGAGGTCGAGGGCCTTGACCGCCTCGGGCGAGTCGAGCTTCGTCAGGTCGGCGCCGGCGCCCCAGAACCACGGGAGGAACTGGAACGAGCCCTCCTCGGTGTTGATCCCCGCGAAGGTGATGCCCTTGTGGCCCGCGGCGGTCACCTTGGCGAGCGCGTCGGTGAGCGAGGCCCAGCTGGTGATCGACGCCGGGTCGACGCCGGCGGCGGACAGGATGTCGGCGTTGTAGTAGAGCGCGAGGGTGTTCGCCCCGATGGGGATGCCGTAGTCCTTGCCGTCCAGCTCGCCCGCGGCGAGGAGGTTGGCGTCGATGTCGGACGTGTCGAGTCCGAGGTCGTCGGTGGTGGTCAGCATCCCGGTCTCGGCCAGGGTCGACACGGCGGGGTTGTCGAGAAGGATGATGTCGGGCGCCGTGCCCTCCTGTGCTGCCAGGAGCGCCTGGTTGGTCAGGGCGGTGGTGTCGTACGCGGTGCGCTGGATCGTCACCCCGGCTTCCGTGCCGCAGGCCTGGACCCGGTTGGCCCAGTCGGAGCCGTCCTCGTGCTGCGGGTACGGGTCCCACCAGGTGTAGGTGCCGCCGGCGGAGTCCGACGACGCGGTGCCGCCGGAGCCGGACGACGAGCAGCCGGCGAGAGCGCCGACGGCCAGCGCCGCGACTGCGACGACGAGCGGCCCTCGAATCGTCTTGATGATCATGATGTTCCTCCTTGAACACGTCCGGGGAACCGGACCTCGTGGTGTCAGTGACGGGATGGCGGTACGGCTGTACTGCCGCGATCGTCGATCCGGGGCGCGAGCAGATCGACGACGGTGGTGGCCGCGTCGACGGTGCCGTCGATGCGGGAGATCAGGCGCTCGACCGCGCGTCGGCCGAGGTCGTCGGCGGCGCTGTCGATGGCGGAGTACGGGAGAGAGAACGTGCGAGCGAAGTCGTCGGAGTAGCGGCCGATGACCGAGATGTCGGCCGGCGCCGTCAGCCCCCGCGAGTGCAGCACGTTGGGCAGGGCGGCGGCCGCCGCCTCGTTGTTGAGCAGCAGGCCGGTGGCCGACGGATGCTCGTCGAGCAGCTGCTCGAGCTCTCGCCCGATCTCCGGCTGGCTCGAGGATCCGAAGTGGTGGTGCAGCTCGATGCCGAGCTCGGCGGCACGCTGCTCGGCCGCGTTGGCCAGGCGCCAGACGTACGCTCCCCCGCGCTCGAGCACGTGCTCCGGCTGCGAGACGAGGATGAGCGAGCGGTGGCCGAGCTCGTGGAGCGTCTCCACCATGAGCCGCCCCGCCGCCACGAAGTCGAGGTCGAACGCATCGATGCCGGTGGGATCGCCGGGGAGGCCGACGAGGGATCCGGGCTGGGGTGCCTGACGGAGGATGTCGAGCCGGTCGTCGTTCTCGGCGACGTTGAGGAGGATGAAGCCGTCGACCATCCGCGAGTTGGAGATGCGCTTCAGAGCGGCGACGCCGTCCTCGTCGGTGAGGAGCAGGGTGTCGTAGCCGCGCTCGCGGGCCTGGTTCGTGACCCCGAGGATGTACTGCAGCATCGCAGGCGCGAACTCGTCCTCGAGGAAGCGTGCCAGGAGTCCGATGACCTTGGTCTGGGAGGTGGCGAGGGCCTTGGCGCCGGCGTTGGGCGTGTAGCCGAGGCTGCGGACGGCCTCCTCGACCTTCTCACGGACCTCCGGCGAGATGGAGCGCTTGCCCGAGAGCGCGTACGACGCCGTGCTCCGAGACACTCCCGCGACGCGGGCCACGTCTCCGATCGTCACCATGAGGTCTCCATCGTCCTAGCGTCGAACCGGTTCGATTCGAACCGGTTCGACGATAACGCCCCGAGTTCCGGAGCGCAAGACCCGCGTGGGGAGGCGGTCGTCGAGGGACCGCGGTCGCCGAACGGCGAGAAGGCGCCCCTCGATTCACCCGGGAGGGGCGGTTGCGCGCCGCTCGGCGTAGTGGTCAGCGCCGTGCCGTGGTCTGGGTTCGCGCACTGCGCCCGCGAACGCAGACCCGGGCGACGCGGCGCGGACGGCGCGGGCTCAGGACGTGCGGCGGCGACCGCGACGGAGGACGAGCAGACCCACGCCCGCGGCGGCCAGCACGAACGCGACAGCGGCGATCCCGGAGGCCGTCTCGTCGCCCGTGTTCGCCAGCGCGGGCGACGCCGCGGCCGTCGCCGGCGGCGTGGTCGCACCCGACGGGACGACCTGCCCGTCGGCCCGGACGCGCGGACCCGCGCCGACGTCGTTCACGGCCGCGACCGACACCCAGTACGCCTGTCCGCCCGTGAGGCCGTCGACCCTCAGGTGGTCGGCCTGCGCGTCGGCGTTCACGAGGACCGGGGCGCCGCCTCCCACCGGCGTGACGCGGACCGCATACCCCGTGATCGCGGAGCCGCCCGCATCCTCGGGCGCCTTCCAGTGGGCGACGACGGACTGGTCCCCCGCCTCGGCCCGCACGTCGCGCGGGCCCGTGGGGGTGCCCGCGGTGGCGCTGATGACGACCTCGCCCGTGTCGTTGTCGAAGCCGATGGTGTGCTTCAGGTAGAAGCCGTTGCCGGAGTTGAAGGTGTCCTCGGCATCGGCGGAGAAGAGGCCGTACTTGAACGGCGCGACCCCGGGCTCCACCATCTCGGCGTACGGCTCGGCGTCGGTCGAGCTCGACCAGACCACGGTCGCGCCCGTCTTCAGCAGACCGACGAGGAGTGCCCCCGATCCCGGTTCGGGCGTGGAGTGCACCGGATCCACGAGCGGCAGGAACTGATCGCCGCGGATCATCCCGCCGCTCTGCCCTGTGTCGAAGACGGTGTCGTTGCAGGCACTGGCGGAATCGGAGCCGTAGACGATGGTCCAGCAGACCTCGGGCTCGAAGTACACCGGCTGACCGTTCGGGTAGAAGAGGTCGCCGTCCTGCTCGCGGTAGAGCACGGTGTCGGTCTCACCGGCGTCGGCGGGAGCGCCGAGGCGGATCACCGGGTCCGCGCTCATGAAGTCGACCGTGAATCCCGCACTCAGCTCGGGCGTCAGCTGCGCCAAGGGTGAATAGAGCGCGTTCGCAGGATCGCCCCCGTCGTGCTTGTCGGACAGCCTCTGACCGATCCCGATGACTCCCCCGATGCCATCCTGGTAGCCGAGGCAGTGCGGGGTGCAGGAGGTGGCGTCGAGGAACGCGACGTCTCCGGGCGTCGTGACGACTCCCCCGACCTCGACCTGCGCGCGGGCGATGGTCCCGGATGCGGCCGAGCCGTCGTAGTTGATCCCCTGCGCGATGCCGGTGTCGATCACGGGGGTGGTCGGGTCCACGATCGAGCCGGGGAAGACGACCATGAAGTTCGTCCCGGTGTCGATCATCATCGGGATGGGGGCGCTCCCGTTGATGCTCACCTCGACGCGGGGCAGGTAGCTGCCCGTCTCCGAGGTGAGGAGCGTGACGGGGATGTCCGGATGCGCCTGCGGATCAGCTACGACGGCCTGCACCTCGGCGGCCTGCATCTCGGCAGCCTGCACCGGAG